>NZ_JBVVPX010000039.1:0-73769 GCF_055811375.1 Mesorhizobium sp. WSM4848
GCTCGTCAGGCTCATAACCTGAAGGTCACAGGTTCAAATCCTGTCCCCGCAACCAAATCCACAAAACGGCCCGCCTCAGTGCGGGCCGTTTTGTGTTTGCGGCCTGGCGCGGCCAGTTTGATCCTCATCGAGTTACCCGACGGAGTCGGTCTCGGCAGGCGCCGTCTTCCCGTGTTAAACTGCATGGCATGGAGATCGACACCGAAAAAATCGACAATACCGTTCTGGGCCTGCTTTGGCTAACGCTGCACGAAGAGAGGCGCGCCTGGAAGGGAATGGATTGGGATGCTCTGGATCGCTTGCACCAGAAGGGGCTGATCGCCAATCCAGCAAACAAGGCGAAATCGGTGGTTCTGACAGATGAGGGCCTGCGACGGGCTGAGGAGCTGTTCCGCACCCTGTTCACGCGGCCGGTGTCATGAGCGCTGGCCGGCGTTCCAATTCGACAGCAAGAGTCGCGCAGGCAAAACCGATAACTTGCTCCGCAGGCTATCCCGCAACAATTGCGGTTGGGCGTTCCGCGCGACCACCGTTTGGCGGCGGTTTCCGGAGCGGCGGATTTTCAAGTCGAATTGCTACCGCCGGCGCTGCCATGGCGCTGGTTCAGTTGACACGGTTTTCCAACCCCACCGCCAGCGGAATCTCGAGCCCCCGCCGCAATCCCGTCGCAACGACCGACACCCTGAATTTCCCTGCGAGCGCCTTGTCGAAAATGGCGCCGACGATGATGTCGGCATCGGCGTCGACCTCCTCGCGGATGCGGGTGGCGGCTTCGTCGACCTCGAACAGCGTCATGTCAGTGCCTCCCGATATCGAGACAAGGACGCCCTTGGCGCCCATCATCGACGCTTCGTCGAGAAGCGGGTTTGCGATCGCCGCTTCGGCTGCCTTCCTGGCGCGGTCCTCCCCGGTGGCTTCGCCGGTCCCCATCATCGCGCGACCCATATCGCGCATCACCGACTTCACATCAGCAAAGTCGAGATTGATCAGGCCTTCCTTGACGATGAGATCGGTGATGCAGCCGACGCCGGCGTAGAGAACGCGGTCCGCCATGGCGAAAGCGTCCGCGAAGGTCGTCTTGGCATCGGCGATCCTGAAGAGGTTCTGGTTCGGTATGACGATGACGGTATCGGCGCTTTCGCGCAGCCGCTCGATGCCCTCATTGGCGGCATGCATTCGGCGGTTTCCTTCGAAGACGAACGGCTTGGTCACGACGGCCACGGTCAGTATTCCCGCGTTGCGCGCGGCCTGCGCTATGACCGGTGCTGCACCGGTTCCAGTTCCGCCTCCCATGCCCGCGGTCACGAAGCACATATGCGTTCCCGCAAGATGGTCCATGATTTCGTCGATCGATTCCACGGCCGCGGCATGGCCGACCTCGGGCAGGGATCCTGCACCAAGGCCTTCCGTGACGTGCGCTCCCAATTGGATCAGCCGCGTTGCCTTCGACATGGTGAGCGCCTGGGCATCGGTGTTGGCAACGATAAACTCGGTGCCCTGCAAGCCTTCGGCGATCATGTTGTTGATGGCGTTGCCGCCACCGCCGCCAACCCCGATGACGGATATCTTGGGCCTCATCTCCGAGATCTCCGGCCTCGTTGCAGTGTTCATTTGCCGTCTCTCCCCTTGAATGCGCAAGCGCAGCGGTCGGTGGAAGGCTTGTTCCCGGCGCACTGCAAAGACTTTGGACAGTGCGCGAATCAGGACAGCCGAGCGTGACCAAGGGAATCAGACGGTTGAACCGGCTGCAAGTGCAGTATTCGCACTCGCGCATGTTATGCGCTATTGGTTCGCCGCCGGTGCTGCGTGTGGCGGCTGACCGAAAATCGTCCGATGACAATTTCTCCCGTAAAGCCGAGACCGATCTTCCCGTTCTGCTTCACGCCCCCGTTCTACTTTACGCCGATGCCGGCAGTCAGGCCGCCATCGATCCTGTAGTCCGCGCCGGTGCAGAACCCGGCTTTCGACGAACACAGAAAGGCGATGAGTTCCGCCACTTCCTCCGGCTCGCCGATGCGCCCGATAGGGTGCGCTTCGCCGAAGCGCCTGTAGGCGGCATCGACATCGGCGTCGGTGCCGTTTTCGCCGCGCGCCGCCTTTTCCAGGATCGGGGTGCGGATCGAGCCCGGGCTGACGGAATTGACGCGAATGCCGGAGCGCGCGTGGTCGAGCGCCAGAGCGCGCGTCAATGTGTGGATGGCACCCTTGGTCGTGGCATAGGCGGCGACGTTCTGCTGGCAGGCGAAACCTTGCACCGAAGCCACGTTGACGATGGCGCCGCCGCCTCGCCTGATCATTTCCGGAATACCGAAATGCGCGGTCAGGTAGATCGAGCCGACATTGACGGACATCGCCCGGTTCCAGATGTCGAAATCGGTGCTAACAGCGGTGCCATACGGATGGACCGCCGCGGAATTGACGATGATATCGAGGCCGCCGAACCGCTCGACACCGGCTGCGACCGCGTCGCGGACCTGATCAGGGACGGAGACGTCGACGGCCACGACCAGCGCCTCGGCGCCAGAGCTGTCCAGTTCCGCTCTCATCGCCGTGTTGGCCGCGCGGTCGATGCCGCAGGCGATGATCGCCGCGCCGCCCGCCGCAAGACGTCTGGCGGTCGCCAGGCCGATCCCGGTCGTCCCCGTCACCAGAGCGATCTTGCCGTCGAAATCCTTCATTGCGCAAACTCCCATAATTTGACTTCCGTTGTGGCCCAACAATACGGTTTCGTTTTATCGCAAAGGAAAGCCTCGATGGAACGATGCTGGCGCTGGTATGGCCCTGACGACCCGGTGACGCTCGATCATGTCAAGCAGGCCGGAGCCACCGGCATTGTATCTGCCCTGCATGATATCTATGACGGCCGCGCCTGGCCTTTGACGGACATTTTGGAGCGCAAGCGGATCATCGAGGCCGAAGGGCTGACCTGGTCGGTTGTGGAAAGCATCCCCGTCCACAATTCGATCAAGATCGGCTCGGCGGAACGGCTTCGCTATGCCGGCTGGTACAAGGACACGATCCGTGCGCTCGCCAAGGCCCGCATTGCGACGATCTGCTATAACTTCATGCCGGTGGTCGACTGGACCCGCACCGACCTTGCCTATCGGCTTCCAACGACGGGCTACGCACTGCGGTTCGATGCGATCGATTTTGCCGCCTATGACCTGTTCGTCCTGAAGCGCCGGAATGCCGAATTCGGCTACAGCGCGGCACGTATCGCGGAAGCGGCATCGCGACTGAAGGAATTGAGCGAAGGGCAGATCGACAGGATCGAGCGCAATCTCATTGCCGGCCTGCCGGCGACCGAGCGCAGCTACGACCGTGATGGTTTTCGCGAGGCATTGGCGGAATATGAATCGATCGGGCCGAAGGAACTGCGCGACAATCTTGCCTGGTTTTTGCGCGAGATCATCCCGGTGGCCGAGCAGGAGGGGGTGCGCATGTGCATCCATCCCGACGACCCGCCATTCTCGCTCTATGGCCTGCCACGGATCGTTTCGACCGCCGAGGACGCGCGTTTCATCCTCAACGCCGTCGACAGCCCGGCCAACGGCCTGACATTCTGCACCGGCTCCTACGGTACGCGCGCAGACAACGACATTGTCGGCATGGTCAAGGAGTTCGCCGACCGGATCCATTTCGTCCATCTGCGCAATGTAACCATCGAGGATGACGGCTCCTTCTATGAAGCCGAGCATCTGGAGGGCGGCACCGACATGGCGTCTGTCATCCTCGCTTTGATGCAGGAAGAGACGCGCCGCCGTAGGGAAGGTCGCGCCGACTGGCGGATTCCCATGCGACCCGATCATGGCCATCTGCTCGCCGACGATATCAGCAAGACCAGGATCAACCCCGGCTACTCTTTGATCGGCCGCCTGAAAGGCCTCGCCGAGCTGCGTGGCATCATGCGCGCCGTGGAACGTTTTGAGCTGGCCTGAGGATCGCAACCGGAAGCTAAGGCTGATGGCTTGACCCAACAAGCTCGGCCTTTCGCCGCGCCGTCTCCAGCCCGATGGCGATGAAGCGGCGCGCATGCCGGGCCAGCTCCATATTGTCGGTCCACAGATTGCGCCAGATGGCGGTTTTCTTCGACAGGTTCTCGTCGACGATCTCCGACGAGAAGGATTCGAAGCTGAGGTCGTCGCCATAGCCGATTGCGGTCAGCGCATCGAAGATCGCGGCAAAGTCGATGTTGCCGGTGCCGAGGAAGCCACGATGGCTCTCGCCGATATGAACATAGCCGATCCTTTTGGCGGCGTGGCGGATGGCCAACCCGATATCGGCCTCCTCGATGTTCATATGGAACGTGTCGAGATGCAGAAAAATGTTGTCGGAACCGGTGTCCTCGATGAAGGCCAACCCTTGCGCCGCGGTGTTGAGCAGATTGCTCTCGAAGCGGTTGACGATCTCGAGGTTGAGCGTAACGCCGGCGGCCTTGGCGGTGTCCGCGACCTTGGCAAGCGTGGCGGCACTGCGGTTCCATTGATCGCGCGTCGGCGCCTCAGTCTGCAATCCATGGCTGGTCGAGAGGATGCCGGCGACCTTCCGGCCGCCGAGATCGCGGGTGAGCGCGATCGTGCGTTTCAGGATTTCGACGCCATGCGCGGCAATCGCCTTGTCGGCGCTTGAAATGTCGCCGTCGGGCGGCAGCCCGATGCTGATCGCCACGCCGAGATCGAGGTCGGCGATGCGCTTGGCCAGCCCGCTAACATCGACATTGGCGGGGTCAAGATAGGAGAATTCGATCAGGTCGAAGCCCGACTCTTTGGTGTTGGCCAGCGTCCGTTCCAGATCGTCTTGCGCCGAGCTCGCCGACCAGACGAAAGAGTGGATTCCAATGCGCGACATGATCGTCTCCTGCTGTTCGAGAGCATCGGACCCAAAAGTTGGGAAAAATCCGATGCTCAAACAAAAATTGGTGCGGCCGGTCACCCGGCCGCACCAGCCTTGGGAGGCTTTAGCTAGCGGGCCGCGGTCCAGCCCCTGTAGTCCTTAAGATTCTCGGCCGTGATCAGCTGCGGGTCGAGCAGCACCGTCGCCTCGGCCGGCTTCTTTCCGGCGAGCACTTCAGCTGCCATCTGAAACGACTGGCCAGCCATCACATAGGGGTCCTGCGAGGCCGAGGCCTTGATCATCGAGGTGCCGGAAGCGAGTTCCTTCTCGATGTCGGGCGCGCCGTCGACCGCGGTGAAGATGAACTCCGCGCGGTTGAGTTGCTTGGCCGCAAGCTGGGCGCCGATCGCTGTCGGATCGTTGATGGCGAACACCGCGTCGATCTTGTCGAAACGGGTCAGCAGCGACTGGAACACCTTCAGGCCGCCGTCGCGCGAGCCTTCGGCATTCTGGTCGTCGGAGAGGATCTTGATATCCGGGTGTTTTGCCAGCACGTCCTTGCAGCCCTTCACCCGCTCCAGGATCGACGACGATGCCGGCCCGTTCAGGATGACATAGTCACCCTTGCCGCCGGTGTGGTCGACCAGATACTGGCAGGCCGCTTCGCCGGCCTTGACGTTGTTGGTCATCACGGTGACGTCGGCGCCCGGCGCTGAAACGTCGAACGCGGCAACCACGATGCCCGCGGCCTGCGCCTTCTTCACCGCCGGCGCGATCGCCTTGGCGTCGACGGCGTTGAGCATGATCACGTCGACGCCGGCGGCGATGAACGAGTCGACCTGCGAGACCTGCTTGTTGAGGTCGTAGTCGGCCGACACCGACGTCACCTCGACGTTCGGGTTGATCTTCCTGGCCGCGTCCTCGATGCCCTTGATGGTGGCGACGAAGAACGGGTTGCCGAGCAGGCCGACCGAGATGCCGACCTTGTTCAGGTCCTTGGCCGAAGCCGGTGCGACGGCGACGGCCGCGAGCGCAACGCCGCAGAGCAGTTTAGCGATGGTCTTCATTGTTTTCCTCCTGATGCCCCGCGCCTCTCACGGTGCGTTACATGAAACCGGGTCGTTGACGCCGGCGACTAAGGTCAATCACGTTCTTGCTCCTGCCTGGAGCCTGTAGCGGTCGAGGGCGACCGCCACGATGATGACCAATCCCTTGATGATGTACTGCCAGATGTCCGAAACACCGGCCAGGATGAGCCCGTTGGAGAGCACCGCTATGATCAGGCCACCGATCAGCGTGCCCCAGATCGAGCCGACGCCGCCGACGAAGCTGGTGCCGCCGAGAATGACCGCGGCGATGGCGTCGAGTTCGTAGGACTGCCCAAGCTGCAGCCCATTGGCAGCGTAGAGCCGGGCCGCCGACATGGCGCCGCCAAGGCCGGCCAGAAGGCCTGAAACGCCATAGACGAAGAGCAGCACCAGCGGCACCTTGATGCCGGTGAGGCGGGCGGCCTCGGCATTGCCGCCGGCGGCATAGATCCAGGTGCCGAGCACGGTGCGCTTGAGCACCAGCCAGGACAGCACCACGACCGACAGAGCGATGATGACCAGCCAGGGGATGCCGAACAGCGACCCGTTGCCGATGAAGTCGAACGGCAGGTCCGAGTTGAACACCGTGGTGTCCTGGCCGAGCAGGCGGGCAACGCCGCGTACGGCGGTCAGCGAACCCAGTGTGACGATGAAGGGCGGCAGCTTGATGTAGGCGACGAGCAGCCCGTTGATGACGCCGAAGCCGAGGCCGACCAGAATGGCCGCCGGCACGCCGAGCATGCCCCACTCCGGCACCAGCGACACCATCACCGCCACCATCGCCGAGGCGGCAAGAATGGAGCCGACGGACAGGTCGATGCCGCCGGTCAGGATGACGAAGGTCATGCCGGCCGCAAGCACGATGTTGATCGACGACTGCTGGGTGACGATCAACAGGTTGGTCTCGGTGAGGAAGCGCGGGTTCATGATCTGGAAGCCGGCCGCCAAAAGGATCAGGACCGGCAGCATGCCAAGCGCGGCGAAGGCGGTGCGCAGCCGCCGGCTCCTGCCGACCGCCTGGTCACCCGCGCTCATCTCGGTTGCCTTATCGGTCATCCCTGGGCCGCTCCCGTTGCGAGTTCCATGATTGCCTCCTGACTGAGCGGCTGGCCTTCGGATGCCGTCACCTCGCCAGCGATAGTGCCGTCGCGCATCACCAGCACACGGTCGGCGACGCCGATCACCTCCGGCAGTTCGCTGGAGATCATCAGGATGGCGATGCCCTTCTTGGCGAGATCGTCGATCAGCCGGTAAATTTCCGACTTCGCCCCGACATCGACGCCGCGGGTCGGTTCGTCGAGGATGAGGACCCGCGGCTCGGTTTCGAGCAGGCGGGCGAGCAACACCTTCTGCTGGTTGCCGCCCGACAGCGAGCCAGCATTGGCCTGCACTGACCTGGTGCGGATGGAGAGGTCGGAAACGGCCTTGGCGGCGCGCCTTTCGGCCGTGGCGAAGTCGCGCAAGCCGCCGGCCTGCGCGTCCCTGGCGAGCACGCCCATGCTGATATTGTCGGAAATCGACATGTCGAGGAACAGGCCGAGTTCCTTGCGGTCTTCGGTAAGATAGGCAATGCCGGCGTCCAGAGCCTCGCGTGGCGACCCGATGGCTATCGGCTTGCCGTCGAGTTCCAGCGTGCCTGATGGGCGCCTGTCGGCGCCGAAGATCAGCCGCGCGAGCTCGGTGCGGCCCGAGCCGACCAGGCCCGCCAGCGCCAGCACTTCGCCCTTGTGCAGGTCGAAGGAGCAGCCTTTCAGGAGATTGCCGTCCGACATGTCGCGCGCCGACAGTGCGATGGCGCGCTTGCTGTCCGGCGGGCGGTGATCCTTCTTGTAGAAGGCGGACAGGTCACGGCCAACCATCATCGAGACGAGGCGCGAGGCGTTCAGATCGGCGCGTTCGAGCGTGCCGACATAGCCGCTGTCGCGCAGCACGCTGACGCGGTCGGCAAGCTGGTAGACCTCTTCCATGCGGTGGCTGATGTAGATGATGGCGATGCCCTGCGACTTCAGCGTCGCAATCACCTCGAACAGCCTGTCGGTCTCGCGCGAGGTCAGCGAGGTAGTCGGCTCGTCCATGACGATGATACGCGCGCTGGTCGACAGTGCGCGCGCGATTTCGACTAGCTGGCGCTCGCCGAGCGACAGGCTGGAGACAAGGGCGCGCGCCGAGAAGGAGACGCCAAGCCGCGCGATGATTTCCTCGGCGCGCCGGTTGCACTGGTCGCGGTCGACGATGCCGAACCGTCTCGGCTCGTTGCCGAGGAAGATGTTCTGCGCGACCGTCAGGTTGGGCGCCAGCGACAGCTCCTGATAGATGACGGCGATGCCGTTGGCGCGTGCCTTGATCGGGTCGCCGGTCGCGACCGGTGTGCCGTCGATCAGAATCTCACCGCCGGCATCAGGCCGATAGGCTCCCGACAGCACCTTCATCAGTGTCGACTTGCCGGCGCCGTTTTCGCCCATCAGCGCGTGCAGTTCACCGGCGTGGACGGTCAGCGATACGTCCTGCAAGGCGCGAATTGGGCCGAACGTCTTGGAGATGTGCCGCATCTCCAGCACCGGCTGGCGCACGGTTTCGATCCGGGCAGCGGCGGTCATCGTGCACCTCCCGCTGCGGCATCAGCGACGCCTCGGTCGGCGGCGAGGCCGCGCCAGCTATCGCGATAGAGGGCAAGCCCGGTGAAGCTCGAGGCGCGTACCGGCTCCGGCGCCTCGGCGGCAAATTCGCGTCCAACACTCTCGAAGGCCAGAGCCGCTGCTCCGGTGGCGCTGCCCTCCAGCGTGGCGCCCTGCACGAAGGCCTGGCCGGGACGCAGCTGCGCCAGCAGGCTGGCGAGCAGGCCGCCACTGTTCAGCCCGCCATCGACGATCACCGTGTCGTTCGAATGGATCAGGTCGAGACACAGATCGACCATCAGCGCGACATAGAGCAGCGCCACGGCCGCGCGCTGCTCCGCGTTGGGTGTGCGCCCGACCAGTTCGCCGCGATGGCCAGGCATCGGCCCGCCCGGCGCGAAGCTCGGCAGCGCCATGATGCCGGCATCGACCACCTGCTGCACGGCTGAGGGGGCGATCGCGCCCTGCCAACCATTGCTGATCGCTGCGAATTCACGGCCGCCCATGAAGCGGATGGTCGGCACCGGGCCGCCATCGACATCGACATTGACCAGCATGTCGCGGTCGCGATCGAGCGCGTCGAGCGGGCAGTCCGGATTCAGCACCACAACCCAGGTGCCGGTCGAGACGACGGTGACCGGACCAAGCGCCTGCCGACGATAGGCATGTAGCGCCGCATTGCTGTCATGGACACCGTTGTGAATGGTGATCGGCCGTGTCGCCCCGCCAAGGCGCTGCTCGCCGATCACCGCGCCGGCACGCTCGAAGGCGGGCATTTGGCGGCGCCAACCCTCGGCGTCGACCAGCGTGGAGAAATCGCGCTTGCGCGGCGCCCACAGATGCGAGTGGCAGCCGAGATAGGAAACCTCCGAGACCGCCCGGCCGCCAAAGCGCCAGCTCCAGTATTGTGGATAACCGAGGATCGATTTGGCGGCGGCGAACACGCTTGGTTGCGCCGTCTTCAGCCACAGCATGTGGCGACCATAGTTGAAGCCGAGCGGTAGGCGCGGCGAGAAGGTCTCGGCGAAATCCGGAATGCGGCGATCGATCTGCGCGGCAATCTCGGCCGGTGGCTCCTGCTCGTAGTCGAGGATCGGATGCGTCAGCGCCGCATCGTCGACCAAGGCAAAGGTGCAGCCATGGCCCGAAACCATCAAGCCCTCTATGCCATGGACGTCGACCGCTTCGCCGACGGCGCGAGCCGCCCAATCGTGAAGCGCTGCTTCGTCGAGCACGCTGAAGCCGCTTTCGCGCGTCCAGTTCGGCTGGGTTCGGCGCTCACCCAGAATCTGCCCGTCCTGACCGAAGACGAACAGCTTCGAGTTGGTCTTGCCGAAGTCGAGGACGGCCACCTTCACTGGAGGGCTCCCGAGGCAGAGGCGATCCGCACCATGACGCCGGCGTCTTCCAGCATGCGTGCGTCGGCATCGGAAAGACCGTCGTCGGTTACCAGCGTGCCGATGCGCGACAAGGGCAGCGCGACGTTGCGCGCGTGGATCGACAGTTTGCGGCTGTCGGCCAGCACCACGATCTGGTCGGCGCATAGGCTGAGTTCGACGATTGAGCGGACCAGCAGCGGATGCGATTCCAGCACGCCCTCCGGGCCGATGCCTTGCGCGCCAAGAAAGAACTTCGATGCGTAGAACGGCACCGTCTGGGTGAGCGAATGGATGATGCCAGGCTCGCGATGCAGTTCGCCGCCGGCAACGGTCAGGCTGCAATGGCCATGGTCGCTCAAATAGGCCACGAGCGGCATTGAGTTGGTATAGAGCCGGATGTTGCGGTCGGCGAGCTTGACGCCGAGATGGAAGCAAGTTGAACCGCCATGCACGATCACGGCGTCGCCGTCGCGCACCATGGTCGCCGCGAGAGCGGCGATCTGCCGCTTGGCCTCGACCGCGAGATCGCGGTTCTCGTCGTAGGGCCTGGCATAGGCGACGCCCGCCTGCGCAGCGCCATCGAGCGCCGAGATGCCGCCATAGACCTTGCGTGCCTCGCCGGCCTCGTCGATCTTGTCGATATCGCGCCGCACCGTCGCAGCCGATACGCCGAGCCGCTCCTGCAGCTCGCGCACCGAGGCGAAGGGGCGATCCCGCAACAGCTCGACGATCTGACGCTGGCGGCCGGAGTCGCTCAACGGATACCCTCCCGAAATGCCATTTTGTCACGGCAATTGGTGCAACTTACTCAACACAGATCAGATTGCAAGCTTGATTTGGTGGGATAAGATCACTATTGACGTAACTTACTCGCCTCTGCGATACCAGCGTCACTCGCTGTCCCGGCTACGGGGATCCAGCGCCGTGGCCAGGCGGCCGGTTTGTGATGGAGTTTCGATGGCAATCAATGCGGATGCGCAGGAACTGGCTGCTTTGCGGTCGCTTTCGGCCAGCATCGGGCGCGATCCGCACTTGACCCAGGCCGCGGGCGGCAACACGTCGCTGAAGGCCGGCGACACGCTCTGGATCAAGGCTTCCGGCACCTGGTTGAAGGACGCGCTCGCCGAGGACATCATGGTCCCGGTGACGATCCCGCCGCTGCTCAGGGCTGTCGAACAGCGCGACCCGGCCGCCGATCAGCCCCAGGGTTTCGCCGTCGAGGCGCTCAATGCCCGCAAGCTGCGTCCTTCGATCGAGACCACGGTTCACGCGCTGATGCCGCAGCGCGTCGTCCTGCATGTCCACTGCGTCGATACCATTTCGCGTGCCGTGCAGGCCGACTGCGAGGCTCAAGTCGCCAGCCGCCTGGATGGCCTCGAATGGGCGTATGTCCCTTATCGCCGGCCGGGCCTGCCACTTGCCCAGGGCATTGCCGAGCGCCTTCGGCCTGGGGTCGATGTGCTGATCCTTGCCAGTCACGGCCTGGTCGTCGCAGCCGAGACCGTCGCCGGCGCCGAGGCGCTTCTGCGTCGCGTTACACGACTTCTGGCGCGGCCGCCACGCGAGGTGGCGGAGCCAGACATCGCCGCATTGACGGCGCTCAATGGACGCAGCGGTTACCGGCTGCCGGCGGATGTCGAAGCGCATGCCGTCGCGATCGATCCTGAAAGCTGCCGCATGGCGTCAGGCGGCAGCCTCTATCCCGATCACGTCATCTTTCTCGGCCAGGGCTCGGTCGTGGCGAAACCCGGTGAGGACGTGATGCGTGTCACCGAACGGTGCGGCACGGCACCGGTGGCGATCCTGTTTCCCGGGCTTGGCGTGCTGATGCGCGGCGACGCCAGTGCCGGCGCCAATGCCATGCAGCGCTGCCTCGCCGACGTGACGGCGCGGGTCGACGTCGCGGCGAAGCTGAACTATCTGACCGCCGCCGAGAACGACGAACTGATCAACTGGGACGCCGAGCAATATCGCCAGAAACTCAATGCAGCCGGCAGCTGAGATGGCATTGTCGAGTGGCCCGCTTTCGATTGGCATCGACATTGGCACATCAGGCGCCCGCGCCGTCGCCATGCGGCCGGACTTTTCGATTGCCGCGCGTTCCGCCGTTCCACTCGACAGATTTGGCCAGAACGCCCGCGACCCGTCCGTATGGTGGTCAGCGGTCGGCGCGGCGCTGACGGAACTGCTTTCGGGCATCGATCGCGCAGCGGTTCGGTCGATCGCCGTCGACGGCACTTCGGGCACGCTGCTGCCGGTCGACGGCGCTGGGCGGCCGCTGGCCGAGCCGTTGATGTATAACGACAAGGTCGACGACGACGCCATTCTGGCGGTGATCGCGCGCGAGGCGCCGGCAGCGAGCGCAGCACGTGGGGCGACGTCCGGTCTCGCCAAGGCGCTGTCGTTCCAGCGCCAGCCCGGCGTCGCCGCGGTGCTGCATCAGGCCGACTGGATCGCGGGAAATTTCTCCGGCCGCTTCGACATCGGCGACGAGAACAATGCCCTGAAAACCGGCTACGACGTCGAGGCGCGGCGCTGGCCGGGCTGGATCGCCGCGACCGGCATGCGCATGGAATTTCTTCCTGGTGTCGTCAAGCCGGGCGACGTCACGGGAACACTCACTGCGAGCGCAGCGGACCTGTTCGGCCTGGCGCGCGACGTCGCCGTGGTCGCCGGCACGACGGATGGCTGCGCGTCGTTCCTGGCGACGGGCGCTGCGGCAGTTGGCGATGGCGTCACCGCGCTAGGGTCTTCGCTGACCCTCAAAATCCTCTCCGACCGGCCGATCTCGGCGCCGCAGTTCGGTATCTATAGCCACCGGCTGGGAGATGCCTATCTGGCGGGTGGTGCGTCGAATTCGGGCGGCAAGGTGCTGGCGCAGCATTTTTCTCTCGCGCGCATCATCGAATTGAGTGCGGTGATCGACCCGATGACCGAGACCGGCCTCGACTATTATCCGCTTCCCGCGGTTGGCGAACGCTTTCCGATCGCCGATCCTGATTTGCCGCCACGCCTGACGCCGCGGCCGGCGGACGACGCCGACTATCTGAAAGCCATGTTCGAGGGCGTCGCCGCGATCGAGGCGCTCGGCTATCGCCGGCTTGCCGAACTCGGCGCCCCACGTTTGACTTCGGTCAGGAGCGTCGGCGGCGGTGCTTCAAATGCCGCCTGGACCGCGATCCGGCAGCGCAAGCTGGGCGTCGATTTTCTGCCGGCGCTTTCGGACGAGGCGGCCGCCGGCACGGCGCGGCTGGCGCTGATGGGCGCAATCGCAGCGGGGCTGTTGTGAGCACGAAACCAGTCGAACATCTCGACGGCATCGGAGCGCTAGTCGAGCGCTATCAGGTGTTCCTGCTCGATCAGTTCGGCGTGCTGCACGACGGCACGAACCCCTATCCGGGCGCCGTGGAGGCGTTGTCGGCGCTGAAGCGCGCGGGCAAGACGATCGTGCTGGTCTCGAATTCCGGCAGGCGGGCGCGGCCCAACGAGGCCCGCTTGCTGAAGCTCGGCTTCGAACCAGGAAGCTGGGATCAATTTGTCTCTTCCGGCGAAATCGCGTGGCAGTCCTTTCACGAAATGGCGATATCGGAAAAGCTGCGCCCAGACACCAAGTGCCTGCTGATCAGCCGCGAGGGCGATCGTTCGGCGATTGAAGGCCTGCCTTTTACGCTGACCAGCGACGGCGACGATGCCGAGTTGGTGCTGATCGCCGCCAGCGAGGGCGACCGCTACGACATCGAGCACTATCGCAGGCTTTTTGCGCCGGCAGCAATGCGGCAGGTTCCGTGCTTCTGCACCAATCCCGACAAGATCATGCTGACGGCAGTCGGACCTCGCTTTGGCGCCGGCCAGCTTGCGGATCTCTACGAGAGCCTCGGCGGCAGCGTCACCCGTATCGGCAAGCCCTACACGCCGATCTTCGACGCCGCGCTGGCGCTGGCGGGCAACCCGGACCGCAGCAGCGTGGTCTGTGTCGGCGACAGCGTCGAACACGATATCGCCGGTGGAATTGGTGCCGGCGTGGCGACTGCGCTGGTCTTGTCCGGAATATTGGCGGATACCCCTGACCTGGCCGAGCTTTTCGACAGTCTGGACGCCTACCCCGATTACACCACGGATAGTTTCAAATTCGCTGATTGAGATCGGCAGCTTTCGAGGGTTGAGCGCTGCCATGGTGATCGTTTCGTCATTCGTGCTGCTTTCCGTGGCGCAGCCCTTTGGCTGCTGTTGCCAGTTCACATCTTGTTGGTCGGAGGCTATTGAACTGCATGCGTGATTTCCAACTCCCCGGGCGCTCGCCGGTTCGTGCGACGGAAGCGATGGCCGCGACATCGCACCCTCTGGCGACGCTGGCGGCGATCGAGATGCTGCGGTCCGGCGGCAATGCAATGGACGCAGCCGTGTGCGCGGCGGCGGTGCAGGCGGTGGTCGAGCCGCAATCGACCGGTATCGGCGGCGACTGTTTCGTCCTCTATTGTCCCAACGGCCAAGGCGAGGTTCTGGCCTTCAACGGCTCCGGCCGCGCACCGATGGCAGCAGAGGCGCAGTGGTATCTCGACAAGGGGCACAGCGAACTGCCTGAGTCCGGTCCGCACGCAGTCACCGTGCCGGGCGCCGTCGACGCCTGGTGCCGGCTGCTCGATGATCACGGCAGAAAGGGCATCGACGCCGCGCTCGCTCCCGCCATACATTACGCCGAACAGGGCTACGTCGTCCAAGACCGCGTGGCCTTCGACTGGGCTGAAAGTGCTGCCTTGCTGGCCGCCGACGAACATGCGGCGCGGATTTTTCTGCCGGATGGAAAGGCGCCGCAGGCCGGCGAGCTGCACCGGCAGCCGCAACTGGCCGAGACCCTGCGCATCGTCTCGCGCCGTGGCCGCGCCGGCTTCTATGATGGCGAGGTCGCCGCCGACATGGTTTCGCGTCTGCGCGCGCTTGGCGGGCTGCATGCGCTCGAGGATTTTTCGGCGACGAAGGGTGACTATGTCAGGCCGGTCGGCACATCCTACCGGGGCTACGACATCCATCAGATGCCGCCGAACAACCAGGGGCTGACGGCACTGATCATGTTGAATGTGCTGTCGGGCTTCTCGCTCGGTTTGCTGGAACCGAACGGCGCCGAGCGCTTTCATCTCGAGATCGAGGCGGGGCGGCTTGCCTATCAGGACCGCGACAATTTCATCGGCGACCAGAACCACGTCCATGTCCCGGTGGAGCAGTTGTTGTCCAGATCCCATGCGGACCAGCTTCGCGCCGCGATCGATCCGGCGCGCGCAATGACGCATCTGCCACGCCTGGAGCTTCAGCCGAGCGATACCGTCTACATCTCGGTGGTCGACCGCGACCGTAATGCGGTCAGCTTCATCAACTCGACCTTTGGTTCGTTCGGCAGCGGCGTGGTCGGCCCCAAGACCGGCATCGTCCTGCAGAATCGCGGCAGCAGCTTCCGCCTGGCGGCGGACCATGCAAACCGCATCGCACCGGGGAAACGCCCGATGCACACCATCATGCCGGGCATGGTGACAGCCAAGGGCAGGGCAGTCATGCCGTTTGGCGTGATGGGCGGCGGCTATCAGCCGTTCGGCCATGTCCATTTGCTCACCAACATGATCGATTTCGGCATGGACCCGCAGGAGGCGCTGGATGCGCCACGCGTGTTTTACCGACAGAGCACTGTGGAGGCCGAGCGTGGCGTTCCGGCCGAGACGATCGCCGGCCTGCGCGAGCGCGGCCACGACGTGTCCATCCCAACCGAGCCGCATGGCGGCGGCCAGTTGGTGCTGATCGACTGGGACAAGGGCACGCTTACCGGCGCGTCCGATCCACGCAAGGATGGTTGCGCGCTGGGTTACTGACGGTCCGCTGCGCCCTGCGTGCTGGTCCTGTTCAGTTTTGGCGCTGCCGCCACCAGCGCCTTGCCGATCGCCGACTGCGGGGCACCGATGACCGCGCGGGCGTTGCCGCTTTCGGCGACGCGGCCGGCATCGAGAATGACGACACGATGGGCGATGGCGCTGATGACGCCGAGATCATGCGAAATGAACAGGTAGGCGATCCGTTGCTCGCGTTGCAGATCGAGCAGCAATTGCAGGATCTGCCGGCGCACCGATACGTCGAGCGCGGACACCGCCTCGTCGAGCACGATCAGCGACGGGTTTGTGGCGATGGCGCGCGCAATGGCGATGCGCTGGCGCTGGCCGCCCGAGATCTCGTGGATGGCGCGGCCGGCGAGATCAGCGCTCAGGCCGACGCGCTCGAGCAGAGCGGCGATGCGGCGCGGGCGTTCTGATCGGGCTGCGATGCCATGGATGCGCAAAGGATCGTCAAGCACGCGCGCGACGCTGGCGCGCGGATTGAAGGCGGCGAGCGGGTCCTGGAAAACCATTTGCACGCGCGCGCGCCGTGCGCGCAACGCAGTTCCGTTCAGGGACAGGAAATCGCCGCCTTCGAACTCGATGCGGCCGGCGTCCGGTTCGATCAGCCGCAGCAGCAGCCGCGCGACCGTCGACTTGCCGCTGCCTGAACGGCCGGCCAGCGCCAGCGTCTCGCCGGCCTCGATGTGAAAGGAGACATCATCGACGGCGGCGATTGTCTTGCCGCCGCGGCGATATCGTTTGGTCAGGCCGGAAACAGCCAGCAATGGACTGCTCACCGCGACGCTCCCGCCTGCCGCAGCAGCGGTTCGGCGTCGAGGCCGAGATGGGCGTCGAGCAGCGCTCTTGTGTAGGCGTGGCGCGGGCTAGCGATGATCTGCGCGGTCGCACCGAGCTCGACCAGCTCGCCGTGCCGGAACACGGCGATGCGCTCGGCCAGTTCGGCGGCCAACGCGATGTCGTGGCTGACGAACAGCAGCGTCATGCCGTCCTCGGCCACCAATTGCCGGATCAGCCCGACGATCTCGGCCTGCACGACGGTGTCCAGAGAGCTGGTCGCCTCATCGGCGATCAGCAGCTTCGGACCAGCCGCGATCGCTGCGGCGATCGCCACGCGCTGCTTCTGGCCACCGGAAAGCTGGTGCGGATAGGCGCGCAAGGCGGCGTCCGGGTCGGGCAGGCGGACGCGTTCGAGCAGGGTTTTTGCCTTGGCATAGGATTGCGACCAAGTAAGACCGAGATGCGTGTGCGCGACTTCGGCGATCTGCTCGCCAACCGCCATTACCGGATCGAGGCTGGCCGACGGGTCCTGGAAGACGAAGCCGATGTCGCGGCCTCCGAGGGGTGTGTGGTCGCGAAGACTGGCAGGTTGGCGATCCGTCGCGCCCCCCTCTGTCCTGCCGGACATCTCCCCCACTTGGGGGGAGATTGCGCTGTCATTTCCGCTTTCGCCAAACTCCAAGGCTGCAGGGGGGGTGCCGGCGACGGAACTGCCGATCTCCCCCCTTGTGGGGGAGATGTCCGGCAGGACAGAGGGGGGCGCGAAGGAATGAGGCGATCGAAGGTTCGGTAACTTCCACTCGATCGTTCCGTCAATCCTGGCGGAAGCCGGCAGCAGCCCGGCAATGGCCAGCGCCAGAGTGCTCTTGCCCGAACCGCTCTCGCCAATGATGGCGAAGCGTTCGCCGGCGGTGACATCGAGGCTGACATGGTTCAGCGCCGCCACCTCGCTGCCGTCGTGGCGATAGGTCACCGTCAAATCGCGGATCGAAAGCAGCGCCGTCACGACAAGCTCCTTCTCACCGCAGCCGTTTCGATAACGCCTTCGCCGGTGAGGTAGACGCCGAGCACGGTCAGCACGAGCGCCACGCCGGGAATGATCGACAGGGAGGGCGCGGTGCGCAGCACGGCGCGACCTTCGGCGATCATGCCGCCCCAGGTCACGCGGTTGGGGTCGCCGAGGCCGAGAAACGAAAGGGCCGCTTCGGTGAGAATAGCTGCGGCGACGATCACCGACGACAATGCCAGCACCGGCGGCAATGCGTTGGGCAGCACTTCGCGAAAGGCGATCTCCAGCGGATGCATGCCGATGACGCGGGCGCCGGCGACAAAATCGCGCTCGCGGATCGACAGCACTTCGGCTCGCGCAACGCGCGCCGGCCCCGTCCAGGCGCCGAGCGCGATCGCCGCAACGACGACGCCGAGCGATGGCCCGACGACACTGACGAAAGCCAGCGCCAGCAGGAAGCTCGGCACGGTCTGGAAGGCGTCGGTGATGCGCATCAGCACTTCGTCGACGAGACTGCCGGCAAAGCCGGCCAGCGTGCCGACTACAGCGCCGAAGGCAAGGGCTGCGGCCGCCGCGGCCAGCCCGACCGCCAGCGAGGTACGGGCGCCGTGGAGAAGCGCGGCCAGCACGTCGCGGCCGAGCCGGTCGGTGCCGAGCGGCAGCGACCAGTCCTGAAAGGGCGGCAGCAATGCCGGCCCGGCAATGGCTTGCGGGTCGCCGGGAAAGAACAGCGGCGCTGTCAGCGCCATGGCGAACAGCGCTACCAGAATGATCGCGCCGGCGACCGCTTCCGGCGTGCGAAGAAAGCGGCGAAGCGGGCTCACGCACCGGCCTCGCTGGCGCCGACGCGCGGATCGAGGAAAGCGTAGGCGATGTCGACGAGAAGATTGATAACGATGACCAGAACGGCGCTGACCAGGATGATGCCGAGCAGCAGCGGCGTGTCGCGCGCTGCCACCGCTTCCTGCGCCAGCCGGCCAAGGCCGGGTACCGAAAAGACGCTTTCGATGACGACGCTGCCGCCGAGCATCTGCGCCGATTGCAGGCCGAGCATGGTGACGAGCGGCAACAGCGCGTTGCGGGCAACGTGGGCGAGCACGATGCGGCGGCGGGAGAGCCCTTTGGCGCGGGCGGCGAGGACAAAATCCTGCCGCCAGATCTCGGCCATGCCGGCGCGGATCATGCGCAGATAGAGCGCCAGATAGATGAAACCGAGTGCAGACACCGGCAGGACGAGATGGCGGACGATATCCACCGCACGGTCGAGGCCGGTTTTGCCCGACGCGAGGCTCTCGATGCCGCCGATCGGAAACCAGCGCAGGTCGACGGCAAAGACGATGATCAGCACCAGCCCGAGCCAGAAGCCGGGAACGGCATAGAGCGCCAGCGAGCCGATCGACAGCAAGCGTTCGCGAAAGCTGCCGGGCCTGGCGCCGGCATAGATGCCGAGCGCCGAGCCGAGGCCGAAGGAGAGCGCGGTGGCGCTGCCCATCAACAGCAGCGTGTTGGGCAGACGCTCGAGGATGACGTCGCGGATTGGCCGCGAAAAGGTCACCGACTGGCCGAGGTCGAGATGCAGCAGCGCCCAGAGATAGGTCGCCAGTCGCGTCAACGCCGACTGGTCGAGGCCCCAGCGATGGCGCAGCAGTTCGATCATGCCGGCGTCGCCGCCGGTCGAGACGATGTAGGCGTCGACCGCGTCGCCGGGGGCGGCTTCCAGCAAAAGGAAAGTGCCGATCACGACAATCAGCAGCACGAAGACGCTGCCGACGAGGCGACGGCGAAGCAGGAGAAGCGAGCGGGTCATGATGCACCGACATTGGCAGGTGGGCCAATTCTTCCGCGTTGCGTTCTACGGCGCCCCCCTCTGTCCTGCCGGACATCTCCCCCACGAGGGGGGAGATCGGCAGCTTCGGCGTTGCCGGCCCTCTTGCAACGCTGGAGATTGGCGAAAGCGACGATGACAGCCGATCTCCCCGCAAGTGGGGGAGATGTCCGGCAGGACAGAGGGGGGCGCCATAGAGCTCTCATCACCGAAGCTGAGCACCCGGATACACCATGTGCAAGCCTGGAGCGAACCTTGCTAAGCCTCCAGCCAGGTGTCCGCCCAGTTCGACACCGCCCAGCGCGGGTTGTTGGCGACATTCCCCACCGTGTCTCTGACAACGCTGATGAAGCTCCAATCGGCGACATTGATCAGCGGCAGGTCGGCCACGACCTTTTTTTGAAACTCCTTGTAAAGCTCGGTGCGCGCGGCGGGATCGAGCGTCTCGGACGCTTTGGCGATGAGGGCGTCGAGTTCGTCGTTCTTGTAGCCGCCCTGGTTGGAGAACGGCACCCCGTCCGGGATGCCGCTCTGCACCAGGATGGTGGTCGAGATCGCAGGGTCACCGCGGAACACCGGCGGCCCGACCGCAAGGTCGAAGGCGTGGTCGGTGTAGACGGCCTTGATATGCGCGGCCGAATCGTTGTTGACCAGCTGGGCGTCGATGCCGATGGCGGCGAGCGCCTGGCGCAGATAATCGCCGAACTGTTTTGTTTCGTTGAAATAGGGCGCCGGCAGCAGCTTCAGCGAAAAGCGCTTGCCGTCATCACCCTTCCTGTAGCCGGCTTCGTCGAGCAGGGCGTTGGCCTTGGCCACGTCGAAGGCATAAGTCGGCACATCGGCCGTATAGAACTGCGGATCGTTTTTCGGCACCGGGCCGGTGGCGGTGGCGGCATAGCCGAGGAACACCGTCTTGACGACGAAATCCTTGTCGATGGCATGGGCGATCGCCTGGCGCACCTTCAGGTCGGCCAGTTCCTTGCGGCGATGGTTGATCTCGACGACGAGCTGATAAGTCAGCGCCTCATAACCCTTGGTGATCACCTTGAGGCCAGGCACTTTTGAGATGCGGTCGAGATCGGCCAGCGGCACCGCGGAAAAGGCGGCGAGCTGGATCTCTTCGGCCTCGAGCGCGCTTGCCGCCGACGTACGGTCGGGCAGCACCTGATAGATGATCTCGTCGAGGTAAGGTTGCTCGTTGCCCCAATAGTCGGCATTCTTCTCCAGCCGGTAATATTCGCCTGACTTGTGTTCGGCGAATTTGAACGGGCCGGTGCCAACAGGGGCGTTGTTGGCCGGGTTCTCTTCGATCTTTCCCGTCTCGTAGATGTGCTTCGGCACCACGCCGGTCAGCGCCGGCAAGGCGTTGCGGATCAGCTGGAATGGTGTCGGCCTGGCGAATTTGAACACCGCGGTCGCCTCGTCCGGCGTGTCGACCGCCTCCAGATCTTTGAACACGGTGCGGCCGAGATTCTGCAGCGGCTTCCAGATTTGCAGTGCCGAGAACGCGACGTCGGCGGAAGTAAAGGGTTTGCCGTCATGCCATTTGACGCCTTCGCGCAATTTGAACGTTACCGACAGGCCGTCCGCGGCGCCCTCCCAGCTTGTCGCCAGGCGCGGGTCGAGCCCGTCCTTGCCGCCAAAGGATGCCTCAGCCAGCGGTTCCACGATCTTGCTCGAAATGAAGAACACGCCGTTGGACGCGACAATTGCCGGGTTGAGGTTGCGCGGCTCGGAATCGGCGGCGACGACCAGCCGCCCGCCTTTCTTCGGCGTCTGTGCCCAGCCGATCGTCGGCAGCGCCGTCGAAGCCAGCAGCAGTGCCGAACCGGCAAGCACGGTGCGTCTGGAAATTGTAACCTCTGACATGATCGAACTCCGTCCCTCCCAGCCACTCGGCCGGGTGGCCAATACAATCGGACGCCGGACGGCATCCCTGCAAGGGCGATTATGAGCCTCGTCGAGGGTTTCGCCAGAGACGGATTTGGCGCATCCTCACGTGGCTTTGAAAATTTCGTCCGCTGGACCAGTTACAGGGAAGCGGTTCAATCCGACCTTATCTGGTAGGACCAGACTTATCTCGTCGGACCAGACTGGGCGCCACCGGCGATCCGATCGGCCGGCCAAGGAATTCAGGGAGAGAAAGATGAACGTCGTTCCGGGTAAGAATGTCGTCGGCACCATCCCTTTCGATCATGCCAGGATCGACCGGCTGATGGAGGAAGCCGGTATCGATGTGCTGCTCGCCACCTCCAAGCACAACACGCAATATCTGCTTGGCGGCTACAAGTTCATCTTCTTCGCCGCCATGGATGCGATTGGCCACAGCCGCTATCTGCCTGTTGTAGTCTACGAGAAGGGCGGGCCGGACCACGCCGCCTATATCGGCAACCGCATGGAGGGCGCCGAGCACCAGAACAACCCGTTCTGGACGCCGACCTTGCACGCCGCCTGCTGGGGCACGCTCGACGCCGCCAATCTCGCGGTCGAGCACCTGACGAAAATCGGCAAGGGCGACGCCCGCATCGGCATCGAGCCAGCTTTCCTCCCGTCGGATGCCTACACGCTGATCCGCAAGGCGCTGCCGGATGCCAAGCTGATCGACGCGACTGATATGCTGGAGCGGATGCGGGCGATCAAGACGGATGCGGAGCTGGAGAAGCTGCGCATCGCCTCTGAACTGATCACCGATTCCATGCTGGCAACCATCGCCTGGGCGCACGAAGGCACGACCAAGACCGAGATCATCGAGCAGCTGCGGCGCGAGGAGACCAATCGAGGCGCGCATTTCGAATATTGCCTGTTGACGCTCGGCGCCAGCCACAACCGCGCCGGCTCGCCGCAGGCCTGGAAAAAGGGCGAGGTGATGTCGATCGACTCAGGCGGCAACTATCACGGCTATATCGGCGACCTCTGTCGCATGGGCATTTTGGGCGAGCCGGATGCCGAACTCGAGGATCTGTTGGCCGAGGTCGAGACGGTGCAGCAGGCGGCCTTTTCTAACGTACGCGCCGGTACGCTGGGTGGTGATATGATTTCCTACGCGGAAGGCGTGCTGAAAGCGTCAAAGGTCGCGCGCTATACCGATTTCTTCGCCCACGGCATGGGGCTGATCACCCATGAGGCGCCGTTCCTGATGACCAACCATCCGGTGACCTATGAGGGCACTTATGCCGAAAAGCCGCTGGAGAAACACATGGTGCTCTCGATCGAGACGACGATGCTGCACCCGACGCGCGGCTTCATCAAGCTGGAGGACACGCTGGCGGTCACCGAGACCGGTTACGCTATGTTCGGCGACCGGGGCAGGGGCTGGAACCGGGGTGGAGTTTGACAGCCTGCAATGAAGGCGCTGCCCCCTCACCCGGATTGCCAACCGAATTGCAAAGGGCAATTCGGGACAATCCGACCTCTCCCCGAAGGGAGAGGAGATCGCAAGCGACGGCGCTACCTCTTCTCCCCTCGGGGAGAAGGTGGCCGCGAAGCGGCCGGATGAGGGGGCAACTACAAATGCGATTAGCCCTGCCGCAAACAAGGAGGCGGGTGTGCAGAGATCACTTCTCGCCCGGCGGCAGCAGCCTGAAATCCGGCAGGTCGCGCAACGCCAGTTCCGGCCCGGCCGGCGAATAGACGACGAAAAGCTGCATGGGCGCATCGCCGGTGTTCAGCGTCGAGTGGAAGCGACTTTCCGGCACATAGATGGTGCAGCCGGGGCCGACCTTCTCAACGACCGGATTGCCGTTTTCGTCTTCGACCATCTGTTCGCCATTGCCTGATATGACAAAGATGATCTCTTCAGCGCCCGGATGGTTGTGGCGCGTGTGACCCTTGCCGGACGGAAGGTCGACGACGCCGCCGGAAAAGCGCGCAGCACCATTCACCTCGGGCGCCACCGTCAGCGACAGTCTGCCCCAGTCGAAGCCGAAGGCGCTGACATCCTTCGGGTAGACAAACACCTTGCTCTTGTCGGTCATCGTCTCATCCCTTCTTTTTCTTCGCGGTCGTCTTGGCACCGCTTTTTTTTGTTTGCGCATCGGATTTTCCCAAAACCGGTTCCCACTTTTGGGTCCGATGCTCCAGCGTGACCGCCTTGAAATCGGCAGTCTGCCTGGCGATCGCCGCTTCCGCCGGCAGCCGCTCCATCGAGCTTGCCCCGTAAAATCCGTGCAAGCCCTTGCATCGTTCGAGGATGTAGCGGGCATCGTCCGGCATCGAGATCGGCCCGCCATGGCAAAGCAGGATGACATCCTTGCGCACGACACTCGCCGCTTCAGCGATGGCGTCGATCTCCGTCACGCAGTCGTCGAGCGATTTGGCCGACGTCGCACCGATCGAGCCGCCGGTGGTCACCCCCATATGAGCGACGACGATGTCGGCGCCGGCCTTGGTCATGGCGCGCGCCTCATCGGGGTTGAACACATAGGGCGTGGTCAGGAGATCGAGCTCGTGTGCCGCGGCTATCATGTCGACCTCGAGCCCGAAGCCCATACCGGTTTCCTCGAAACTCTGCCGCATCTGGCCGTCGAACAGGCCGATGGTCGGAAAGTTCTGCACGCCGGAAAAACCCATCGTCTTCAGCTCGGCCAGCAGCAGCGGCATGATGACGAAGGGATCGGTGCCGTTGACGCCGGCCAGCACCGGCGTCTTCTTCACTATCGGCAGCACCTCGTAGGCCATCTCCTTGACGATCTCGTTGGCGTTGCCATAGGCGAGCAGGCCGGCAGCCGAGCCGCGGCCGGCCATGCGGTAGCGGCCGGAATTATAGATGATGATCAGGTCGATGCCGCCGGCCTCCTCGGCCTTGGCCGACAGCCCGGTGCCGGCGCCGCCGCCGACGATCGGCACGCCGCCGGCAATCATCTTGCGGAACTTTTCCAGGATCTTCTTGCGCGGTATGGCGGGCATGGCTTCGTCTCTCACTGTCTGGCGATTTCGAGAAAAGCCGCAACCGCAGCCTTGGCGAATTCGGGATCGTTGATGTGCAGCGGCAAGCGGATCACGCGACGTGTGTTATCCGGCATGATCGTGCGCTCGACGGCCTCGAAGAGTGCTGCATCGGCCTCGGGGTCGAAGAAGGCGCCGCCTTCGATGTCGAGCGCCGAAACGCCCCTTTCGGGAATGAGGAACCGGACCGGTCCCTCGCAGAGGCTCAGTTTGGCGCCGATCCATTCGCCGATCCTGCGGCTTTCGTCAGGCGTCGTGCGCATCAGCGTCACGTTTGGATTGTGCTCGTAAAACAGCCGCCCGCTATAGCGTTGCGGAATGGTCGACGGCGCCCAGAAATTCACCATGTCGAGCGCGCCGACCGAGCCGACATAGGGCAGTTTCGTGCGGGCGATTGCGCCGAAACGGTCTTCGGTTGCCGGCAGAACGCCGCCAAACAGGAGGTCGCAGACTTCTGTCGTCGTGATGTCGATGACGCCGGACAGCAAGCCGCTGTCGGCCAGCTTCTCCATGGTGCGGCCGCCGGTGCCGGTGGCGTGGAAGACCATGCAGTCATAGCTTGAACGAAGCTGCTCGGCGATGGCAGTCACGCATGGCGTGGTCACGCCGAACATGGTGAGCCCGATCGATGGTTTGCCGTCGGGCGGCGGCGCCGGTTTCGCAGACATGCCTGCTATCGCCTGGGCGGCGTTGTGCAGCACGACGCGAGACAGCCGGTTCAAGCCGGCCATGTCGGTCACCGACGGCATCATGACGATGTCGGAGACATCGACATAAGGCGCGGTGTCGCCCGAAGCGAGCGTCGAGACCATGATCTTGGGCAAGCCGAGCGGCAGCGCGCGCATGCCTGATGTGATGATCGAAGTGCCGCCACCACCGCCGATGCCGATCATGCCTGATATATCGGTGCGCGACTGGACAAACCGGGTGAAGGCGATGGCCATTGCCGCCACCGCGGTGCCGCGGTCGTCGCTGCCCAGCACGGCGCTGCTGCCACCGGGATGGTGGCCGGCGACCTCTTCGGCCGAGACATCGACCGGCACTGTCGCATTGCGCGTTCCGACGTCGACGCGGGCGACAGCAGCACCGGTGGCGGCGACCGCATCGGCCAGAAAGGCGAGTTCCTCACCCTTGGTGTCGGCGGTGCCCACCACATAGACGCGCTTCATTGCGTTTCCCCGGTTCCAGGCGCACTCGGCGTTTCTGCCGGCCGCTCTTTTGCCTCGGCCGTTCGGCAGCGCGAAAGGCCATTGCAATTTTTTGAGACGTGCGTATCATATTGACATGAATGTCTCACGTCAACCAGCGGCAATGTCCGACGATGCGGGTTCTGGAGCGGCGCGCGGGGCGCGCGCCCGCACAAAGCGGTTGATGCTGGAGACGGCGACAAGGCTGATGCAGGCGGGCGCCACGCCCTCGGTCAGCGAGGTCGCCGAAGCGGCGGAAGTCTCCCGCGCCACCGCCTATCGGTATTTTCCAAGCCAGGCGGCGCTGGTGCAGGCGGTGGTCGACGAAGGGCTGGGGCCGATCCTCACCTGGAAATCGACCTCGGCCGATCCCGAGCGCCGGGTCGCCGAACTGTTCGATACCGCCATGCCGCGCATCGAGGCCTTCGAGGCGACATTCAAGGCGGCGCTGAAGCTGTCTCTCGACCAGTGGGCGCGGCGGCAGGCCGGCACGCTGGACGGCGAGCCGGCCTTCACGCGTGGCCATCGCATCGATCTGCTCCAGGACGCGATCGCACCGCTCAAGAACCGGCTGCCGCCACGCGAATTCAAGCGCCTGGCGCAGGCCCTGTCGCTGATCTTCGGCGTCGAAGTGCTGATCGTGCTGAAGGATATATGGGGGCTGGACAGCCGCAAGATGATGTCGGTAGCGCAATGGGCAGCCGGCGCCCTGGTACGGGCTGCGGTGATGGAATCGATGACCGAAGGAGACAGACGTGCGCCGGCGACAGCTGCGGAATAGTATCGATCTGGTTCGACCAGATGGGGATGCCCACTACCGACAATAGCCGATGTGCCGTAGCGCGAACAAGGGCCTTGCGTATCAACGAGTAGGAAAATTTAAGAAAAACAGACAGATGTTGCTGGGATCTGCTTGTCTGAGGCCCTGCCATCGTCCAAGAAAGAGCTTGACGTGCGTCCGAAATTGGTAATACCAGATCAGGACGATATAGCGGGTCGAAAGTGAGGGCTGCGATCCATTTCCGGTTGGGCGAGGAGGCTCGAAACCGGAACGGCGCCATCACTGAAGGAACTACCAGGGCCGGCCTCATCGCCGGCTCGGATGATACGGTAGAATGCGCACAAGGGAGGAAATCATCATGCGCAAGACAATGACCAGCATGCTTGCTGGTGTCGGCTTAGTGCTCGCCTGCGGAACGTCCGTCTACGCGCAGGATAAGGAACTCACCATATTCTGGGCTGAGTGGGATCCGGCGAACTATTTGCAGGAACTCGTCAACCTTTACGAGGCCGAGAGCGGCGTTAAGGTCACGGTCGAGACGACGCCGTGGCCGGATTTCCAGACCAAGGCGTTCACCGAGTTCAACGCCAAGGGCAGCGCCTACGACATGGTCGTCGGCGATTCGCAGTGGATCGGCGCGGCCTCCGAGGCAGGCCACTATGTCGACCTCACCGATTTCTTCAACAAGCACAATCTGAAGGAAGTGATGGCGCCGGCGACGGTGAAATACTACGCCGAATATCCGTCCAACTCCGGTAAATACTGGTCGATCCCGGCCGAGGGCGACGCGGTCGGCTGGTCCTATCGCAAGGACTGGTTCGAAGACCCGAAGGAGATGGAAGCCTTCAAAGCCAAGTACGGCTACGATCTCGGCGTGCCGAAGGACTGGAAGCAGCTGCGCGACATCGCTGAATTCTTCCACCGTCCCGACGAGAAGCGCTACGGCGTCGCCATCTACACCGATAACTCCTACGACGCTCTGGTGATGGGCGTGGAGAATGCCATCTTCTCCTTCGGCGGCGAACTTGGCGACTATTCCACTTACAAGGTCGACGGGATCATCAACTCCGAGCAGAACGTTAAGGCGCTGGAGGCCTACAAGGAGCTCTATTCCTTCACCCCTCCTGGTTGGGCCAAGAGCTTCTTCATCGAGGACAACCAGGCGATCACCGAGAACCTGGCGGCGATGAGCATGAACTACTTCGCCTTCTTCCCGGCGCTCATCAATGAAGCCTCGAACCCGAATGCCAAGGCCACCGGCTTCTTCGCCAACCCTCCAGGACCGAACGGCGACCAGTTCGCCGCGCTCGGCGGCCAGGGCATCTCCGTCATCTCCTATTCGCAGAATCAGGAAGAGGCGATGAAGTTCCTGGAATGGTTCATCAAGGACGAGACGCAGAAGAAATGGGCGGAGCTCGGCGGTTACACGGCAAGCGCCAAGGTGCTCGAGTCGCCTGAATTCCAGAACGCCACGCCTTACAACAAGGCCTTCTACGAAACCATGTTCAAGGTGAAGGACTTCTGGGCGACGCCGGAATATGCCGAGTTGCTCATCCAGATGAACCAACGCGTCTATCCGTACATCACCGGCAATCAGGGCGCGGCCAAGGAAGTGCTCGATGCGCTCGCCGCGGACTGGAACGCGACGTTCAAGAAATACAACCGCGTGAAGTAAACGGCACTAACGCTCGGAGGGGGCGGGAGCCCGCCCCTTCCGTTTTCTTTTCCGGAGGAACGGCCCTTGGCCACTGCAGTCATGACCACGCTGGATCCCAAGTCACGCTCCGCCGCCCGCGGTATGAGCGATCTTTCGATCCGCAATCTCTTCATCATTCCGACGATCGTTTTCCTGATCGTCTTCAACATCTTTCCATTGCTCTATTCGCTCGGCTATTCGTTCACCGACTTTCGCGCATCGAGCGCGGCACCGGCAACTTTCGTCGGACTGCAGAATTACCGCGAGCTGCTCAACGACCCGTTCATCTGGTCGAATTTCGCCATCACCGCCAAATATGTCATCGTCTCCGTGGTCGGCCAGGTCATCGTCGGCTTCGGCGTGGCGTTGCTGCTCAACCGGGATATCCCGTTGAAGGGCCTGCTGACGACACTGCTGCTGTTGCCGATGATGCTGTCGATGGCTGTTGTCGGCCTGTTCTGGAAACTGCTCTACGATCCGTCCTTCGGCATCATCAACTATACGCTCGGCCTCGGCTCCTTCGAGTGGCTGTCCAACCCCGACATGGCGCTCTACGCGGTTGCCATCACCGACATCTGGATGTGGTCGCCCTTCGTTATGCTGCTGTCGCTCGCCGGCCTGTCGGCGGTGCCGAAGCACCTCTACGAGGCGGCCGCGATCGACCGCGCCGGCTCGTTCTATACGTTCTTTCGCATTACGCTGCCCCTGGTCGCGCCGATCCTGATGATCGCGATCATCTTTCGCACCATGGAGGCGTTCAAGACCTTCGATCTTGCCTACATCCTGACCAGCCAGCCAACCACTGAGGTGATCTCGATCCGGCTCTACAAGATGGCGTTCCAGGAATGGCAGACCGGGCGCTCCTGCGCGCTCGCCTACATCGTGCTGATCATGATCCTGGCGATCACCAACATCTACGTCAAATACCTGAACAAGGTGAAGGAGCGCTAGCATGGCCGCTGTCACCACCTCTGCCGAGCGTTCGCTCAACAAGCTCGCCATCGTCGGCGTGCTGATCGTCACGATTATCTTTCTGGCGCCGATCTACTGGATAGCCTCGACGGCGTTCAAGCCGCGCAACCTCGCCACCACCATCCCGCCGACGGTGGTCTTCCAGCCGGAGATATCGCCCTTCGTCAAGCTGTTCACCAAGCGCTCGCAGTTGCGCACTGCGCCGACGCCGGAACAATACGCCGCCGCCCCGTGGTGGGAGCGGCTGGTGTTTGACGGCGGCGAGAAGGTGGTGCGCTCGGGCAGGGGCGACGTGCAGTGGTCCGGCTATCCGAACCGCTTCATGAATTCGCTGATCGTGGCCATCACCTCGACGATCCTCGCCGTCGGCATGGGCACCTTCACGGCTTACGGGTTCTCGCGCTTCAAGATAAAGGGGGAACAGGACCTGCTCTTCTTCATCCTGTCGACGCGCATGCTGCCGCCGGTGGTGGTGGCGATCCCGATGTTCCTGATGTACCGGGCTGTCGGCCTCAACGACACGCATTGGGGCCTGATCATCCTCTACACCGCCTTCAACCTCAGCTTCTCCGTATGGCTGATGAAGGGGTTCATGGACGAAATTCCGAAGGAGTACGAGGAGGCGGCGCTCGTCGACGGCTATACGCGCATGGAGGCCTTCTTCAAGATCGTGCTGCCGGAGGCGGCCACCGGCATCGCCGCCACCGCCGTGTTCTGCTTCATCACCGCGTGGAACGAATATGCCTTCGCGCTGATCATGACCAACCGGCGTGCCCAGACGGCACCGCCCTTCATTCCAAGCCAGGTCGGTTCCGGCCTGTCGGACTGGACGGTGATTGCCGCCGGAACCTTCCTGTTCCTGCTGCCGGTCGCCATCTTCACCTTCCTGTTGCGCAACCACCTCTTGCGCGGCATGTCCTTCGGAGCGATCCGCAAATGATCCGCCACGCTACAATCCAGCGCACGGCCGAGATCGTGATGGTGTGCGGCATCATCGCGCTCTGCCAGCCGTGGAACCTCTTCCTGCACCGTTACGGGCTGACGATCATCATCGTCGGGCTGCTGACGTTCATGATCACCGGCTGGGTCGGCCCAAGGCAGAAGCCGCAGGCGACCGGCGCGCCGGAAAAAGAAGGTCACGCATGACCCAGATCGAGCTTCGTGGCGTCCAGAAATTCTTTGGCGCCGTTCAGGTCATCAAGGACCTCAATCTCAAGATCGATGACAACGAGTTCATCGTGCTGCTCGGCCAGTCGGGCTGCGGCAAGACGACGACGCTTCGCGCAATCGCCGGGCTGGAGACGATCGACGGCGGCGATGTCCTCATCGACGGCGAGCCGGTCCAGCATCTCAAGGCTGCCGACCGCGACATCGCCATGGTTTTCCAGTCGTTCTCGCTCTATCCGCATATGAGCGTCTACGAGAACATCGCTTTTCCGTTGCGCGCCATGCGCAAGAGCAAGGCGGAGATCGACGGCGAGGTGCGCTCGGTCGCCAAAGTGCTGCAGATCAACGATCTGCTCGGCAAGAAGCCGTCGGCGCTGTCTGGTGGCGACATGCAGCGCGTGGCAATCGGCCGGGCGCTGGTGCGGCGGCCGAAGGCGATGCTGATGGACGAGCCGATCGGTGCGCTCGACGCCAAGCTGCGCGAGGAGATGCGCGCGGAGATCAAACGGCTGCACATCAAGCAGGGTTCGACCACGATCTACGTCACCCACGACCAGATCGAGGCGATGAGCCTCGCTGACCGCATCGTCATCATGCATGAGGGCGTTCTGCAACAGGTAGGCAGCCCATCGGAAGTGTATACGCACCCGGCCAATCTGTTCGTCGCGCAATTTGTTGGCTCGCCGGTGATGAACGTTGCCAACGCGGCGGTGACGATGAACGGCTCCGGCGCCAGGGTCACCGTCGACGGGGCCGCGGAAGGGTTCCTTTTCCCGGCCGAACTGATCGGCCAGCTCGACGCCGCGAACGTCGGGCAGGACCGCCTTGCGCTCGGCATCCGCCCTGAAGGCGTGATGGTCTCGCGCGATCCGGCGGACGGTTACCTGCCGGTCGAGGCGCACATCATCGAACCGCTTGGCTCCTACGATATCGTCGACCTCAAGGTCGGCGCACAGATGTTGCGCGCCCGCACCCGTTCCGGTTTCGTCGGCAAGCCGGGAGTTCAGGTCTTCGCCAGGCTCGACCCGGCGCAGGCGCACTTCTTCGACACGACAAGCGGCAATTCGCTGGGGGTGAGACTCTGATGGCCCATATCCAGCTCAAGAATATCTCGAAGACATTCGGCAATCACACCGCGTTGACCGGGCTCAATCTCGACATTGCCGACGGCGAGTTCTTCGTGCTGCTCGGTGAGACCGGCGCCGGCAAGACGACGACGCTGCGCATGATTGCCGGCCTGGAAAAGCCGGACGAGGGGCAGATACTCATCGACGGCGCTGATGTCGCTGACTGGGGTGCGGCCGAGCGCGACGTGGCGCTGGTTCTGCAGCAATACTCGCTTTACCCGCGCTACACGGTGCGCGAGAATCTCGAATTCCCGCTGAAGCCGAAAATCCGCCGCATCGAGCCCGACGAGATCAAGACGCGCGTCGACCGCGTTGCCAAGACGTTGCGTATCGAGCATCTGCTCGACCGCAAGACGGATCGCCTCTCTGGCGGCGAGATGCAGCGCGTCTCGATTGGTCGCGCCATCGTCAGGAAGCCGCGCGTATTCCTGATGGATGAGCCGCTGTCGGCGCTCGATGCCAAGTTGCGCGAGGCGCTGCGCACCGAGCTGAAGAACATCCAAATGAACCTTGGCCAGACCTTCCTGTTCGTCACGCACGATCAAATCGAGGCGATGTCGATGGGCGACAAGGTTGGCGTGCTCAATCATGGCCGCATCGTCCAGACCGGCACGCCCTATGAGATCTACAACAATCCGCGCGACACCTATGTGGCGAGCTTCGTCGGCTCGCCGCCGATGAACCTGATCGACGGCAAGCTCGTCAACGGCCGCGCGGTGATGGCGCCGCTGAATTTCGAACTGCCTTTTGCGGGGGGGGCCAGGACGAGCGGCGAGACCGAAGGTCGCCCGCTCGTCTTCGGTATTCGTCCCGAGGATCTCTATCTCGAGAGCGGGGCGCCGGTGGAAGCGCGCGTCCACGATGTCGAGAACCATGGCGTCGAAAAGATCCTGACGCTGCGGGTCGGCGACGCCATGCTGCGAGCCACGGTGCCGGCCAGAACCGATGTCGAGATCGAGCAGCCGGTGCGCTTTGCCTGGGATCCGGACAAGGTGGTGCTGTTCGACAAGGTTAGCGGGATAAGCCTACGTCACGCGGGCTAAAGCGCGTCGCGCAAAATGCGCGTCTGTTGGGCGGGAGGATGCTAGGCGGCTTGAAGCCTGTGGCCAGGCTTAGCCGGCTTGGCGGGTCTCAGCCTGTTCCTCGGCCCGGAAATGGCTGGGAGCCGATCCGATGACGCGCTTGAACGCCCGACTGAACGACGCGTCGGATTCATAACCCAGGCGTGCGGCGACGACGGAAATCTTCAACCGGTCGCGGACCAGCCATTGCCGTGCCTGGTGCATTCTCACCTGGGTGACATACTTGGCCGGCGTTTCGCCGACGATCGTCGCGAAGCGCTCGGCGAAGCCCGACCGGGAGGCGCCCATCATCCTGGCCAGGATCTCCACCGTCCAGTCGCGGTGCGGTTCAAGGTGGATCGCGGCCAGCACGCGCCCGATCTCGCGATCCCTCACTGCCGCAATCCATCCGGACGAGTCGCCGCAGCCGCGCTCGACCCATGAGCGGATGACGGTGGCGGCGAGCACATCGGCAAGCCGTGCGAGGATGCCGCCGGAGCCGACGCGCTCCATCGTCACTTCGCGGGCCATGGCCTCCAGCAGATGCGGGATACCGGGTTCATAGGCTTCCAACTCGTGCGCGCGCATAACGTCCGGCATCATGCCGAGCAATGGGTGCAAACCGTCGAGATTGAAATACATGCTGCCGAAAAACAGCAGCGTCCCCGGCCGGCGACCTTCATTGGACAGGCAGTAAACGTCCTTGCAGACCTCGGCGACCTTGTAGCCCTGGATCGGCGAAGCCTCAATGCCCGGCTCGCTCGCCAGGACGTGTGCTGCGCCGCGCGGCAGCAGCACCGCGTCGCCCGCCTTGAGCTCCACCCATTCGCCGGACGGCTGCAGCAGCCAGCATCCCTTGCGGCCGACGAAATGAAACCGCGCCCCCGTCTGGGCCGGAAACTGGAGGCCCCAGGGTTCCTGCATTTCACAGCGGCCGTATTCGACGCCGTCGAGCCTTAACCCGCGCAATATGTCCGTCAGCGGATCACCGGTGATCGGAACTTTGGACGAATAGTCAAACATGATGGTGTTTCTAGCATGGAAACTCCAGGCGGTCACTCCCTATGTTGCACTGCAGCCAAATGTTGCGCTGCAACCAGATCGGAGATTCCATCATGACCGAACCCGCGACAGGCGTCATGGACGCCGTTCTCGATCCCGCGGAAACCGACGTACGAACCGAGCCGGCGTGGGGGGCGGTCGTATCCCTTGCGCTCGGTGTGTTTGGGCTGGTGACCGCAGAATTCCTGCCTGCCAGTCTGCTGACGCCGCTGGCGCAGGACCTCGGTGTGACGGAAGGGACTGCCGGCCAAGCGGTGACAGCAACGGCCGTTGTCGGCGCGATAGCCGCTCCGACCATGGCCATCGTCACCAAACGGCTGGACCGCAGGCTGGTCATGTGGGGACTGACAGTGCTGTTGATCCTGTCGAACCTCTTGGCGGCGTTTGCGTCCTCGCTTCCCGTTCTTCTGATCGCCCGCATCATGCTCGGAGTGAGCCTCGGCGGCTTCTGGTCGATGTCGGCGGCCATGGCGATGCGGCTTGTCCCGATGCGGCTGATGCCGCGCGCCATGTCGATCATTCTCACCGGCGTTTCGGTGGCGACGGTCTGTGCGGCCCCGGTCGGTGCCTATGTCGGCGACATCTGGGGATGGCGAACGGCCTTCATGATCGCGGCGGTTGTCGGCGCCCTGGCGCTGCTGGTGCAGATCGCCACCCTTCCGAAGCTGCCGCCGGCGGGCGTGGCAAGTGTTCGGACCTTGCTGGAGGTAATAAAGCGGCCGATGATCAGGGTTGCGCTTCTGGTGGTCGTGCTGGTCGCCTCGGGACACTTTGCCGGCTTCACCTATGTCCGCCCGTTTCTCGAGAAGGTGCCCGCGCTGGACATCGAGACGATCTCGCTTGTGCTGCTCGCCTATGGCATCGGTGGCTTCTTCGGCAATTTTGCCGGCGGGTTCATGGCCGAACGCAGCCTCAAGACGGCGGTGGGGCTTGCGCCGCTGCTGATTGCGGTCGCGGCACTTCTGCTGCTGACCGTCGGGGCCTCGCCTGTGGTGGCGGCGATAGCGGTGGCCGCCTGGGGTTTTGCCTTTGGCGCGGTCCCAGTCGGGCTGCAAACCTGGCTGGTGCGAGCCGCTCCCGACCAGGCAGAAAGCGCCGGCGGGCTGATGGTCGCCACATTCCAGGTGGCCATCGCACTGGGCGCGGTTTTCGGCGGCCTGCTGGTCGACAATGCCGGCGTTGCCAGTGCTTTCGCCTATTGCGGGATCGCGACGTTGCTGGCGGCCTTGGCGGCGTTCTTGCTTGGCCCGAGGACAACCGACAGGTGAGGGCCCGTCAAGCCGCGCGGCCGTCGAAGTCCAAAACCGGCACAGCGTCCAGGTCGAGATCGTCTATGCAATGGATGTTGACGTAAGCGCTTCGTTCGCTCCCTTCGCTGACGTCCTCGGCGAAGGGATGGATGCCGCAGGTCCGGCAGAACCGGTGGGCGATGACATGATTGCCGAAGGTGTATTTGCCAAGATCGTCGCCCCAGGCAAGCACCCGCAATGCCTCGTGCGGCACCGCCCATAGCAGCGCGCCTTTGCGTGAGCAGATCGAGCAATTGCATCGCACGGCTCCGGTCAGATCGCCGTCGACCTCGAAGGCGATCTTGCCGCAGTGGCAGCTGCCTTTGTAGAGCATCGGTATTGTTCCCTTCCATATTCCTGGCGTGTGGCAGGGGTACAAAACCGCCCGCGCCGGGTGATTCTTGGCGCCATGCGCCCGCATTGCCCTTAAGACGTTCAACACGTCCGGAGTCCGACACCGAAAAATGCAATCAGCCCGCGACCGCCTCGAAGCCGTCCTTTCGCGTCTCGCCGTCCGCGCCGACGATGAAAGCGTGTTCGTAAAACTCTATCCGGAAGCCGCACGAGCAGCAGCCGACGCCGCCGATGCCAGGCGCAGAGCCGGCGTGACGCTCGGGCCGCTCGACGGAACAATTCTGTCGATCAAGGACCTGTTCGATGTCGTCGGCGAGCCGACCACGGCCGGTTCGTTGTTGCTCAGCACCGCGGCGCCGGCGCTGCGGGATGCCGTCATCGTGCGGCGGCTGCGGCAAGCGGGCGCGGTGATCTTCGGCAAGACCAACATGACCGAATTCGCCTTCACGGCAATCGGCGTCAACCCGCATTACGGCACGCCCGGCAATGCGACCGACGCCGGCCGGATCGCCGGCGGCTCTTCGTCCGGCGCCGGCGTTTCCGTTGCCGAAGGCACGAGCGAGATCTCGATCGGTTCCGACACCGGCGGCTCGGTGCGTATTCCGGCGGCGCTGAACGGTGTCGTCGGCTTCAAGCCGACGGCGCGGCGCGTGTCCAGCGTTGGCGTCTTCCCGCTGTCCGACACGCTCGACTCCATCGGCCCGCTTGCCCGCACCGTCGCCGAATGTGCGGCAGCCGATGCGGTGATGGCGGGCGAAGAGTTCGAGGCACTTGTTCCGCTTCCGGTTGCCGGACTGCGCATCGGCATTCCACGCGGCGTGCTGTTCGAGGATACGGAAGTAGAGGTCTCGGCGGCATTCGAGCGATGTGCTCGCAAGCTGGAACGCGCCGGTGCACGCCTCGCTGATCTGTCGATCGATGACCTCCTTGCCGATTTGCGTGCGGCAACCAGGCGGGCCTCGATCGCGGCAATGGAGGGCGCCGCGGTCCATGCAGATTGGCTGGCAGAAGGTGCGGCGACGCCGGTCGATTCACGGGTGAGCGGGCCGTTGTCGCGCGCTGCGGCCGTTCCGGCCACGGCCTATATAAGGGCAATCCGCCGCCGCACCGCGCTTGTCGCCGCCATGGACGAGCGGCTGGCGTCTTTCGATGTGCTGGCCCTGCCGACCACGCCGGTCACCGCGCCGACCATCGTGTCGATGACCAGCGACGAAGCTCTGTGTGAGCGCACGGAAGGCCTTCTGCTGCGCAACACGCAGGTCGCCAACCAGTTCGACCTCTGCGCAATCTCGCTGCCGATGCCGGGAATGGCGCGCCCAGCCGGGCTGATGCTGGTGGCGCGCCACGGCGACGACCACCGTCTGCTGCGCATCGCGGCGGAAGTCGAGGCACTGCTTGGCTGTTGAAGATGTGAAAAAATTATTGCGACGAACAGTGGCCGCGTTCGCGGTCCCTGGACGTGCGTTCGATACCGGTCGCGACCAGCCATGGCTGAGTGTATTGCTTGCCGTTGACGGTCTGGGTTCGGTTCTCGATGGAGCCAACAACGACGACCTTGCCGGCGTAGAGCTTGTCCGAAAGATCGAGCGCCTTGTCCTGCTGCGGCAGTTCCTCGATGTCGATCGACACCCCCTTGATGATCTTGCCCGTTGCAAGGTCGAGCGCGCTGTTCGACGGACAGGGCGCCATCACGCACCGCAGGCCGTTGTCGCAATAGACATAATTGCTCTCGGCCGCAGCGACCGAGGACAGGACGCAGATCGAAAAGACCGCAACAAGCAGCGGCGTGCGGCGAAAAACGAGCATGGGTGTGCAGCGTCGTGCAGAAATTGGGCGATACGGCGACGGCGTTACGCGTCGGCCGGGAACCGCCGCCGGTAATGCTCGACCACTTCGGGATTGCGCAGATTGACCGGCAATTTGTTGGCCAGCACCAGCAAGGCTTCATCAGCCGAACCGACGCCCATGCGCATCATCGACTGCTCGGTGATGCCGGCCATGTGCGGCGTGACGATGACATTGTCGAAGCCGAAATAGGGGTGATCTGAAGGCAGCGGCTGCGTCGCGAAGACATCGAGCGCGGCACCGCCGATACGGTCCTTCTGCAGCGCTTCGATCAGCGCGTCGTCGTCGATCACCGGCCCGCGCGAAATGTTGATCAGCAGCGCATGCGGCTTCATTCGGCCGATGCGCTCGCGGTTGATCAGGCCGCGCGTCTCCGGCGTCAGCGGGCAGCACAGAACGATGATGTCGCTCTGCTCGACCAGCGCATCGATCGACAGGAACCTGACCCTGTCCGGCGCCGGCCTCCTGCTGCGCGTCGTCGCCACCACATTCAGGTCGAAACCATGCGCCGCGATGTGGCCGACTGCCTGTCCGATGGCGCCGAAGCCGACAATGCCGATCGTCTTGCCGGCGAGCTCGCTGGCAAGAATGGTGTGATCGCGACCGGCCAGCCAGCCCTTCGACCGCAGGTCGCGGTCGACCATGCGGAAGCGCCGCAGCAGCGCCAGCGCCGCGAACATCACGTATTCGGCGACCGAGCGCGCATTGACCGCCGGCACGTTTGCCACCAGCACGCCGGCTCCCGTGGCGGCTTCCATGGGAACCATGTCGAGCCCGGCGCCGTGGCGGATTGCGGCCCGCAGCTTCGTCGCCCCTTCGAAAAGTGCTGATGGCAGCGGGGCGCGAACGATGATGATATCGGCGTCCCTCGCCTCAGTCGCCAGCGTGTCCGCATCGAGGGCGGAGGCGACGACGAGTTCGCCGGCGCCGGTCAGCATGGCGGAGGCGCGCGGGTGCAGCGTGTGTGTCGTCAGGATCTTAGGCATGTCAGACCGGTTCGAGCGCTGGGCTGTGAGGTTCTGCCCCACCACCCTCGATCAGGCCTTTCCAGTAGCTTTCCGCGCCTTGCAGATGGGCGCTCATCAGCGCTTGGGCGAGATTGCCGTCGCGGCGCAGCAGCGCCTCGTAGATCTGGATGTGCTCGGCATGCGAGCGCATGCTGCGTTCGGGGTCGTTGAAGTAGATCGGCAGGCGTTGCTCGCCCATCAGGTAATAGAGGCTGCATATGTTGTGAAAGACGCGGTTCTTGGTTGCCCGCACGATCTCCAGGTGAAATTCGCGGTCCTCCTTGGCGAGACCCTCGCCCGCCGCAATGCGGTCTTCCGAAGCCTTCAGGATTTCGCGCAGCCGCTCGAAATTTTCCTCGGTGGCGCGCGAGCAGGCAAGCTCGGCGGCCTTGATCTCATGGATCTTGCGCAACTCGACGGTTTCGTAGATCTGGATCGGATCGAGCGGCAGGCCGGCCCGCGCAAAAAGCGCCATCGCCTCGACGCTGGCCTGCTTGGTGTCTATGTAGATGCCGGACTTGGCCCGGCGCTCGACGATGCGCATGGCTTCGAGGATGGCGAGCGCCTCGCGGATCTGGCCGCGGCTGACGGCGAAATGCTCCGCCAGTTCTCGCTCCGACGGCGTTCGGCCGGTCGCCTTGTCGGAGTGGGAGAACAGATAGGCGGCGAGTTCCGCGAGAAGGTTCTTTTCTTTCATGATCAGCCGCGTAGCGCGTGCGCCTCCAGGAACCGTTCCGAAAGGGTGAATCCCAGTCCAGGCTTCTCGGGGATCGCTATCATACCGTCCTTTGCTTCGACAGTCTCCTCGATCAGATCGTGGATCATCGGATTGGCGCCGAGCGAATATTCGACGGTGAAGCTAGCCGGCGAAGCAGCGCAGACATGCAGCCCGGCAAAGAAGCAAGGCGCGCCGGCCCACAGATGCGGCGCGAAGCGCAGATTGAAGGCGCTGGCGATGGTGCCGATCTTCATCGCCTCGCTGATGCCGCCGCAGAAGGCCGGGTCAGGCTGGAAGATGTCGGCAGCCTTGAGCGTGGCGAGGTCGCGGAAGGCGTAGCGCGTCGCTTCGCTTTCGCCGGTGGCGATCGGGATGGAGCCGGACGCCCGCACTTCGGCCATGCCGGATTTGTCGTCGGCGATGACCGGCTCCTCGAACCAGGCCAGATCGAGATCGCCGGCGAGATGGATGAAGCGTTTGGCTTCCGCCACCGTATAGGTGCCGTGCGCATCGACCATCAGGTCGACTTCGGGGCCGAGCGCCTGTCTTGCGGCGCGGACGCGGGCGGCGGAATTGTGCGGAGCGCCGTCCATCGCGCCGATCCGCATCTTCAGTGCCTTGAAGCCGCCCTTGGCGATATAGGATTTCAACTGCTCGCCGATTGCCTCGGTGGAGGCCCAGCCGCCGGAAGCATAGGCCGGCATGCGGTCAAGCTTGCGGCCGCCGAGCAGCCGCCAGACCGGAACCCCCAACGACTTGCCCAGAATATCCCACAACGCGATGTCGACGGCACTGATTGCGGCGACGCTGATGCCGCGCCGAGCCAATTGCGGCATGGCGTGGCCGTTTTGCGCGGCGCTGTCGTGGCGCACGCCATTGTAGAGCATCTCCCAGATCACCCCGATGTCGGCCGGATCGCAGCCGATCAGCTGCGGGCCGACCTCGTGGTTCAGCATGTGGACGAGGGCACCATAGCTGCCGGTGCTGCCGGCGGCATTCTTGCCTTCGCCCCAGCCGACCAGCCCATCGGCGGTCTCGATACGCAGGATTGCGGCGTCGAACGTCGTCACCTGACCGAAGTCGCTGCGGTGCTGCCGCGCGGCTTCGATCGGTATGCGGACCCACCAGGCTTGGACCGTCTTGATGCGCATGTTCATCCTCTGCCTTGCCGCCGTTAGGGGCCGCCAGCGGGCGGAAGGCTCGTTTCCAGAGATCGATTACTTGATCAGCGGCAGCAGCGTTTCGGCGGTGATGCGCATCTGGTCGGTATAGAATTTTTCCGTGAGCACGCTGGAACCGTGGTCCTGGATGAATTTGAGCTGCTCCGGCGAGATGTCGACCGGGTTGCGTTCGACCATGTCGGGATAGGGAGCAGCCGGCGTGCGGTCGACAGGGGCGACGAACTCGTTGGTCAACGCGCCGTCGTAACCGACTTCCTTCAGGGTGCCGACGATCTTCGGCCAGTCGATCTGTCCGAGACCGGCGGCGAAGCGGTTGTTGTCAGCGACGTGGAAATCGAACAGGCGCTTTCCGACCTGCCGGATGGCATCGTAGACGTTGAACTCCTCCATGTGGAGGTGATAGGCGTCAAGGCAGACACCGCATTCGGGGCTGACCGCATCGGCCAGCGCCAGTGCCTGGGCGCCGCGGTTGAACAGATAGGTCTCGAAGCGGTTGAGCGGCTCGACCGCAATCTTGACGCCCACTTTCTTGGCATGGGTAAAGCATTCCCTGGTGGCATCGACCACCCATTTCCATTCTTCTTCCTCGGTGCCGTCCGGCACCACCTTGCCGACGGTGGCGGGAACGAGCGTGATGATCTCGCCGTCGAGTTCGCTGACCATCGTCAGCACGTCCTTGACATACTGCACCGAGCGCTCGCGCTGGCCCTGGTCCCTGGCGGCGAGATTGCGCTCGCCCAGCATCAGCGTCACCGCCCCCCAGCAGCGAATGCCGTGCTCCTTCAGGAGCGCACGTGTATCATTGATCTTGTATTGCGCGGGCTCGCCGGAAATCTCGATCGACTCATAGCCGAATTTCTTGATGCGCTTGAGCGTCGTCTCCAGCGGCTCCGCCCGCATCCAGTTGTGCGTCGAAAGATGCATGGTCTGTCCTTCCCAGAATTCGCCTGTAACAATTCGCCTGCGACGCACCCCAGATTGCGTTGCATGGTCCTCCCCAAGGCGCTCCAGCATTTTTCGTAACTGGTTCGACCAATTGGGCGTGAAAAGAGGTCTACAGCAATTTCCTCTGGACGGCAAGAAATCCTGCAAGGCAGCCCCGGCCTATGATTATTTCTTTGATTAAACTGGCATATTTGCTCGCTGCCCGGTCATTTGCGCAGCGCTGGTTGCGCGCGACGGCGCTTGACCAAACGAGCATATTTGGTAATACCAGAGCACTAGCGCCTGTCGAGAAAAGACCAAACAGGCTGGCCCTGCTTTCAATCGGCGCTATGCTTGGTCGTGGATAATTAGGGAGGATGCCGATGCCGTCGACGATGAAAGGTCCTGGGCTGTTTCTGGCGCAGTTCGCGGGCGATGCCGCACCGTTCAATTCGCTGCCGTCGATTACCAGATGGGCGGCCGGGCTGGGCTACAAGGGCGTGCAGATCCCGACCTGGGACAGCCGGCTGTTCGACCTGGAGAAAGCGGCGTCTTCCCAGGCCTATTGCGACGAGGTGAAGGGCATCTGCAGCGATGCCGGCGTCGAGATCACCGAGTTGTCGACGCACCTGCAGGGGCAGTTGGTGGCGGTGCATCCGGCCTATGACGCGCAGTTCGACGGCTTCGCACCGCCTGCGGTACACAACAATCCGAAGGCCAGGCAGCAATGGGCGGTCGAACAGATGAAGTTCGGCGCCAAGGCTTCGAAGAATCTCGGGCTCAAGGCGTCAGTGTCGTTTTGTGGAGCGTTGGCTTTTCCCTACCTTTATCCGTGGCCGCAACGGCCGGCGGGATTGATCGAGGAAGCGTTTTCCGAACTGGGAAAGCGCTGGAAACCGATCCTCGACGTCTATGAGGACAATGGCGTCGATCTTGGCTACGAGATCCATCCGGGCGAGGACGTCTTCGACGGTGCGACATTCGAGATGTTCCTCGACGCGGTCGGCGGCCACAAGCGCTGCAACATCAATTACGACCCGTCGCATTTCCTGCTGCAGCAGCTCGACTATCTCGAATTCATCGACATCTATCACGAGCGGATCAAGGCCTTCCACGCCAAGGATGCCGAGTTCAATCCGACCGGCCGGCAAGGCGTCTATTCCGGTTATCAGAGCTGGACGAACCGGGCAGGGCGTTTCCGCTCGCTCGGCGATGGCCAGGTGGATTTCGGCGGCATCTTCTCCAAGCTGGCCCAGTATGACTACGATTCGTGGGCGGTTCTGGAATGGGAGTGCTGCCTGAAGCACCCCGAGGATGGCGCGGCCGAAGGCGCGCCCTTCATCCAGCATCACATCATCAGGGTGACGGAAAAGGCATTCGACGATTTCGCCGGCGGCGCCACCGATAAAAAGGTGCTGCGCGCCATGATGGGAATCTAGCACTCTTTTTTCCCTCCCCCTCGAGGGGAGGGTCGATCCGCGCAGCGGATCGGGGTGGGGTCGCTGGGCGTAGAGCTCGGCATGGACCGACCCTCCCGGCCCTTCGGGCCACCCTCCCCTCAAGGGGGAGGGGTATTTCAGATGAGGGAGAAAAATCATGGTCGGCGCATCGAAGTCGGAAACGGGAGGCGGCCCGATCCGCTACGGCATGGTCGGCGGCGGGCAAGGCGCCTTCATCGGTGCCGTGCACCGGATTGCGGCGCGCATGGACCATGAGTTCGTGCTGGTCGCCGGTGCCCTGTCATCCGACCCGGCGCGTGCCAAGGCTTCGGCCGAGGAGCTTGGGCTCGATCCGGCGCGCAGTTACGGCTCGTTCGCCGAGATGGCCAAGGCCGAGGCCAAGCGGCCGGACGGCATCGAGGCGGTGGCCATCGTCACGCCCAACAATGTGCATGTGCCGGCGGCCAAGGCGTTTCTCGAAGCCGGCATCCACGTCATTTGCGACAAGCCGCTGGCGACGACGTTGGCGGAAGCGAAGAAGCTGGCGGCACTGGTCGAAAAGACCGGCAAGGTCTTCGTCCTCACCCACAACTACACCGCCTATCCGATGGTGCGGCAGGCGCGCGAGATGGTGGCCAAGGGGCAGCTCGGCAACATCCGCATCGTCCAGTCGGAATATCCGCAGGACTGGTTGACCGAGGACCTTGCCGCCACCGGCCAGAAGCAGGCAGCGTGGCGCTCGGATCCCAAACAGGCCGGCGCCGGCGGGGCGCTGGGCGACATCGGCACGCATGCCTACAATCTCGCGCGCTTCGTCTGCGGGCTTGAGCTCGATGCGCTTTCCGCCGATCTCGACGCCTTCGTGCCGGGGCGGCTGCTCGACGACAATGTCAACGTCATGCTGCGCTTCAAGCCGGTCGGCAAGTCGCACCCTGCCAAGGGCATGTTGTGGGCGAGCCAGGTGGCGCCCGGCCACGAGAACGGGCTGAAGCTGCGCATCTACGGCTCGAAGGGCGGGATTGAATGGGTGCAGGCCGACCCGAACTACCTCTGGTACACGCCGTTCGGCCAGCCGAAGCAGTTGATCACCCGAAATGGCGCCGGCGCGCTGCCCGTCGCCGGGCGCGTCAGCCGCGTTCCGTCAGGCCATCCGGAAGGCTATCTCGAAGGCTTCGCCAACATCTACCAGGAGGCGGCCCGCGCCATCCGCGCTGCGCGCCGCAAAGGCGGCAAGCCGGCTAAGGATGTCATCTTCCCGACCATCCAGGACGGTGTCGAAGGCATGGCCTTCATCGAAGCCTGCGTGAAGTCGTCGAGGAAGAACGGGGCCTGGACGAAGCTCTGATCGGGGTGCTGATCTTCAGGTGATGCCGGCCTACAACGGCAGTTTCCTGCGCTTCCGGTGCTCACGTACCAAAAGTACGCTCCGCTCCGGTTCTCGGAAACTACCTAGTTTGGTCGCTTCGCGCCCGTCTTCGACTCCGGCTCGGCGTGACCTGAATCTCAACACCCCTTGTGCGATTGGCAATGATAGGAAGGGGACGTCGATGAAAATCGGCATGTGCATGTTTTTGTGGACGACGGCCGTGTCGAAGAAACACGAGCCGCTGCTCAGGGACATCAAGGCGACCGGCTTCGACGGCGTCGAGATACCGATCTTTGCCGGCACGTCGGACGATTACAAAAAGCTCGGCGCGCTGCTCGACCGCATCGGGCTGGAACGCACCGCCGTTTCGGCGATGGGCGATCCGGCGATGAATTTGATCGCGGCCGATGCCTCAACGCGCAAGGCCGGCATCGACTATATGAAATGGGCGATCGACTGCACACAAGCGCTTGGCGCCAGAACGCTGAGCGGCCCGCTGCATTCGACGCTCGGCGCCTTCTCCGGCAGCGGGCCGACGGCGGCGGAGAAAAAACGCTCCGTCGCCTCGCAACGCGCCATCGGCGATCATGCCGGCAACAAAAACGTCACCATCGGGCTGGAGGCGCTCAACCGCTTCGAATGCTATCTGCTCAACACGATGGACGATCTGTCGGAGCATGTCGATGCAATCGACCGGCCGCACATCAAGGCGATGTACGACACTTTCCACGCCAATATCGAAGAGACCGACGCGATCGCCGCCTATACGCGCAACCGCAAAAATGTCGTCCATATCCATATTTCGGAGAATGATCGCGGCGTGCCGGGGCGCGGCCACATTCCGTGGCAAGAGACGTTTTCAGCCATCCGCAAGAGCGGCTATGACGACTGGCTGACGATCGAGGCCTTCGGCCGCTCGCTGAAAGATTTGGCGGCGGCCACCAAGGTCTGGCGCGATTTTTCGGAAAGCCCTGAAGCCGTCTACCGCGACGGCTACAAGCACATCAGGAGCGGCTGGAAAAAGGTAGGTGCCTAGCTGCAGCCAAGCCTTTCCCTCAGGCGATCTGAGTGGCCGGCGGCCGGGCGGAAACGCGCCGCTCGTTGTTGCCGACACCCCCCATCAGTTTGCGTCGGAGATAGCTGGAGATGTTGTCGAAGATAAAAACGACAAGCAGAATAAGCAGAACCATGTAGAAAACATTGGCCCAGTTGGTGTTGGTGCGCATGGCCTCCCACAATTTCAGGCCGATGCCGCCGGCGCCGACAGCGCCTATGATCGTCGCTGACCGGGTGTTCGATTCCCAGAAATAGAGGGACTGGCTGAGGAATACCGGCAGAACCTGGGGCAGCACGCCGTAGCGCTGCACCATTGCCGGCGTGGCGCCGACCGAGCGGATGCCCTCGCGCTGCTTGTCGTCGATGTTCTCCAGCGCCTCGGAATAAAGTTTGCCGAGGGTTCCGGTGTCGGTGAAGAAGATAGCCGACATGCCGGCCAGCGGTCCAGGACCAAAGCCGCGCGTAAAAAACAGCGCCCAGATCAGCATGTCGACCGAGCGCAGGAAATCGAAGAAGCGCTTTGTCACCTGGTTGGCTATGCGGCTCGGCGTGACGTTGCGCGCAGCCAGGAAGGCGAGCGGAAAGGCGACGATCGAGGCCAGCACGGTGCCGACAAAAGCCATGACGATGGTCTGTAAGAGTTTCAGCCAAACGTCGCCGTGCTGCCACTCGGCGTTGTTCAAAATGTTGTCCCAGGCGAGCGCCGCGTTTGACCGTGACGGTTCGATGCGAACCCCGGAGACGATCAGTGAAGCGACCTCGCTGAACGGCTTTCCCCAGAATGGCGAGTTGGTGTCGAACACGAAATTGGCCCAGCCGAAGAAACGTCGCCAGGCGACCACCTCGTCGTTCTGCACCTCAGCGCGGCCGAGAAATCCGAACGAGACATAGGCTGTCGAGCCTGGCCTGCGTTGCTCGATCCAGTCAGGCAGCGGTGTGCGCGGCGTGACAGAACTGCCCTTGGCGATGTCAAAGACGACGCTTTCGGCGCCGCGCGTCACGGTGACGAGGTTTGGCGTGACGGCGATCTGGCCATTGCCAAGGGTGACGGTCGCCGCCACGACGGCGTTTTCGCGCACCGTTTCAGGCACCGCAGAGCGGATTGGCCCGACGCGGCGGCTGGGTTCTCGGCAGTTGGCGCACCAGGCGCCATGAACGAATCCTGCGACGACTTGTTGGTTGCGATCGCCGGCGCCGGCGCTGCCTCGACCTGGCCGCTCGATGACGGCCATCTGCTTGGCCACCCAGTCGGGATCTGGATTGGATCCCAGCTTGGAGAAGCGGGAGTAGTCGATTGTCAGATGATTGTCCTTGAATTCGATGTCGGGCCGGATTTCGTAAGACACCCAGTCGGCGAGATACGCGCCGGCAAGGTTCCAGTTCGCCTTTTCGAGAACGCTGGTGACGGAGAAGAACCACGAACAATAGAAGGTGTAGAGAATGCAAAGAAGGATGCCGATCGGAGTGGCGTAGCGTTTCCACAGCGAGCGCCGGAACGCGTCCGGATGGCGAGCGGCGATGTCGTTGATGGCCTCAGCATTCATTGCACTACTCTCCGCGCCCGTATGCGAACGCCTGCCGGCCGACAAGACGGTGTCTCAGCCATGCTGAAAACTGGTCGACGGCGACAATCGTGCAGAACAGCAGAAAGACGATGGCGATGGTCTTGGCCTCATGGCCTCGGCCGATCGAAAGACGCAGGGATTCGCCGATGCCGCCGGCGCCGACGGCGCCAAGTATGGTCGAAGCGCGCACATTGATCTCGAAGCGGAGCAGGAAATAGCTGATGAAGTTGGGCAGGACCTGAGGCACGATGCCGAACCACACCCGTTCGACCCAATTGGCGCCTACGGCCCGCAAGCCTTCTTCAGGCTTCATGTCGGCATTTTCGACGACTTCGAAGAACATTTTTCCGAGCGCGCCGACGGTATGGATGCTGACCGCAATGATCGCAGGAATTGGTCCTAATGAGAAAATCGCCAGAAAAAAGCCCGCAATGACAATTTCCGGAAAGGCGCGGACAATTTCAAGGAAGCGGCGCGTGAAGAAACGGAGCCAGCGGCTGGCCGTGATATTGCCTGCAGCGAAGAAGCAGAGCAGGAAACCGAACGTGGCGCCCACCAGCGTCGAAAACAGGGCGATGTTCAGCGTCTCGACCATCCGGTGGAAATACTCCGGAATGTAGATGCTCTGGGTCAGGTAGACCCGGCCCTCCGGGTAGTCGAACTTGAGGCTGCCGTCGTCATAGGGGGACGGTAGGTCGAACAGCGCGCGCGCCGGGTCGAACCAGTCGCGTGGCTTCAACTCGGCGAAAAAGTCGGCGACATAGGGAAGGCGATCGAAGAACTTTCCGGCGTTGGTTTCGTTGGCGAACCAGAGCGAGCCAGAGAGTGCAAGAAACAGGAAAACCAGGCCGCCGATCGTGTAAAGGCGCCGGCGGGCGGCGAGGTCGCGCCAGTGCCGCTCGACGGTGGCTGCCTCGGGTGAAAGCGCGGGCGCGCGGTAAACGTCGGTCGCACTCATCGATAGATCCCCGGCCCCGGATGCGGCAACGCCGCCGGCAGCACATGGCTCCGGCGGCGTTTTGGCAGTTTGCTTTACGAGCCGATCTTCGCCTTACGGGCGTCGATGATCGGCTGGTAGAATTCCGGGGTAACCGGCGAATAGCCCTTGTAATCGCCGCCTTGAATCGCCGAGAAACAGGCCGGATCGGTTTCCGGAAGCTTGGTCAGGAAATCGGTGATCTTCTGCTTGGCGCCGGCGTCGATCGACGTACGCAAGACCAGCGGGCCGTTCGGGATCAGCGGCGACTGCCACAGTTCGACAAGGTCATCCATCTTGAGGACGCCCTTGTCGACCATCTTGCGCAGATTGCCCGAGCTGTAGCCGTCGTTGAAGTCGCCGACGCCGGAAGCCCAGGTGGTGCCGGCATCGAACGTGCCCTTGAGGACTTCAAGGACAAGCTGTTCATGGCCGCCGCCGAAACCGGTCGACGCGAAGTAGCTCTTCACATCCATGCCGATGTCCTTGGGCAGTGACGTGACCGGGATCAGGTAACCAGAAGTCGAATCGGGATCGGCGAAACCGAGTTTCTTGCCCTTCATGTCGGCGAGCGTCTTGATGCCGGAATCAGCACGCGCGACCATGACCGCACGGTAGCCGGTCGAGCCGTCGGTCTGGATCGTCGTCAGGATCGGTTGAACCGCGTCCTTGTTTTCGAGATAGACCTTGGCGTAGGCGGAAGCGCCGAGCTCGGCAAAGTCGAGCGTGCCGCCGAGCAGGCCCTGGATGACGCCGTCGTAGTCAGCGGCCGGGAACAGCGAAACTTTTTCGACGCCGAGGACTTGCTTGATGTGGTCGGCGAAGCACTGGTAGTTGCGCAGGCGGTCGGCTTCGTTCTCGCCGCCCAGAATGCCGACGCGGAATTCCTTCAGGTCCTGTGCCTGAACCGCGCCCACCGCCATGGCGAAGATGGAAACGGCACCGAAAAGTATTTTTCTAAACATTTCGCGTCTCTCCTGTTGGTTCCGGCGTCGCGCCGGAAGCGTTTTACGCCGGCCTTGATGCGGACTGGCGGTCCGGGCGCTCTGTCGTCGTCTGCTTTCGTATACTCGTATACCGGTATCCACTGGCCGGGATCTTGGAGCTAATAGCCGGGAAATGCCGGCTCGAGCGGTCCGGCGGATGCGGCGATCTTTTGCTTGATGGCAACGCTGGTCGAGGTGATCGCCTCGGAGATTTCACCGCCATTGCTGTTGGCGCCATAGACCATGCGCACGGCCTCCCGATTGAGGTCTTCGGGCGGGCCGTCGAACACCACCTTGCCGGCGGCCATGCCGATGATGCGGTTGCAATAGGTGCGCGCGGTATCCAGCGTGTGCAGATTGGTGACGACGGTGAGGCCCTCGCGCAGATTGATGTCCTGCAGCGAATCCATCACCACCTTGGCGTTGAGCGGGTCGAGCGAGGCGATCGGCTCGTCGGCGAGGATGACTTTCGGCTGCTGCATCATGGCGCGGGCAATCGCAACGCGCTGCTGCTGGCCACCGGACAAGGTGCCGGCTGGCTGCAGAGCCGTGCGGGCGATGTCGAGACGTTCGAGCGCGGCGATTGCCTCGGCCCGTTCCTCGCGGGAGAAGACACCGAGCAGATTGACAAGGGTCGAGCGGTGATTGAGCCGCCCGAGCAGCACATTGGTCAAAACGTCAAGGCGCGGCACCAGGTTGAATTGCTGAAAGATCATGGCGCAATCGCGCTGCCAGCGCCTGAGCAGCGAGCCGCGCAGGCTGGAGACTTCGGCGCCGTCAAAGAAGATCGAGCCCTGGCTGGGATCGATGAGGCGGTTGATCATCCGCAAAAGCGTCGACTTTCCGGCCCCGGAGCGGCCGATGATGCCGACCATCTGGCCGTGCGGGATCGAGATCTCGACATTGCTGACGGCGGTGTTCCTGCCAAACCGACGGGTGACGCCGCGGATTTCGAGCGTGGCTGCGGTTGCTGACATAGGCAAGTTCCAGTCCAGTCGCGTTTCGAAGGTCTGTTAACCTTGGCTAGCGCAGCCGCGTGAAGCCGCGGTGTCGGATTGATGTCAGATTTGTTACTGTCCACAGCCTGGAAGGGGGCGAGCCGGCGGCCGCAGTTCGATCAAGTGAATGGTGAATGGTGAATGGTGAATGGTGAATGGTGAATGGTGAATGGTGAATGGTGAATGGTGAATGGTGAATGGTGATAAGAACGGCTTCCCTGCCGCCATTCACTATTGACCATTCACTAACCGCCGTATTTTTCCAGAAATGCTTCCGCCGAAAGCGCGCGAAAATCGTCGAGCGCGGCGCGCAGGCGGGCATGGTCCCAATCCCACCAGGCGAGTGCCTGAAAGCGTTCCGCCGTACGGCGGTCGAAGCGTTCGCGGATCGGTTTGGCCGGCACGCCGCCGACAATGGTGTAGGGCGCGACGTCCTTCGACACCACGGCGCCGGCGCCGACCGCTGCGCCATCGCCGACGCTGACGCCGGGCAGGATGGTCGAGCCGTGGCCAAGCCAGGTGTCGTGGCCGATGGTGACCCGTTTGGCGCGGCGCTGCGCGAAAAATTCGCTCTCGTGCTCGGCGTCGTCCCAATAGTCCGAGGCGCGATAGGTGAAATGGTGCAGCGTCGGCCGCCAGGTCGGATGGTTGGTGGCGTTGATGCGCACGCTGGCGGCGATGTTGGCGAATTTGCCGATCGTCGCGCACCAGGCACTGCAGTCCTGCATCATGTAGGAATAGTCGCCGACCGTACTTTCCGAAAGCCGGCAGCCTTCGGCGATCTCGGTCCAGCGGCCGAGCGTCGAGTTGTCGACTTCCGCTGTCTCGTGGACAAGCGGCGTTTCCGACAGTTTTCGGGTCACGCGGCGATTTTCCCGGCGGCAAAAGCGGTCACGTCGATGACGCGGTCGGCCACTGCCTCGCGCACGTCGTGGTCGTGGAAGATGCCAAGCAGGGCGACGCTGGCCGCCTTCTTGGCCGCGATCAGCGCAATCACCACGTCGCGGTTGCTGGCGTCGAGCGAAGCGGTCGGTTCGTCGAGCAGCAGGATCGGGTGCTCGGTTATGAAGCCGCGCGCGATGTTGACGCGCTGCTGCTCGCCGCCGGAAAAGGTCGCCGGCGGCAGCATCCAGAGCTTTTCCGGCAGGTTGAGTTGCGCCAGCAAGGCGCGTGCCTTGTTGCGCGCGACCTCACGGTCCTCGCCGCGCTCGACCAGCGGTTCGGCGACGACATCCAGCGCCGAGACGCGCGGCACGGTGCGCAGGAACTGGCTGACATAGCCGATCGTGAGGCGGCGCACGGCAAGCACGGTGCGTGGGCTGGCCGTCGCCAGATCGATGAGCCCGTCCTCGTGCTGGACGATGATCTGGCCTGCGTCGACGGCATAATTGCCGTAGAGCATCTTCAGGATCGAGCTCTTGCCGGCGCCGGAGGGGCCGCCGAGCACGGCACATTCGCCGCTCCTGATCGAGAACGACACGCCGGCGACGACAGGCAGTTTGATGCCGTCACGCAGATGCATGGTGAAGCTCTTGGCGACATCGGCGACGACGAGCGGGGTTGCCATGGTTACACCTGCAGGATCGAAGAAACGAGTAGCTGGGTGTAGGGCGCGCGCGGATCATCGAGCACGCGGTCGGTGAGGCCGCTTTCGACGACGCGGCCGTCCTTCATCACCATCATGCGTTGCGACAGCAGACGCGCCACCGCAAGGTCGTGGGTGACGACGATGGCCGCCAGGCCGAGATCGGTGACCAGGCCGCGCAACAGGTCGAGCAGGCGCGCCTGCACCGAAACGTCGAGGCCGCCGGTCGGCTCGTCCATGAACACCAGCCGCGGCCCGGTGACGAGGTTGCGGGCGATCTGCAGGCGCTGGCGCATGCCGCCGGAAAAGGCGCGTGGTTCGTCGTCGATACGGTCCTCGTCGATCTCGACGCGCGACAGCCAGTCGACGGCGGTGGCGCGGATATTGCCATAGTGGCGGTCGCCGACCGCCATCAGCCGCTCGCCGACATTGGCGCCGGCCGACACCGTCATGCGCAGCCCGTCGGTGGGATTCTGGTGGACAAAACCCCAGTCGGTGCGCATCAGGAAGCGGCGCTCGGCCTCGCTCATGCGGTAAAGCTCGCGGAACTGGCCGTCGCGCATGCGGTAACTGGCGGTGCCGGAGCTCGGCAGCAATCTGGTCGACAGGCAGTTGAGCAGCGTCGTCTTGCCGGATCCGGATTCGCCGACCACAGCCAGCACCTCGCCCGGCCAAAGGTCGAAGCTGACGTTTTCGCAACCAATGCGCGAGCCGTAGAATTTTGACAGCGCTGAAACGCGCAGCAGCGGCTCGTCGCTCATTGCGCTGGCTCCATCGTCTCGGGCGCAAGGTGGCCGCGATGGCCTCGCTCGCGCCGTTTCTCGCAATGGTCGGTATCGGAGCAGACGAACATGTGGCCACCATGGTCGTCGAGGATGACCTCGTCGAGATAGACGTTCTCGGCTGCGCACAGTGCGCAGGGCTGGTCGAAGGTCTGCACCTCGAACGGATGGTCCTCGAAGTCGAGGCTGATCACGTCGGTGAAAGGCGGCAGCGCATAGATGCGCTTTTCGCGGCCGGCGCCAAACAGCTGCAGAGCCGGTGAACGGTGCATTTTCGGGTTATCGAACTTCGGCGTCGGCGACGGGTCCATCACATAGCGACCCTCGACCTTGACCGGGTAGGCGTAGGTGGTGGCGATGCGGCCGTGCCTGGCGATGTCTTCGTAGAGTTTTACATGCATGAGGCCGTATTCCTCCAGCGCATGCATTTTCCGCGTTTCCGTCTCGCGCGGTTCGAGGAAGCGCAGCGGCTCGGGGATCGGCACCTGATAGACCAGCACCTGGCCCGATGTCAGCGGATGTTCGGGAATGCGGTGACGGGTCTGGATGATGGTCGCCTTGGCCGTCTCGGTGGTGACGGCGACATTGGCGACCTTCCTGAAGAAGGCGCGGATCGAGACGGCATTGGTGGTGTCGTCGGCGCCCTGGTCGATGACCTTCAGCACATCGTCGGGGCCGATGATCGAGGCGGTGACCTGGACGCCGCCGGTGCCCCAGCCATAGGGCATCGGCATTTCGCGCGAGGCGAACGGCACCTGATAACCGGGAATGGCGATGCCCTTGAGGATCGCGCGGCGGATCATCCGCTTGGTCTGCTCGTCGAGATAGGCGAAGTTGTAGGTGGCGATATCGGTCGGTTGTGCGGTCATTCCGCGGCCTCCCTTTTTTCTTCCATCTTGCCGCCGTTCTCGCGGGCGTCATGCTCGGCGCGCATGCGGCGCACCAGATCGAGCTCGGCCTGGAAGTCGACATAGTGCGGCAGCTTGAGGTGCTCGACGAAGCCGGTCGCCTGGACATTGTCGGAGTGCGAGATGACGAACTCCTCGTCCTGGGCCGCGGCGACGACGTCTTCGCCGAATTCGGTTGCACGAAGCGCGCGGTCGCATAGCGCCATGGCCATCGCCTTGCGCTCGCTCTGGCCGAAGACGAGGCCGTAGCCGCGGGTGAATTGCGGCGGCGCCTTGGCCGAGCCCTTGAACTGGTTGACCATCTGGCACTCGGTGACACGCGCAGAACCGAGCGGTACGGCGAATGGCAGCTCCGGCACGTCGAGTTCCAGCTCGACCTCGCCGATGCGAACCTCGCCGACGAACGGATGGTTGCGGGCATAGCCGCGCTGGGTGGAATAGCCGAGCGCCAGCAAAAAACCCTCGTCGCCGCGTGACAGCGCCTGCAGGCGGATGTCGCGCGCCATCGGAAATTCCAGCGGCTCGCGGGTGATGTCGCCGGGGATATGGTCCTGCGGCATGTCGCCGTCGGGTTCGATCAGGCCTTCGCGGGCGAGGATGGCGGAGACACGCGGCATGGCGTCCGCGTCGCTGGCGCGCTGCAGCGGCTCGGCGACATCGCCGCCGGCGGCAAGCTCGGGATCGAGCAACCTGTGCGTGTAGTCGAAGGTCGGGCCGAGCAACTGGCCGCCGGGAAGATCCTTGTAGGTCGCCGATACGCGCCGCTCGACCAGCATCGCGCCGGTGTCGATCGCCCTGGTGTAGCCGAAGCGCGGCAGCGTGGTGCGATAGGCGCGGACCAGGAAGATCGCCTCGATCATGTCGCCGCGCGCCTGAACGATGGCCAGCGCCGCCAATTCACGGTCGTAGAGCGAACCTTCGCTCATCACCCGGTCGACGCCGAGCGCCAGCTGCTCGACGATCTGGTCGAGGCGAAGCGCCGGCACGGAACGGTCGCCGCGGCGGCGGTCGGCGAGCAGGGCGTGGGCGTTGGCAATGGCCGCTTCACCGCCTTTTACCGCGACATACATATCACGCCTCCATCGTCTTGATGCGCGTCGTGCGCGGCAGGCAGGCAACGCCTTCCGGGGTGGCGAGGATAATGTCGACACCACGCGGAAAACGCTGATTGTTCTGCTTCCATTGTTCGACGAAGTGGCGCGGCATCTGCGCCGGCGCGATTGTCACGGTTGTTTCGATGCCAGGACCTTCGAGCAGCAGCGGGGCGCCTGAGACGAGATCGCTCACCTGCAGGATCAGCGTCGTCGAGCGGTCGGGATAGTCCTGTGTGCCTTGTGAGAAGCCGTCGAGCGCCATCATCTCGGCCGGCGTGGCGATCAGCGCGAAATGCGCATCGGCTGGCGTGTGGGCCAGTGCCGCGCCGCTGTGGAAGCCGAGCCAGGATCTCACCGTCGCTGGAGCCTGCAAGGCGGGGTCGAGCCAGAGCAGCGTGTCGTTGTCGCACAGCGCCAGCGCGATGGCGCCTGCAATGGCCGACAGCGGCGCTGGCGGGCGGGCAAAGACCGGCAGGGGCTGCAGGGTGCCCGGCCGCGCCATTGCGTCCATCACGGCGCGGAACACCGTCTGGGCGTCGAACACCGGATCGGCAAAGCCGCCCTCGATCGCTTCCGTTGCGATGCCCATCAGTCTTCTCCGCGTACCATGGTGAAGAAATCGACCTTGGTTGCCGCCGTCTCGGCGCGCCGCCGTTCACGTGCGCTGGCCAGTGCGGCCTGCAGCGGTGCAATGAGTTTGGTCTCGACCTCGCGGCGCATGGCAGGGTCCTGCCAGAGCGCGTCGGCGATAGCCGCCAGTTTTGCTTTCTGCTTGTCACGGCCCAGCGCGTAGCAGTGGCCGACCTGTCCGGAGGCGAGCCGAACGGTGGCGCGGGTGACCGTCGCCTCGCCAACGTTGAACGGCGCGCCGCCGCCGCCGATGCGGCCGCGCACGGTGACCAGGCCGGTCTCGGGGCCGCGCAGGAGTTCCGCCTCAGAAGGCAGGCCGGCTTCGTTCCACAGGCGGACGATATCGTCGCCGGTCGATTGCGCCAGCGTTGCCATGACGGTCTTGCGCTCGGCCTGATCGCGCGCTTCCTGTCCTCGCATGGTTAACATTCCCTTGCATCGAAAATTTGTCGATTGATATAGACAACTATACAAATTATATCTATTTTCTAATGCGTGTCCATGACGTGTGCGTGACATGGGCAAAAAGATTGGGGCAAGAAATGATCGGGCAGCAGATTGCCGGCAGCATAGAGCGGCGCAGCGGCGTCTCGCTGTGGCGGCAGATCGCCGACCAGATCTTGCAGTCGATCGCCGTCGGCGACTTTGCCGAGAATGCTGCGCTGCCACCGGAAGTTGCACTGGCCGAGCGCTATGGCGTCAACCGCCATACGGTGCGCAGCGCCATCGCCGCGCTGGTGCAGGATGGCGTGCTCAGGGCCGAACAGGGGCGCGGCACTTTTGTGCTGTCGCGCAAGCGCCTGTCCTATCCGATCGGAGCGCGCACCCGTTTTTCGGAGGGCCTGCAAGGGCAGGCGTCGGAGCGTCGCAGCGTGCTGCTCGAATCGGCGGTCGAGCCGGCCAGTCGGCGCGTCGCCGAAGGTCTGGGGCTTGCCAGGGGTTCTGTTGTAATACGCCTCGAGACCCGCGGCGAAGCCGATGGGCAACCGGTCTCGCGTGCCACCGGCTGGTTCGACGCGGGACGCTTCGCCGGCATCGATGCCGCCATGGCCGAAACCGGATCGGTGACCGCCTCATTCCAGCGTTTCGGCATCGGTGACTATCTCAGGCAATCGACGGTGTTGTCGGCCCGCCACGCGGACGCCGCAGACCTTGCCGATCTTAATCTGCAGCCCGGCGCCATCGTGCTGGTCACGGTCGCCGTCAACGTCACGCCGGACGGCCAGCCGATCCAGTTCGCCGAAACCCGGTTTCCGGCTGAGCGGGTCGAGCTCAAGATATCGGCGCTTTAAGTCCGGTTCATCCGACCTGGATGACGGCCTTGATCAGTCCGGATTTCGCATGCGCCCAACGGGCGAGGTCGCGCGGCGTCTCGCCAAGCGTCGTGCGATGGGTGACGAGCTTTGCCAGCGGCACAGCACCATCGCGGATCGAGGCAGCGACATGGTCGAAGTCGACGCGCAGAGCGTTGCGGCTGCCGATCAGCGTCATCTCGCGCTTGTGGAATTCAGGATCGGAAAAGACGATGTCGTCCTTGACGACGCTGACCAGGACCAGCGTCCCGCCATGCGCGACATGGGCGAAGGCTGACTGGACGGACTGGGTGCTGCCGGTGGCATCGAAAATCACGTCAAAACCTTCGCCGCCGGTCGCCTCCCGCACCAGATCGGTCGCAGACTGCCGTGAACCATCGAGGGTGGCGAAGCCGAGTTCGCTTGCGGCAAAACCCAGCCTCTCGGCACTCATGTCGAGCAGCGTCACGTCGAGACCGGCGATGCGGGCAAACAGCGCCGTGCCGAGGCCGATCGGCCCGGCACCGATGACCAGCGTGCGCGCGCCGGGGGCAGCCAGCGAGCGCCGCACGGCATGCGCCCCGATCGCCAGGAATTCGACGGCGGCGGCATCGGCCAGCGACAGGCCGTTTGCCGGATAAAGATTTTGCGCCGGCACCAGGATCCGTTCGCACATGGCGCCGTCGCAGTGGACGCCGAGCACCTCGATCCTGACGCAGCAATTCGGCTTGCCTTGACGGCAGGCGATGCATTTGCCGCAAGCGAGATACGGGTTGATGATCACCGGGCCGCCGACGGCCAGGACGACGCCTTCGCCGGCCTCGATCACGGTGCCGGAGACCTCGTGACCCATGATGCGGGGATAGGCGAGGAACGGATGCTTGCCCTCGAAGATGTGATAGTCGGTGCCGCAGATGCCGACATGACTGACCGCGACCAGCGCCCAGCCCGGCGGTGGTGCGCTCGGCGCCGGGCGGTCTTCCACAACAAGATCGCCGGGCGAACGGCAGATGACGGCTTTCATGCTTTGATCCAGTCGGTTCATGGCACCGCCGGCCCGATCGCCGGGCCGGCGGTTGTTAAGATGGTCTACTTGCCGCGGCGGCGCAGGCCGTCGAAATAGACGATGACGATGATCAGCACGCCGGTAATGATGCGCTGCCAGAAGGCATTGACGTTCAAGAGATTGGCGCCGTTGTTGATGGTGGCGAGGATGAAGGCGCCGAGCAGCGGTCCGTGCACCGAGCCGACGGCGCCGAACAATGAGGTGCCGCCGATCACCGACGAGGCGATCGCCTGCAATTCCCAGCCCTCGGCCTGCGTCGGATTGCCGATGCCGATGCGCGAGGCAAGCAGCACGCCGACAAAAGCCGCACAGAGGCCCGACAGCGTATAGGCCATGTAGATGGTGCTTTGGACGTTGACGCCGGACAGACGCGATGCCTCGGCGTTGGAGCCGACCGAGAACAGATACCGGCCCCAGCGGCTGTGATGCAGGAAGACATATGCCGGGATGCCGACCAGGATCACCATCCAGAACAGATTGGGGACGCCGAGGAACGAACTGCGCGAAAACAGCTGGAAGGCGTCGTTGTTGATCGAGATCGAGTTGCCGTTGGTCATCAAAAGGCCGATGCCGCGCAGCGAGGTCAGCGTCGCCAGCGTGATGATGAAGGGCGGCAGGCCCATCTTGACGATGCCAAAGCCGTGGAACAGGCCGATGGCGACGCCGACCAGCAAGGTGATCAGGATGGCGAGGTAGATCGGCACGCCGGCATTGATCAGCATCGCCACGATGACGGTGGCGAAGCCAACGACGGCGCCGACGGAAAGGTCGATGCCGCCGGTGATGATGACGAATGTCTGGCCGACTGCCAGGATGGCGATCATCGAACCTTGCCGCAGCAGGTTCGAGATGTTGTTGGCGGAGGCGAAGCTCGGCGTCGCCACCGACAGGATGACCCACAAAAGAACCAGCAGCGCCAGCAGCGTCAGCCCGAACAGCGCGTTGTAGTTGCGTTTCGGCCTTTCGGCCGGGATCGCCTCGGTGCTCATATCTGTCCTCCCGGTTTTTCTTGTTTCTCGGCCAGCGCCTGGGTGAGGATCTCCTCATGGTCGGCAGTGTGGAAACCATGAGTGGCCACCAGTTTGCCGCGCCGGAACACATGCAGCGTGTCGGCCAGTTCATAGACCTCGGGCAGATAAGACGAGATCAGGATGATGCCGGCGCCATTGGACAACAGTTCGCTGAACAGGCGGTAGATCTCGGCCTTGGTGCCGACATCGACGCCGACTGTCGGCTCGTCGAAGATGAACAGCTTGGCGCCGTGCGCTAGCCACTTGCCGATGACGATCTTCTGCTGGTTGCCGCCGGACAGGCTGGAGGCCAGCGCGTTGCGCGTCGGCGTCTTGATCCTGAGATTGGCGATCTGGCGATCCGCCTCAGTCTTCTCCTGTGCGCTGGAGATCAGCAGATTGCTGGAGATGCGCTTGTAGATCGGCAGATTGAGATTGAGGCCAACCGGCAGGTTGAGGCAGAGGCCCTGGTCGCGGCGGCTTTCCGGCGCCAGAGCCATGCCGAGCCTGATAGCGTCATGCTCGGAGTTGACCTGAACCTCCTTGCCCTCCCAGAGGATCTGGCCGGCCGACTTGCGGTGACGGCCGTAGAGCGTGGTGACGAACTCGCTGCGCCCGGCGCCGATCAGGCCGTAGAGCCCGACGATTTCTCCGGCACGGACCGTCATCGAGACATTTTCGAAGCCCTTGCCGGAAAGATTTCTGGCTTCGAGGAGCGTCGCGCCCGGGGTAAAATGCTCCTTGTGATAGACTTGCTCGATCGAGCGGTTGATCATCATCTTGACCAGCTCGGCGTCGTTGGTCTCGGCGATGTTCCTGGTGCCGACAAGCGTGCCGTCGCGCAGCACCGAGACGCGGTCGGCGAGCTCGAACACCTCTTCCATGCGGTGGCTGATGTAGATGATGGTGACGCCTTCGCCCTTCAGCCGGCGGATCAGCGTGAACAGCTGGTCGGCTTCCTTGCGGGTGAGATAGGCAGTCGGTTCGTCGAAGATCAGGAACTTGGTGCCGCGCACGGTGGCGCGGGCGGCGGCGATCAGCTGCTGCTGGCCTATGGTCAGGTCACCCAGCACGACATGCGCCGGCAAATCGAAGCCGAGATCGTCGATGATCTTCTGCGCTTCCCTGACCATGGCCCGCTGCTGCAGGATGCCGAAGCGGGAATCCTCCTCGCCGAGGAACATGTTGGCCGCGACAGTGAGATGGCGGCACAGAACGACCTCCTGATGCACGGCATTGATGCCGAGCGCCATCGCCTCATGCGGCGTCGCCAGCGCTGCCGGCTTGCCCTCCCAGATGACATCGCCGGAGGTGCGCGGCATGACGCCGGTCAAAAGCTTGATCAGGGTGGATTTGCCGGCACCGTTCTCGCCGACAATGGCGTGGATTTCGCTGGCCTTGAAGGCGAGGCTAACCGGCTTCAGCGCGTGCGTGCCGGGATATCGCTTCTCCAAGCCCTTGAGTTCGAGGATCGTCCTGCCCGGTTCCAGCGTTGGGGCCGGATGCAGTTCCTGCGCCGTCGACGTCATGACAATCCTCCCAGATTGGCCTCCCAGATTGGCCTCACGATTGGCGCGAGTGTGGGTTGTTTCCGGGACAAAAGCCCCGGAAACAATGCGCCTGTGGCGATGCTCAGTCGAGCTTCGGATTGAGCAACGCGTCGATCTTGGGTTCTTTCATGTTGGCCTTGGTGACGAGGTTGGCGCCGGTGTCGACATTGGCCTCGACCTTCTCGCCTTTCGAGGCGGCGAGCGCCGTCTTGATGCCGTCATAGCCCATCCGGTACGGATCCTGGACGACGAGAGCCGAAATGACGCCGTCGTTGAGGAACTTGATCAGCTTCTCATCGCTGTCGAAGCCGACCAACCCGACCTTGCCGGCCAGGCTGTTCTCGGCGATCGCCTGACCGACGCCCTGCGCCATGATCAGGTTGGAGGCGAAGATGCCCTTGAGGTTCGGGTTGGCGGTGATCAGGTCGGTCGCGATGTTGAGGCCGGTGGTGGCCTGGCCGTCGGCGTATTTGTCGGCAATGAGCTTGAGGCCGGGATATTTGGCGGCAAGCTGTTCCTTGAAGCCCTGGGCGCGCTGCTCGAGCGAGCCTGCGCCGGGAAGCGCGGTGATCAGGGCGACGTCGCCCTTGATTTTGCCGCCATTGGCTTCGCCGATCGCGGCCGCCAGCCCGTCAGCAGCGACGCGGCCGCCCTGGATATTGTCTGTGGTCAGGAACGAGGTGAAGGCCTTGGAGTCGGCGCCGGAATCGATGCCGATGATCTTGACGTTGGTGGCTGCCTCGTCGATCGGCTTGCCGAGCGCCTTGGCCTCGGTCGGTGCGATGACGACGGCAGCCGGGCTGCCGGCGACGGCGTTTTCGAGGATCGAGATCTGGCCGTTGACGTCGGTCTCGGCCTGGGCGCCAAGCTCAGGCACGTTGACGCCGAGGTCCTTGCCGGCCTTGCGGGCGCCGGCCAGGACGATCTGCCAGTAGAAAGAGGTGGTGTCCTTGACGATGATCGGAATGGTTACGTCCGCCGCCGAAGCCGGCGCCGAATGCATCACGCCGGCAAGCATCGAGGCGGCGGCGAGCGCCACGAATGCGCGGCGGTTGAGAATGCTGGTCACGAATTTCATTAGACTTCCTCCCTAGGTCGCCCGGTGAACGTAGCGGAAGCTCGGTTTGGATAGGCGTTGCCCAAACGGAACTTTATCAATAAAAAACATTTGCCGGATTTTGATAATGCATCGGTCCGGTCGACGCAAGCGGTGTTTCGTGTCGTCCTGCCTATGCCTCGACCGGAAGGGAGTGCCGATCCTCATTGCCAAACCCCCTCCCCGAAAAGGTATGGAATATTAATTCCATCTGCCAGTCAATATGGAATATTCGTTCTTTTTGTGGCGTAAGGTGTGGGGCGCCTCCTGATCGCACCGTCCGCCGTTCAACCGGCGAGGCCGCAGCGCATCAGCCGAGCTTCTGAACGACCGTGTAGGGACCATATTTGGCGAATTCTGTTTCGGGCACCCGGATGTCGAGCAGTTGCAGATTTCGTTCCAGATTGGCCGGTTTGGCGGTGCCCGTCAGCACAGAAGCCACCACAGGCTCGTGCAGCGGGAACTGGAACGCCGCCGCGGCAAGCGGGTAGCCGCCCTCGGCGGCGATTTTTTCCATGGCGCCGACGCGGTCGAGAATGTCCTCGGTGGCCGGCAGGTAGTCGAAATGCGCACCCGGCACCCGGCCCGTTGCCAGGATGCCGGAATTGAAGACGCCGCCGATGATCAGCGATGTCTGCCGTTGCCGGCAAAGCGGCAGCAGTTCGGCTTCGGCGGTGCGGTCGAGCAGCGAATAGCGGCTGGCCAGCAGGATGCAGTCGAGCGGCGCCTGGCGCAGCACATCGAGACAGATCTGCACCTCGTTGACGCCAAGGCCGTAGGCGGAAATGACCCTGGACGACTTCAGCTCTTCCAGCGCCTTCAGCCCGCCATCCATAAACTGACGGAAATGCAGCTTCGTTTTCTCGACGCCATGCGTATAGACGCCGATGTCGTGAATGAACAGGATGTCGATTCGATTGAGGCCAAGCCGCGCATAGCTGAACTCGACCGAGCGCATGATGCCGTCGTAGGAATAGTCGTAGTCGGGCGCAAAGGGTAGCGGATCGACATAGGAATGGTCCGGAATCCGGTCTTCCGGCACCGGCCGCAACAGGCGCCCGACCTTGGTCGACAGCACGTAGGAGTCCCGCGGCTTGTCGCGCAGGAAATCGCCGAAGCGGCGTTCCGAAAGGCCGAAGCCGTAGAAGGGCGCGGTATCGAAATAGCGCAAGCCGGCATCCCAGGCGACCTGCAGCGTCTGCATCGCCGTCTCGCGCGGGCAGGCTCGGTAGAGCCCGCCGACCGCCGCGCCGCCGAAGCTGACCTCGGTTATTTCCAGCCCGGTGCTGCCGACACGGCGTTTTTTCATGCAAAGCCTCCCACCGGCCATTTGCCTGGCCCGTCTATGTCTTAAGTCGGTTAATGGCTAGAGGGTTGCGCCGAGGTGCCAGGGCACGAACTCGTTGTCGCCGTAGCCGAACTCCTCGCTCTTGGTCTTGCGGCCGGAAGCCGTCTCGACGATCAGCTCGAAAATCTCGCGGCCCATGCCGGCAATGGTCTTTTCGCCCGAGGCGATGACACCGCAATTCACGTCCATGTCCTCTTCCATTGTGTGGTACATGGTCGAGTTGCTGGCCACCTTGATCGACGGTGTCGGCCGGCAGCCGAAGCAGGAACCGCGGCCGGTGGTGAAGACGATGACGTTGGCGCCGCCTGCCACCTGGCCGGTGGCGGAAACCGGATCGTAGCCGGGCGTGTCCATGAACACCAAGCCGTGGCCGCTGACCTTTTCGGCATAGCCGAAGACGCCGTTGAGTGGCGTTTGGCCGCCCTTGGCAACGGCGCCAAGCGACTTCTCCAAAATGGTGGTCAGGCCGCCGCGCTTGTTGCCTGGCGACGGATTGTTGTCGATGGAGGCGCCATGCTTGGCAACATGGTCTTCCCACCATTTTACATAGCCGTCGAGCTTGGCGGCGATCTCCGGGGTCGCCGCACGATAGGCCAGCAGATGCTCGGCGCCGTAGATTTCCGTCGTCTCGGAGAGGATGCCGATGCCGCCGACGCCGGCCAGGATGTCGACGGCGGCGCCCAGCGCCGGATTGGCAGTGATGCCGGACATGCCGTCGGAGCCGCCGCATTGCAGGCCGACGACGATCTCGCTGACCGGAATCCGCTCACGCTCAAGCCTGCCGACCTCCTCGGCGATCTCGGCCAGCACCACCAACGCCTTCTCGACAGATTTGCGCGAGCCGCCGGCTTCCTGGATGTTGAAATGGCGTTTTCCCGCGGCGACGCCCTTCTGGCCATAGAGGGTGAGCTGGTTGACCTCGCAGCCGAGACCGACCATCAGCACGCCGCCGAAATTCGGATGGCGGGCATAGCCGGCAAGCGTGCGATGCAGCACCATCATGCCGTCGCCGGTGGCGCTCATGCCGCAGCCCTGGCCGTGAACGATGGGAACGAAGCCGTCAATGCCAGGATATCTGGGCAGCAGCGTGCGGTTCGCCTCGTCGGCGATGGCGTGGCAAACGGTGGCCGAGCAATTGACGCTGGCGAGAATGCCGATGAAGTTGCGCGTGCCGGCACGGCCGTCGGCGCGGCGGTAGCCCATGAAGGTGCGGGCGCGGTCGGCCTCTGTGGCGTGCACGGCCTCGCTCGGCGGCACCACCGGCAAACGCCCGGACTCGAAGACCAGATTGTGCGAATGGACATGCTCGCCGGGCGCAATATCCTGGGTGGCGCGGCCGATCGCCTGGGCGTATTTGACCACGGCCTCGCCGGCGGCAATCGGCTTGATCGCCACCTTGTGGCCGGGTTCGATCAGCGCCGTGGCAACGGCGCCGCCCGGCAGCACCGCGCCGATCTCGATGCGGCCATTGGCGACCGCGACATTGTCGGCGGGGGACAGAAGAATGCTGTTTGCGGCGTTCACGGGCAGTTTCCTGGGTGTTCCTGGGATCGGCAAGCGATTGACACGCGCCTATTAACAGTTAATGTCTTTTATCGTGAAAAAACAGTTTTGCGTCAATTGTTTTTTAAGGACGACGTAGCGCGTTCTTATGAGAGGACCGAGCACCGGGACCAAGGCTGACTTGCGAGAAGCGATTCCGCTTTTTGGGAGGGCTGCGCTAGGACATTTTATCATATCGCGCTTCAAGCCGGCCGCCGCAAGCGCCGGCGCGCAATGGGGCAGGGATGTCGAAGAGCAATAACGTCTATAAGGACGCCTACAATCGCGGTTTGCGGCTGCTCGATGAAACGAAAAGCCTGCCGTCGGAGCCCGAATTGGGCGCCCTGCTTGGTGTCAGCCGCACGACCATCCGCACCATCCTTGCGCGCATGGAAGAGACGGGCCTGATCGCCTGGAACAAGCGCAGCAAGACGGTGTTGCGCGTGCCGCGTCAGGACGATTTTTTCCCCGAGGAAGAAACCGACACGCTGTCGCAGATCATCGAGCGGTCCTTCATGCGGCGGCTGCTTGCCGGCGGCGCTGAACCCGGCATGCAGATCAACGAACTCGAGCTGGCGCGCGAGATCGGCGTCGGCACCACCAGCGTGCGCGAGTTCCTGATCCGCTTCTCCCGCTTCGGGCTGATCGAGAAGCGCCGCAACAGCCATTGGGTGCTGAAAGGGTTTACCCGCGCCTTCGCGCTGGAATTGACCGAAATCCGCGAGATGTTCGAACTGCGCTCGGCCGCCGCCTTCGCCGCCCTGCCGGAAGACAGCCCGGTGTGGGCCGACCTCGACCTGCTGGAGGACGAGCATCGCCTGCTGGCGCGCGAGATCGCCGCGCGCTTCAACGAATTCTCGGAGCTCGACGAGCGCTTTCACCGGCTGATCCACCGCGCGTCGCACAATCGCTTCATCGTCGATTTCTACGACGTCATCGCCATGATCTTCCACTATCACTATCAATGGAACAAGGCGCAGGAGCGCGAGCGCAACGAAGTGGCGGTCGCGGAACACCTGGCCTATATCGCAGCGCTCAAATCGCGCGATCTCGGCAAGGTAGACGCTGCCTGCCGCAAGCATCTGAAGTCCGCGCGGCACACGCTGCTGACGTCGATTCCAGAAGGCCAGCAACCGTAGCGAGCGTAAAAGCGCGTCGCATTGCGACGCGCTTTTAAGTTGTTGTTTTATGCATGTCATTATCGCAAAACCGCTGCACACCCTCGGGTCAGGCCCGAGGGCATGCTTTTGCGCGACATGCATTAAAGCGCCGCGTTGCCGCAGTGGTAATTTGGCGATTTTCCGACCGCCGGCCGCGTGCTAGATATCTTGCCGTTGCTGCGTGAAGAGGCAGGTCTTTGAATATCCGGCGGAGACGATGGAGCATGCCGGCGGCATTCGCCGTGGCCTATTTGCTCGTGCTCCAGTCGGTGCTTGGCGCATTCGCCTTTGGCATCGGGCCGGATGCTTCGCAACACGACGCTTTCGGCAACGTCATCTGCACCCAGGAGGGCGCTGCCCAGCGTTCCGGCGGCGATCCGCACCAGCAGCACATGCCGGCTTGCTGCATGCTTGGCTGCGGCACGGCTTCGGCTGTCTACGCGCCGCCGCCCGCTGCCGCCACGGTGTCCGGCAATTTTTCCGTCGAAACCGCCGCGTTTGTGCTGCCGGCGTTCAGGTATCTCGACTTTGCCCGCGACCGCTCTCCGTCGAATCCGCGCGCGCCTCCGGTGACGGCCTGATCCGTCCCATTTCGCCTTGCGGAATTTTTCGCGGGCGAATTCGTTCAACATCGAAACTGATCGCGACCGGCCGACGGCGCGATTTCTCAGTTCCTGGAGCTATCATGTCTCACACTTTTCGCGCGCGGCTCGGCCGCACCAGCCGCTTCCTGCGCAGCTTCGAGGAGCGACTCGGCGTCACCGTACTCCTCCTCGCCCTGCTGTTCGTCAGCGCCCAGGCCGTTTTCGCGCATGAGTTCAGGGTTGGCGACCTCGAGATCGTGCATCCCTGGTCGCGCGCCACGCCACCCGGCGCCAAAGTGGCCGGCGGCTACTTCACCGTCACCAACACCGGCAGTTCGCCGGATCGGCTGCTGTCGATCTCGTCCGATGTGTCGGACAGGACCGAACTGCATGAAATGGGCCTCAAGGACGGCGTCATGACCATGCGGCCGGTCAGCGGCGGCCTCGAAATCCCGGCCGGCGACAGGGTCGCGCTGGCTCCCGGCGGTTATCACTTGATGTTCGTCGGGTTGAAGCAGCAGCCCAAGCAAGGCGAGACGTTTCCCGCCACGCTGACCTTCGAAAAGGCCGGCACGGTGACCGTCGAGTTCGCCGTCGAAGGCATGGGCGAAATGGGCGGCATGCACGACCATGCCAATTGATCCGGCCAGATCCGCACAATTCAAACTCGAGGAACCATCATGAACAGTTATCTTCTGTCGGCCGGCGCGTTTTTCGTCCTGGGGACAAGTGCTGCCTTTGCCCACATTACCCTGGAAGCGCAGGAGGCGGCGGTCGGTTCGACCTACAAGGCCGTCCTGCGCGTGCCGCATGGCTGTGAAGGCAAGGCGACGACCGCCGTGCGCGTGCAGATCCCGGAGGGAGTGATATCAGTGAAGCCGATGCCGAAAGCCGGCTGGACGCTGCAGGTCAAGAACGGCAGATACGAGAAATCCTATCAGCTCCATGGTCAAGAGGTGTCCAGCGGCGTCAAGGAAGTCAACTGGAGCGGCGGCAGCCTGCCGGACGAATTCTACGACGAATTCGTCTTCCGCGGAACACTGGCGGCGGATCTGCCGGTAGGCCAAACGCTCTACTTCCCGGTGGTGCAGGAATGCGACGGCGCCGCCGAACGCTGGATCGAGATACCAGCGGCCGGGCAGGATGAGGACGCGCTGGAATATCCGGCGCCCGGCCTCAAGCTTTCGCCGAAGCAATGATTTTTGGCGGCGCGCTTTGTTCGAAAGAGCGCGCCGCTGTTTTGTGGCCGTGACATGAGTGATGCATCCCTGCTGCGAACGGTCTGCACAACCGGCCTACTTGCGATCTGCCTGCTGGCTGTGATCGTTCTATTTGCCGCCATTGCCGCGCCAAGTCAGGCCTTCGCCCACGCGGCGCTCGTCACAACCGAGCCGACGGACGGCGCCGTGCTGGCGCAGAGCCCGGCGCAGTTCTCGCTGACCTTCAGCGAGCCGGTGTCACCGCTGATGCTGAGCTTGGTGCGGCCTGATGGAACGCCGGTTCCGCTGACGTCGTTTCGGCTCAATGGCCAGACGCTCGACATCGACAATCCGCAAAGGCTCGGATCCCGCACGCATGTGCTCAGCTGGCGGGTGATCTCCGCCGATGGCCATCCGGTCGGCGGCTCGGTGCTGTTTTCGATCGGCGCGCCGAGTGCGGCGCCGGCCGTCTCCGAAGCTGTCGACCGGGGCCTGAGGTCGGCAATCTGGATCGGCAAGGTCTTTCTCTATGTCGGCCTGTTTCTCGGCGTCGGCGGCGCCTTTGCCATCGCCTGGCTGGCAAAAGGCGGGCGTTCCGGCCGGCGCTTCGTCATCGCCGCGATCCTTTGCGGCCTCGTCGCGGCGCCGTTGTCGCTCGGCTTGCAGGGACTGGACGCGCTCGGTGCACCGCTCGCCCGGCTGGCGCAGCCAGGCGTCTGGCAGGCCGGGCTCGCCACCAGCTTCGGCTGGACGGTGCTGGTTGCGCTGGTGGCGCTCGGGCTCGGCCTGCTGTCGCTGGTCGGGTCGCGCGGCGGTGCAAAGCTGTTTGCTCTGGCCGGCCTGGCCGGTGTCGGTGCCGCCCTTGCCGCCAGCGGGCATGCGAGTGCCGCCGAACCGCAATGGCTGACACGGCCGATGGTGTTTCTGCACGGCGCCGGCATCGCGTTCTGGGCCGGGGCGCTGGCGCCGCTCGGTCTCGCCATGCGGCGGAAGCCGGCCGAGGCCGCGCCTTTCCTGCGTCGGTTTTCCCTGGGGATACTGCCCGTCGTGGCCGTGCTTGCGGGTGCAGGCGCCCGCAGCTTTGCTCGAGACCGCCTATGGCCGGCTGCTGCTGGTCAAGCTGGCGCTGCTGTTCTTTCTGTTTACTCTGGCCGCCATCAACCGCTGGAAGCTGACTGGTCCGGCGCAAGCGGGAGAGACGGAAGTACAGAAGAGGCTGGTCCGCTCGATCGGCATTGAGATGCTGATCGTTCTGGCGATCTTCGGCGTTGCCGCCGGCTGGCGCTTCACGCCGCCGCCACGCGCCCTGGCGATCGCAGCGGCGCAGCCGGCTTCGGTGCATATCCACACGCCGAAGGCGATGGCCGACCTCAGCATCACACCCGGCCATGTTGGGCCGGTTGCCGCCTCCATCGTCATCATGACCGGGGATTTCGGCCCGCTCGATGCTGAACAAGTGACGCTGGTGCTGTCAAAACCCGACTCCGGCATCGAGCCGATCAAGCGCGAGGCGACAAAGCCAGGCGACGGCACCTGGCGCGTCGACGATCTCGTCGTCCCGGTTCCCGGCCGATGGACGGCACGACTCGATATTCTCGTCTCGGATTTTGAGATCGTGAAGATCGAGGCGCCGATCGACATCAGGCCGTGAGGACAAGCTGCAACACAATTCGGCGAGTGCGGTTGACGCGGCGTTGAAGGCCCGTCAATCATCTCGGCAAGAATCCGGAGAGAATGGGCGTCGCCACAAAATCGCGGTCTCAACAAAAGATCCAACGCAGGGAAGAAACGATGGAAAAAGCCGAAATCGGCCTGATCGGCCTTGGCACGATGGGCTCCAACCTGGCGCTCAACATCGCCGAGAAGGGGCACCGCATAGCCGTTTTCAACCGCACCGCGGCACGCACCGACGCCTTCGTCGAGAATGCCGGAGCGCTGAAGAACATGGTGGTGCCCTGCTACAGCCTGGAGGAACTCGCCGCCGCCATCCGGCCGCCGCGGCCGATCATCATCATGGTGCTGGCCGGCAAGCCGGTCGATGAGCAGATCGCGGCACTGCGCGGCGTGCTGTTGGCCAACGACATCGTCATCGATGCCGGCAACGCCAATTTCCGCGACACAATGCGGCGCTTCTCCGAACTTTCCGATTCGGGTCTCACTTTCATCGGCATGGGAGTGTCCGGCGGCGAGGAAGGCGCGCGCCATGGACCGTCGATCATGGTCGGCGGCACGGAAGAGTCCTGGAAACGCGTCGAAAAGGTGCTGACCGCCATTTCGGCCAAGTTCAGGGACGAGCCCTGTGCGGCATGGCTTGGCAGCGATGGCGCCGGGCATTTCGTCAAGACCATCCATAACGGCATCGAATATGCCGACATGCAGATGATCGCCGAGATCTACGGCATTTTGCGCGACGGCTTGAGCATGGGGCCGAAGGAGATCGCACAGGTGTTTGCCGGCTGGAACAAGGGCCGGCTCAACTCCTATCTGATCGAGATCACCGCCAAGGTGCTGGCCGCCGACGATGCGAAGACAGGCAAGCCGGTGGTCGACATCATCCTCGACCGCGCCGGCCAGAAGGGCACCGGCAAATGGTCGGTGATCGAGGCGCAGCAGCTCGGCATTCCGGCCACCGCGATCGAGGCCGCGGTGGCGGCGCGCGTCCTGTCGTCGATCAAGGACGAGCGCCTGGCCGCCGAAAAGGCCTATGGCAATGGCGGCGTGGCCAGGATTTCCGGAGACAAGGACGCGCTTCTTGGCGATCTCGAACTGGCGCTGTTCGCCGGCAAGATATCAGCCTACGCGCAAGGCTTCGCGGTGATGAGCGGCGCGTCGAAGGAATTCAACTGGAACCTGCCGATGCCGACCATCGCCAAGATCTGGCGGGCCGGCTGCATCATCCGCTCGCAATTGCTGGACACGATGGCGGAAGCCCTCGACAAGGGGGGCGCAACCACCAATCTTTTGATGGCACCGGCCTTCATTGCGATGATGCAGGAAGCACATCCGTCGCTGCGGCGCATCGTGGCAAGGGCATCGGAAGCCGGCTCACCGGTGCCGGCGCTGTCGTCGGCGCTCGCCTATTTCGACAGCTACCGCCAGGGCCGCGGCACCTCGAACCTGATCCAGGCGCAACGCGATTTCTTCGGCGCGCACGGCTTCGAACGCATCGACGGGCCGGGCGCGTTCCATGGCCCTTGGGGGAGCGGAGCGGCAGGTTAGCGCCCCATGGCAGTCATTCCTGCCGTCCAGTCCATTCACCAAAAGCGGACGCGGCTGCTGCAGCGGCTCAGGCGGCCCTTGCGCCATATGGACGGCCCGCGCTAGCACCTCGCTGGTACTGTCGCGCTGGGAGTATTTCGCAAGACACCCCGATGCAGAATGGTTTGCGATTGCAGCGCCGCTCCGTGCCTTCCGTCACCCACGCTTCCACTTGATGGCCGCAAGATTGCGACGGTCCGGCTTAAGCCCGTGTCGTGTAGGGTCAGCCTAGAGCGCGCAGCCGGTCTCGGCAGGCCGAGCCGGCCTATGCGTGCCCAATTTGGCGGGCTTGGACCTTGTAAGAAAGTAGATCACTGCGGCGTGGCCGCGAACGGCAAGATATTCTGATTGAGGCGGAAGAGGTTGGAGGGATCGAGCCGAGTTTTCAGGTGTCTGAGCCGATCATACTTGATGGCTCCATAGGCACCCGATGCAATGGCAGTATCGGATTGCTCGTTGACATAGTTGGCGGCTATGGACCGATCGGCCAAGCGCCCGGCTGCGGATCTGCCCCATTCGATGCAACGCTCGTCGTCTGCCGGATCGTCCCATACGGGCTCGGCAATCCAGTAATAGCCGGCCTGCCTTCCGGAATAAGCGGTGTCTTCTTCCCGCACGTCCGCAACGGCACCTCCAAGCTGCGTTATGTAGAACTCGCAATCCATGGTTGGTGCCGAGGCAATCTGCTGCAGCATGGCATCCACTACGTCACCGGTGATATCCGACCAGAAACCACCTTTCGCGTAGTACCGGCGTGACCAGGCGAAATGAGCGTCGTTGCGACTTTGCAGGTGAAGAAACGGCATGGCGCCCATCTCTCCTTCACCGACACCTGCAAGGTCGCCGAACGGCGAGAGCATCTGATCCGCCAGCCTGCTGTCGCCCACCCACACGGCAGTCACGCTCAAGCCTCCTCGCGTGAGTGTAAAAGCGACGGAGAACTCTCGCGGGCGTTGACGAGCCAAATCGCCCAGGCCGGTGATTGCGCGTTGCGCGTCGGCCATCGGGTACATCCAATGGCCGACAGCCACCGGACCAAGCTGATGCAGCCGGAACCTAAAGCGGGTTATGACACCGAAATTCCCACCGCCACCGCGGATGCCCCAAAAAAGCTCCGGATCGATTGCCGCATCGATCCAGTTCACGCTGCCGTCGGCCGTCACGATCTCGACCCCGATCAAGCTGTCGATCGTCAGCCCGTAGGCGCGGCTGACGCGGCCCATGCCACCGCCAAGGGTGAGACCGGCAACGCCCGTGTGAGAAACGACACCCGCCGGAACCACGAACCCGCTTGGAACCGTCGCTCCATCCAGATCGCGAAGAAGCGCGCCGCCGCCGGCTTCCACGGTTCCGGCGGAGATGTCCAGCCGGCCAGAATTGAGCTGCGAGAGATCGAGCAAAAGTCCGCCGTCGCACGTCGAAAGGCCGGGCAGGCTGTGTCCACCGCCTCGGATCGCCAGGACCGCATTGCAATTGGCCGCTACGTCGATCGCCTTCCGCACGTCATCGACATCCGCCGCACGCAATACCGCGGCCGGCCAGCGATCGGCGACACCGTTCCATACCTGCCGGGCTCGATCATAATCCGTGCTGCCGGGCGTGATCACAGGTCCGCGACACCCAATCAAGGCGAGTTGCTTCAATAGCAAGTCGGACATATGAGCCCCCTCGTCGCAAGCGACCGCCGAACCTATCACCGCAGCGCATCCTACGCGCAATCGTTGCAGTTAGCTCCTCAGAAAGCGTTCGCGTCCACCGATCAGCGTCTCACAAGCCTCCGACAATACCCGACACCTGTGGTCCGTCGGCTCTGCGCCGCATCTCGGACGGTAGCGCCGGTTCTGCCGCATCCTGAAGCCGATATCCCAAGCGACCACGCTGATCACTTTCGGATGTGCATGGATACGAGGGTCAGGTTGCAGAAACGGTCCGGCAATTCAGATCTCTTGCCTGGGCAGCGAGAGGAGATCATCCGTGCGGCGACCGGCGTTTTCGCGGCTGGTCCGCAAAATGGGATGACCTGCATCTTGGTAGCAGTGCGGCCTGACTCCATACTATGGACCCCAGCTCAAACGGCCGGAAACCTGGCCAGTTGCAAAGGTATCGGTACTGAAGGCCGTCGATGCCGTTCCCGCACCCAGCCACGGTAAAGCCACGGCCCCTCACTCGATCGGGGAAGCGATCGGCTTTCCCTTCTCCACGACGTAGGTCGCGATCACCTTGGCGCCAGCGGGACCGGTCCTGGCGTCGTGGACCTTGGCCGGCGGCACCTGGTAGGATTGGCCGGCCGCGAGATGCCGCGGCGGCTCGCCGTCGATCAGCAGCTCGAAGCTGCCCTCGATGATGTAGCCTGACTCCGGTCCCGGATGTGTGTGGCGTCCGACCGAAACGTTAGGTGCTATTTCGGCAATGCCGATAACCGTCTCGTACGCAGTGCCGGGCACGTCGAAGCGCTGCAACGGCGTACGCTTGATTGGTTGCTGGTCGGTCGCGGCCGCCGGCTTTTCCTGGGCCCCGAGCGGGCCCGTCCAGGCAAAGCATGACAGAGCGGCGCAAAGCGCCAGGGTGTACCTGAGTTCGTGCATCGATCGCCTCCCTGATTTGACAGTCACATTGTCGGCGCCGACCGGGCAGCGCGTCTCGGACTCCCGCGAAGTACTCCTATGCCGTGGACGAACTGGCGATCCCCGCGGCCATTGAACGTCATATTCACCCAGACTAATATCTTTGGGCCGCGGCAGGCGGCGTGGGAGTAGCCAGGGATGAACGGCACCGACTTTGCCTCCTTGCATTTCTCGACGCGCGAGCTTGCCCCGGACAAGCGCCTGCAGGCGTTGCGCGAGCGGTTCGACAGGGCGGTCCGCCTCAACATCGACACCGAGCCCGGCCGTGTGGTTGAGATGCAGATGCACGTCGCACCGGGCCTGCGTCGAGCGCGCATGCTGTCGCCGCTGACGGCGCGCCTTACCCGCTCGGCGCCGATGCTCGCGGACGGCGAGGACACCATCTGCCTAATGATGAAGACCAGTGGTCACATGGCCCTGGCTCAGGGGCGGCGCGAAGGCGTGCCCGAGATCGGGGACGGCGTACTCCTCGTCTATCGCGAGCCGGTCGAGCTCCATTTTGTTGACGCTACCTATCTTTCAGTGCGCGTGCCCTTCACCGCTCTGGCCGGGCTCGCCGACGTCGAGGCTGCCGCCGCGCGGCGCATACCGGCCACGACCGAAGCGCTATCGTTGCTGCGGAGCTATGTCGCGGGCCTGCCCGACCGCTTTGCCGACCCTCGGCTCGCCCGGCTATGCGCAACCCACGTCTACGACCTTATCGCTCTGGCGATCGGCGCGACCGAGGAAGGGCGCGAGATTGCCGGTCAACGGGGCTTGCGGGCCGCGAGGCTGCGGGCGATCAAGGCCGACGTGGTCAAGGATGCCGCGATCCAAATTGACGAGCTCGCGGCGCGCCACGGGATTTCGCCGCGCTATGTCCAGATGCTGTTCGAGGCCGCCGGCACAACCTTCTCTGCTTTCGCTCTCGAACGGCGGCTCGACGCGGCCCGCACCATGCTGACCAGTCCGCGCTACGCGAGTTGGTCGGTCACCGAACTCGCGTTCGAAGCGGGCTTCAGTGATCTTTCGCACTTCAACCGGCGGTTCAAGCGCCGATTCCTGATGACCCCGTCGGAAATGCGCCACAACGGCAAGGCTGAGGCCACAACGGACCCAAATCTCGCGCCCTGATGGCGGCACGGCAAAACGCGTCCGCCGTCGGCTTTTGCGAGCTGTCTCTGGCTCAGCTAGTCATTCGCAGCGAACAACGGGAGTGGTGCGGACAGGACGCTTTTGCCTTGGCTGAGCGCTTTCTTGGTCTTGCTATTGGATTGATTGGCGTTGGCGCAATTATGGAGAGGGGCAATGGCTGTGGGATGGTGCTCGCCCTGCTAATACCTGTGACATACGCCGCTGAGGACCTCTATATATCGCAGAAGCAGCCTGCCAACATCGACAGAGTAGCTATCTACGGACTCGCGCTAATTGCCTCTTGCTTCATACTTATTCCCTTTGCAGTGGGCTTTAGTGACTTCATTGCTGCCCAATTCTTTCTGGAAAACTCGGCATCATTGTCATTCTGATTGCCCTCGCGTCGGCCTGGCGATGATCCTGTTCATCTATCTCATAAGGACCACCGGAGCGGTTTTTTGCCAGCCAGAGTGCATATGCGACGACCGTTGCTGGCATCGGCTGGAGCATCGTTCTATTGGGTGAATACATCCCCTTTGGATCTTTGCAGCACGCAGGTTGATCATTGTCGGTCTGATCATAGTCGAGCCAAAGCAGGAAGCGGAGGAGGAACCGCCTCTCTTGGATGGAGCAATCGAGGACCTGCCGATATAGGCTGGACCAGCGCTCTGGAGGTCCGATCACGTGTATTCCGGCCGGCTGAAGGTCCGCTTTCGAATATCTGTTCCGGGAAGCTGCCGATCCGCTCTCGTGAAGAGTTTCGGGCGCCGGCAGGCGTACGAAAGTCCCCGAGGAAGGAACCCGCGGGCCACGGGCGATGGCTAT
>NZ_JBVVPX010000040.1:0-69033 GCF_055811375.1 Mesorhizobium sp. WSM4848
CCATCAAGGGAAAGCGAAAACTCGCAACCTGGGATACCGACTACCTGATGGCAGCTCTCCAACTCCGTTAACCTGGATTCGTTGCCCTGAGACGCCTTCGCAACCCATTGCGCCGACTCGTTTCTTTCTCTAAACGCTCGCCATGAAGATAGCCAATCATCCCGACACCGTCCTGCCCGACACTGTCCTGCCCGACACCGTCCTGATTGTCGATTTCGGCAGCCAGTTCACGCAGCTCATCGCCAGGCGCATCCGCGAGGCCGGCGTTTTTTCCGAGATCGTGCCGTTCCAGTCGGCCGAAGCGGCGTTCAGGCGCATCAATCCGAAGGCGGTGATCCTCTCCGGCGGCCCCGCATCGACCGGCGACATCGGCAGCCCGCGCGCGCCGCAGATCGTCTTCGACGCCGGTGTGCCGGTGCTTGGCATCTGCTATGGCCAGATGGCCATGTGCGTGCAGATGGGCGGCGTCGCCGAAAGCTCCGACCATCGCGAATTCGGCCGTGCCTTCGTCGAGATCCAGAAGGACAGCCCGCTGTTCGAGGGCCTTTGGGCGCCCGGCCAGCGCCATCAGGTGTGGATGAGCCACGGCGACCGCGTCATCTCCCTGCCCAAGGGGTTCGAGGTGTTCGGCAAATCGGAAGGCTCGCCCTTCGCCATCTTTGGCAATGCCGAGCGCAAGATGTACGGCATCATGTTCCACCCCGAAGTGGTGCACACGCCGGACGGCGCCCGGCTGCTGCAAAACTTCGTCCACAAGATCGCCGGCATCGAGGGCGACTGGACGATGCGCGCCTACCGCGAGCACGCGGTCGAGACGATCCGCAAGCAGGTCGGCAAGGGCAAGGTCATCTGCGCGCTTTCGGGCGGCGTCGATTCCTCGGTCGCCGCACTCCTGATCCATGAGGCGGTCGGCGACCAGCTCACCTGCATCCTTGTCGACCATGGGCTGATGCGCAAGGACGAGGCATCGGGCGTGGTGGAGATGTTTCGCCAGCACTACAATCTGCCGCTCATCCTGGTCGATTCCTCGGACCGCTTTATCGGCGCGCTCGAGGGCGAGTCGGATCCGGAAAACAAGCGCAAGACCATTGGCCGGCTGTTCATCGAGGTGTTCGAGGAAGAGGCCGAGAAACTCGGCGGCGCCGATTTCCTGGCGCAGGGCACGCTCTATCCCGACGTCATCGAAAGCGTCTCCTTCACCGGCGGCCCTTCGGTGACGATCAAGTCGCACCACAATGTCGGCGGCCTGCCCGAGCGCATGAACATGCAACTGGTCGAGCCGCTGCGCGAACTGTTCAAGGACGAGGTCAGGGTGCTCGGCAAGGAACTCGGCCTGCCCGACAGCTTCATCGGCCGGCATCCGTTTCCCGGACCCGGTCTCGCCATCCGCTGCCCGGGCGGCATCACCCGCGAAAAGCTGGAGATCCTGCGCGAGGCCGATGCCATCTATCTCGACGAGATCCGCAAGGCCGGCCTCTACGACGCCATCTGGCAGGCCTTCGCCGTGCTGCTGCCGGTGCAGACCGTCGGCGTGATGGGCGACGGCCGCACCTATGAATTCGTCTGCGCGCTGCGCGCCGTCACCTCGGTCGACGGCATGACGGCGGATTTCTACCACTACGACATGGCGTTCCTCGGCGCCGCCGCCACCCGCATCATCAACGAGGTGCGCGGCATCAATCGCGTCGTCTACGACGTGACGAGCAAGCCGCCGGGCACAATCGAGTGGGAATAAAGCGGGCTCGTTCGACAGCATTCGGCGACTATCGGCGACACTTCATTAAGCGTCTGAATTGTAAGCTCTTTCGTCTCTATGCCTATCGCTGACTATCGCCCCTAAGCGGAATCATTTGGCGGTAGATCTGACGGCATTCCTTTTCGCGTCATCCTCGCTGCAGACTAATGCCGTCACTGCGCCGGACTCAAGCATTTTGGCATCTTTCAAGATAAAGCATTGAATCCAAAGGGCTCTCACAGAGCCTTGACGGTAAAAAGGATGACGGTAAAATTAGGCATTGAACAATCCTAGATGCGCCTCACTTGTCTCCTCCTATGCTCACCGACATCGCACTTAAGAAGCTGAAATCAAAAGATAAAATATACAAAGTCGCTGATCGTGACGGTATGTACGCGACCGTGGCTCCCACAGGGCAGATATCGTTCCGATACGACTACCGAGTGAATGGTCGGCGAGAGACAGTGACGCTGGGCCGCTATGGTGAGGGAGGCATCTCGCTAGCAGAGGCGCGTGACCGCTGTCTTGCCGCACGAAAAATGGTGGCAGCCGGAAAATCGCCAGCCCAGGAAAAGCAGCGTGACAAGCGGCGCCTGTCTGGGACGGCCACGTTCGGCGATGCCGGCAGAAGATGGTTTAAAGAGGCGAAGATGGCGGACAGCACGCGCTCCATGCGCAAAGCCGTGTTCGATCGAGACATCTTGCCGATTTGGGACAAAAGGCTCCTCACAGAAATAACATCGGACGATTTGCGGGCGCTCTGTGCAAAGGTCAGGGACCGTGGCGCACCAGCAACGGCCATTCATGTCCGGGATATCGTTAAGCAGGTCTATGGTTACGCCATTCTGCACGGCGAGAAGATCGCCAATCCGGCGGACGAGGTGGGACCGGCGTCGATAGCAACCTTCGAGGCGAAAGACCGGGCGTTGTCACCCGTAGAAATTCGAATCATGCTGAAAGAGTTGGAAAATGTGCCGACGTTGCCGACCATTCGGCTGGGCCTAAAGCTAATCCTGCTCACGATGGTTCGGAAAAGTGAGCTTCTGGACGCGACGTGGGATGAGGTCGACTTCGAGAACGCGATATGGAACATTCCCAAAGAGCGAATGAAGCGGAAGAAGCCACATAACGTCTACCTGTCCCGCCAGTCCCTCGACATCATGATTGCGCTCAAGACTTGCGCTGCGAACTCTCGATACGTGCTTCCATCTCGCTACGACGCCGACGAACCCATGTCGCGCGCGACTTTCAATCGGATTACCTCGGCGATTGTGGACCGCGCAAAAAAACAAGATCTGCCACTTGCTCCCTTTACGGTGCACGATCTACGGCGGACCGGCTCCACGCTCCTAAACGAGATCGGATTTAATCGCGACTGGATCGAAAAATGCCTTGCCCACGAAGACAGTCGCTCCTCCCGCGGCGTCTATAACAAGGCTGAATACGAACCGCAGCGGCGCCACATGCTGCAGGAATGGGCCGACATGATTGAAGCGTGGGCGGCTGGCAATAAACACGCACCCACACTGCAGCCGATTTCCGGGGCAGCCGTTATCCTCGATCCGATTTGATGGGCCTCGTCTTCCGTGACCGCACGTCAGGTCCCGGGGCCAGTTCGATTGAACCAGCAGAGGACGCGTTCCGCCGTTCCTCAATCCAGGCTTCGACTTCTCCCAGGTCCCAAACGACGCAGCGGGGGGTCAGATTGAACCGTCGGGGGAACTCGCCTCGTTGTTCCATTTCATAAATGGTCGTGTCCGATAACGGGACGATTTCTCTCAATTGCGGTCGGCGAACAGTTCGCACGACCTGTCGCGCCTCAATGTGCGGTAGAACCGGAAGGGAGCGATCCGCTGGCGCGGTCTCTACGCCTTGGCAGCTTTCGCATTGAGTTGCCTTCTGCCGTCTGACCATGTGCATACCGAAGGGCTCCTTCGGGCCAATGATCGTGCATCTGCTCCAATCTGGGTATAGCTCTCAACTACGACCACATCGTCTCCTTTGACCAGCAGGCGAGCTTTGGAGGCATCATGACAGCAAGGTCTGGAATCTTCTATCGCCATCTCGCCAGCTCATCCTCCGCACCATAGGGACGCCAACAGCCCCCTGCACTAGGCAGCAAAATGTCCACGTCGAACTCTCGCCGCTTGTAGCGCCCACAAGCCGAGTGCACACGGGCAATTTCAGGCAGGCCTGAATGGCCGTCCGCTCCGGATGACTCCGTTCGGAAGTGCTTTCGCGATACGAACTGGCGAGCCACCCCACGCCCGAGTTTCTACAATGTTGTGCCGTACCTCTAGCTCTTCCAGGTCGAAGGACGTACTAGAAGGACAGAAATACTGACTTATTTGCTCGTGCTTTCAACAGAACGGGAATCTCTGTTTACTTGCCAATCAAGTTCTGCATAAAAAAGAGGCAGGCGACCGATTCGGTAGCCTGCCTCTGTCTCTACGCGTACTCGCGGTAAATGTGGCGCCGAGTGGACGAACAAAGACCGCGAGTCCGCTCCCTAGCAGGTCGGTAGCTAGCGTCCTGAGGCTTCATTGGCAAGCCACAGGAGTAAAGACTAATGGCGAAGAATCCTCCCCTTCGGCCTGGTCAACCCGCTCCACGGTCAGGTCAGTACGAAATTACTGGCCCACGTGGCGGCAAAGGACCGGAAAGAACAGTGACTCGCAATGAGCCACTGCCGCCGACTCCGTCAAAAGGATCCACTTACAAGCTTGTGGATCCGACCAAGCACGGAAAATAAAGTGACGGCGGGCTTCGGCCCGCCGGTTTCACGATCAATTGAGGGACGAAATGGTCAAGAAGATTGAAGTTGTTAAAAGGCCTGCCGGTGACGGTAAGACTCGCACTGGCGCAACCAACGAAACAAAATCTCTGAGTACCGATCACTACAAAGCGCGGCTGGGCGTGAAACCAACTGGCGGCGGGAAGAAGTCTTGAGCCTCAGCAATTTGGCCGATCTCGTCACCGTGATCGGCTTTCCTCTTGGCTTGGTGGGCGTCGGACTAGTTTTGTACCAAATGAGAACGGACAAATTGTCAGCCTCGGCAGGAGCCGTGGCTACAATACACGAGAATATTCGCATACGGATCGACATGTTGTCCCGCTTAGAACCGACTCTCGGCGATAGCGAAAACCCTGAATGGACCGGTGCCTTTCGCGACCTCCTAAACGATCTGGAAGTAGCTTGCGCCACCTACCTAGATAGCCAATTCAGCGGTAGGACTGGAAAGCTGGCCGAATTCCTCATTCACGACATGTTGAAGTTGTTCCAAGATGATCAGTCGCTACGGGAGCATCTAAGGGCCGCAATCCACGATCCAGATACATTCGCTAACATCAGGGATTTTTTTGCTCTGAAGAAATAGACGGAGGTGACCGCAGGGCCATCAGAGCTGGTAGGCGGCACCGAGCCGGTCTGCGACATCCTCTCGCGTCGCTCCTACCGTTGATCCCAAGCGATCGGTGACGCGATATTCACGGATGCCCATGCCGCTCCAGTTCATCGCCTCGACGTGCATCGCCCAGAACGCCTGGACGGCGCGGTTGCGCACATCCGTGCTCACCGCAAAGCGCAGCCGAGCGCGCTTGTTCTGCCGCTTCGCTCGCGCTTCCAGGCGCTTCTGACGGTGCAATTCCGCCAGATATTCCGCCTGTTTGCGCGCCGCGTCGTTACCGGCGAAGTACTTCAGCCAGCGATCGAGCGTGTCCTTCGTCAGGCGATGCACACGGCAATATTCCGTCCGCGTCAGACCGCTGCGCTGCCACGCCTCGACGTGAACCACCCAATAGGACTGCCGCGCCCTGTTCTCGAAATGTCTCAAATTCACCGGAGATCCTCCATGCAACGAAGGAGCCCGACATGTCGCGCCATTGCACTACTCAATCTGGGTGCAGAGACCGGACGCTTACCGGCAGAAGACCGATGACAGGATACAAGAGCGCACATTGCGAGTCGGTTGGGTGTTTGTTTTTTTCTAACTTTTTTGACACGGGTCGCACATTGTGGCGCTTCGGCCTAATGTGCGCAGAGTATGTAGAGTTTTGTTTTCGAACCCTGTTTTGCACATTGCGGGATCGGTTCACAGCATAGTCGCGAATTTGCGTTTGGTCTGGCCATTCGCCAGACACGAGCGCGCCAGGCGCGGCCGTTCATCGCTAAAAGGCTTAGCGATAACCGGCGGTGGCGGGTTCTCGCGCTGTGCATGGGGTAGTCCGCAATGGCTTGCGATGCCAGCATCACCTGAGGCCTACCGGTGGCATCGGTGTTGGGCCGAGAAGGAGAAGAATGTTGGCCCTAGGCCGTCAGCGAGCTTTCGGTCTTTTTTCAACAGGTATTCGAGCGCGCGAAAGAACCAAGTGAGCGACTGCGGTGAGGCGGAAAGCTTGCCTCGTAGCGCAACTTCGTCTCCCCGTTGTAGGAGTCACCGGTTCAATTCGGTGGTGATTCGCATCGATGCTCAGGAAGTCGTGGGCTTCTCAAAACAGGGGACCATAGCGCAGATTCGTTTTATCGAACTACGGTCAGATTCGAGCTCTAGACAATGATCAGGCAGACTCGCGATCTAGGTCTGAGCACAGCGTTTGCGAGCCATTTTATGACGACCGGCCATGAGCCGGGGTGTGCCGGACGCACAAGTGCTGGAGCAGCTTTTTTGACGAGCGTTTTCGGGTCAGGGCCAAGCCTCGATGCACCAAAGGGTGATGTCGCGCGCCAGGCAACCGCTGCGCTGCGCGGTTACGGCTATCAGCTCTACGCATCAGGCTTGGCCTGGCTGGGTTTGGGTGATGGCGAGATCCTCCACCTCGAGGTGGCCGAAGACTATGCAGTCGCGACGCGCGACGCGCTCGCAGGAACCCAGGTAAAAGACACAGGCGGAAGCGCGAACGTCACCCTCCAGTCGGCGGATGTTCGCGCCGCAATCGATTCCTTCTTCGATCTCGTGCACCGCAATCCCAAGCGCGCTGTTTCGTTTCACTATCTGACCACGTCCGAAATCGGCGTGGAGCGAAGCAAGGCGCACCGCATCGCAGGAGGTGCCGCGCTTCATTATTGGCGCCGGGCCGCAGCGGGAGCCGATGTCGGGCCGTTACGCACGCTGGTGGCAGCGCTCGATCTGAAGCCGTCCACGAAAGCCCATCTCGAAGCACTGCCGGACGACGATGCGTTCCGGAGCGATTTCCTCCGACGCATTCACTGGGATTGTGGTGCACTGGGCATTGCAGGCGTGCGCGCCGAGCTTGAGGCTGGGCTTATCGAATATGTCGCATCCGCAAGACGGCTCTCGAGCCATACGGGGAGGGCTGTTTTGCCGGCGGTTGTTGAGCGCCTGCTGATGACGGCGGTCACCGACAATGCGCGACAATTGCGTCGTGCCGACCTCCTCGCGCTAATCGACGAGACAGCCATTGTTCCAGTTCCGCTGGAGCACCTATCGGCGGCGTTCCAGGGCGGCGGTGCAGGCGCGACCTTCACGCGGCCGGCCTTGCTGGTACCGGCGAACGACTTACCTCTTCCCGCGATCCGGGCTCCGCGAATAGACTTAGTCGCCGCGCTCGACACCGCACGCCGCACAGCAGGGGTTGCGATCGCGAGCGGCGCGACGGGATTGGGCAAGTCGCTCGCCGCGCGCGTCGTGGCAGACTGCTGTGAAGGGCGGTGGTCGATCGTCGACTTCCGCAACTTATCTCCCGCCGAGACCGCCGCACGGTTGTCGCTTCTGCAGGGGGAACTGGCTGCCACGTCCGCAACGCACCTTATTCTGGATGACGTGAACGAGATCGACGATCCTGCCGTACGTGATGCGCTGCTGCGCGTCGTCACCAGCCTTCGGCGACGTGATTGTACTGCGGTAATCACAAGCTATCGCGCACCGACCAAGGCTACCCTTTACCAACTGGCACCCGAGGCGCCCTCAGCAGTCGAGGTCGCGTATCTGGCTGAGGAGGAAGTTACCGAACTCGTCGCGTTGGCCGGCGGCGATACCAAATATGCCGGTGCCGTCTATCGCGCTGCGGCACGCGGCCATCCTCAGCTCACCATGGCGGCGCTGCTCCATCTCAAGTCAGCAAATTGGTCAAGGGCATCGATCGGCGCGGTGCTGGGCGGGCAGCTCCCCGACGAACTGGGCGCGGAACGGCGCGCAGCGCGACAACGCCTGATCGCGGCGTTTCCGACCGACGCACAGACGCTGCTGCTGCGCGCTAGCCTGATCCGCGGCGGGTTCGACCGCGCCCTTGCCCTAGAGATCGCGGGGCTGGAACCGATCGTACCGCTTCCCGGCCTTCTGCTCGACCAACTCGTTGGTCCTTGGATCGAGCCCTATCGGACAAAGCGAATGCGGGTTTCGCCATTGCTCGAAGATGCCGCTGAGGATGTGCTCACCGCAGCACAGTGTCGGTCCATTCATCGCTGCATAGCCGACTCAATGATGCAAGCCGAGAACATCTCCGTGCTGGATGCGCCCTCTGCTATGCATCACGCGCTAAAGAGCGAGGAGGGCGGTCTAGTCTTCGCCTTTGCGCAAAGCGTGATTACCTGCCCGGTCGGTACACTAGACCTCCTCGCTCCCTTCTTGGGCGAACTCCTGATATTCCCAGCCGATGCGCCAATCTTCCCGCAGGACCTCGCAGCCTCGGCGGTACTGCGATTGGCCCAATTGCAAGTTCTTCTCCCTTATGGGACACCCGAAAAAGCCCGCGCCGTCTGGGACGCGTTCGAGCGCGAGCGTGTCCATGTGAAGGGACCCGACCTGATCGAGGGCTTCGCGCTCTCCAAGCTTCTGCTCCATCCACGCACTGGCGAGCTTTTTGCCGATTGGTTGGATATCTTGCTTCGGTTTGACCGCTTGCTCGGAACCTCGCCTGCACTCGCCATTGTCAACCGTAACTTCAAGTCTCCGGCCGGCGGCGATCCGCATGTTAGCGGCGTGTTGCTGGCGGCGCAGCTTGGCAACATTCGGACTGTCGCCCGGTTCAAGGAGATTCTGGAGCGGCTCGACGGCGAGGCGTCCGCGACGCGCGACCGGATTTTCTCATCCTTTCAGCTTGGGCGCGGCGATATTTCGATACTGGTCAATCATGCTTGGCTCAAGGAATCGCGAACGGATAATTTCGACTGGGAGGCTGCTGCCCGCGACTATGCTGACTGCGCAGAACTCGCGATGCGCTGGGGCAATGCAGTGCTCGCGTCGCGCTGTGCGATTGCGCAGGCCATTTGCCTCGACGAGAACGGTGACGATGCCGAACGGGCACTTGCCTGCCTGGCACAAGCCGAGGACAAGTTCGGCTTCGACATCGCGCTTTCGCGAGCGCGGGCGAAGATCCACTGGCGTAGACGCGATCATGCGGCGGCGCTCCCGCTGCTAACCGCAGCCGCCGAAGCAGGCGGCCAGGATACAATCGAACGGGCCTATATCGCTCGGGAGGCTGGCATAAGCGCGGCAACGCTCGACGACTGGGCAGCCGCGCAGCAATGGTTCGAACGTGCTCAGGGGGAGGCTTCGACGCTCGACAAGATGCCTTCGGTGCGCGCGATGGCGATCGGGCTGCTCGCAGATACCGCCCATGCCGCTTATTGCGCGGGCCGGCCGGACATCGCAATCGTCAAGATGCGCGACGCCCTGTCCGCCCTGCCTGGGATCGACGCGGAGGGCACCCTAGCCGAAGCCCATTGCCACCGTGTCGTGCGCCATGGCCTGCTCTGGCTTTACCGCGAAATCACGGGGACCAAGGCCGGCGGTCAGGAAGAAGTGATCTATTCGCCGGGCTGCGCCAGCAACACCGAGCCGCTTGAAGCTATCCGCGAACATCCAGTCGCCGCCCTCGATCTCGCCTTCTACTTGCTCGCCGATGCGGACGAAGCACTCGCTGAACCCACCGGCTTCTATCGCGATTTTCGCGACTATCTCGTCGAGGGCCCGATCGTCTCGTCGGAGCTTTCAGCGGCGATCGCCGAGGATCGAAGGACCATCGCAGCCCACGATCCAACCCATTTCGTCGAGCGAGTGCGGCGCCATGCTTCGGTCGCCCGGATGGTCGCCTCCGGTGAGTGGCTCGAAGTCGGCGACGCGCTCAAGAACCCCAGACGCGGCATGATCCCGTTGGCGACGATCGGCGAAGACGTCGATGGGGATCTGCGCCGTGCGGCTGAAGACTATCTGCTGAGCTTCGCCACGGCCGCGGCGCTCGCCGGCGCGTTCGACGCGATCGACGCAGCTGTCCAAGAGGGATTGGCCTCGCCCGAGATCGGATCAATTCACCCCTTGCTTCGACGAATGAGCGGCGAAGTCACGGCAATCGCGACCGATCGAGATGGCGCGGCCAGCACGATTTGGCTGCTGCGCGAGGATCTAATGGCGCGCCCCGTGGCATTCTGCTGGGCAGGCGCGTGGTTACTGTTCCATGTCAATGCCTCGCGGCTCCCTGTCGGTGTTGCAGAGCCCCTCGTGGCGTGGATTTTCGCTGGGTGCGCCTATCTGGTCAGCAACGGCCGCTTCCGCCTCTCGCTTCCGGCGACCACGGTGCCGCCGGTCGAGGCTGTGCTTGCACGACCCGAGCGAACGATCGCGTCTGCCGCCGAGCTGCTTCTCACGCTCGCGCCCGCAGTGGCGACACGGTTCATTCCACAGGCGCGATCTACGCTGGAGAAGATCGCCGGAATCTCGCCGGAGTGAACGCTGCGATGAACTCCACCGCAATTCTGCAGGGGGTGTTGCTGCTCTCAGCCTCGTCCTCCGGCTCCATCGCGGCAATTACGGTTTGGCCCGAGCGTTACCCGGCTTCCGGACTGTCTTCTTGGTTTCTTTTGCCGGCACCTTTCGCCCAAGCCCGCTCGACTTAGTAGACAGCGTCGACCGTTGGGCAGCGTAGTTCGGCGCCACCATCGGGTAATCAATCTTCGACCCCCCACTTCTCACGATATTCATCCGGCGTCAGGCCATAGTGCTACCCGCGATCAGATCGATGTGAGAGCCTAGCCGGCGCCCCGCCATTTTCGGGAATGAACTCCACCCCCGCCACTTCCAACGCAGTGCGGATCGCCTTTCGATTCGCGATAGTAGTAGACGGTACGCCGTCCTCGGACTCCGCGCGTCTGACAGTTGCTACTCCTACGCTAGCAGCGGCGGCTAAATCCCCCGCGCTCCACCGCACCAACGCACGCGCAGCCCGCATCTGAGCACCGGTGACGGCCACCTTCTAGAAGCACTAGCACTGTCAAAAGTTTGGTTGTGCGGTAGCCATACGGCCAAGGCCGCCTGGATTGGCTTTTCGGTCTCGCCATCTCTGCGGTAAACCGATTATGCTGCTGACCAAAGCGACTGCCGCCATAATTGGAGACTACCCTGATGCATGAACGGAATGAAAATGCGAAGCGCGCCCGCGAAATCCTGAAGGCGTGCGGGATCGATATATGCACAGCCTTCGAGGCGCTGGATGGGCGGCAAATCGATGCGCTGCTCGCACATCTGGATCAGCATCGGTTCAACAAGTACGGCCCTATGAGCAAACTTCGTCAACCGCCGGGCAGCGTCAATTCGCGAGTGCGATCGTTTCACGGCCTGCTTCAGGGCCGCGCTGCACTCCGGCAGCCTCGAATCGCTGCATCAGTGGGTATTGAACTCAGGTCGGAGACTGAAGAGTAGCTTGGCGACCTGATCGCTTCCCTCAGCTAGCCGTCCGCAGTCGGTTAGTCCCATGTGCTCGGTGGCTACGGTGAAGAGATATCCCGCGATCTCGCTCGCGGTGGCGCCTGGGCGCAATTATATGGCTCGGACTGATGTCATATCCTGCATCACCACAGAGACCTTTGAAGGTTACGACTGCACTGCCGACTGTTCAGGCCATGAAGCAGGATACGATTGGGCGGAGCGAAATGGCGTAACGGAGGCCAATGACTGCGATGGCAACAGTGAATCCTTCAACCAAGGCTGTCAGGCGTTTGTGGAAGAGCAGCAGCCTTTGCCGACGAAGAAGACACATCCCACGAAAACGACGAGGACGATTCAGAATAGAAGTTCTTCATGATTGCTGATGGCGAGGAAGTTTCAGCGCTCTCGCCGAAATCGGGCTGCTGCTTGTGCTCTCTGGACTCGTAACCCCAACGGAAGCATTCTCCCCCTTGGGGAGATGGCGATGGGCAAGATTGTTCAGCCATGGGCTAGACGGCAAAGGGCATGGTGGCGTCCGTTCTTGAGCGGCCGCCTTGCAATCGTTTTAGGGCTACTTGGAGCAACGTCCCTCGCTTACGTCGCGACAGACGCTAGGCATGATCTTCCGCGTGTCCATCCTACGGCACTTCACCAAGCCGGATTACCTCGCGCAAGGTGGGCTGTGACATCAAGGGAACATCAACGAACGTGGCGAGCATATCTATCACATGCCCGGCCAAGAATATTATCTGTCCACTCGTGTGAATCCGGCTCGAGGGGAGCGCTGGTTCTGCTCGCAATGGGAAGCATGGTGGGCGGGTTGGCGAAAGACCAAGGTTTAATGGCGGCGCAAATTATGGCTCTCCATTGGTTCAATCCTCCGGTCTGAGCCAAGCTAGCGCTGCTGCGTATCGTCTTTCTCCACCACACCCTTGCAGCGGCTATCGCCGAAGCCGGATTGATTAGGGTCGATTTCGACCTCGACCAGACCACCTTTGTCGATCCCCTTTTTGCTGATCAATGTCCCAGCCGGAACAACACACGCCGCTAAGTTGAGGAGGCGTGTCACGTCAACAACAGAAATTGGCCGATCGTTCTGCAAATCAGGCCACCCGAGTTCAATGGTGCGCCGCGCCTGTGCAAACGCCCTCTGATCACACCAAACAACTATGCTATCGATAGCAGACCGGCCCCATAGGACTTCACTTGCAGTCGCGTGATCAGTGAGGAGCAGCAACACCCCGCCTGTAATGAGAAGTTTGGACATGCCAGCATCCTTTTGCTGAGATAGCATTTTAGATCGTAGCCAAGCAAGAAATCCGGAAACCCTTGAGGCATGAGCACGTCAGTTCTCAGAGACGCAAGGGCCTACGCTACCCTTCGGGCAGCAACCCTGAACGGATGATCCATATCGAAGGCGTCTGGGCGGATACATCGCTCGACCTGTTTCCATGTCACAGGATGGGCAATTGGGAAGCCGGGCCGAGCTCGTGGGGAGAACGCTCCGACCGCCGTGTTGCCTCGTCCGTTGCGAAAGTAATCGATAAAGATACGGCCCCTTCGGGCCGACGGTGCAGCGGACAGGAGATAACGATCCGGGTGAGTTTGAACGAGCCGCTGGGCGAACGACCGAGCGAGGGTCCGGGCATGATCGTGTGTGATCTTCGTCTCAAGCGGTGCCATCAAGTGAATACCCTTCCCGCCCGTCACCTTCGGCCAGCTCTCTAGGCCTTCTGCCTCCATGATGTCGCGGAGCTCTAGCGCACTCCCGATGACCTCATCCCATTCGACACTCTCGCCCGGATCGAGGTCTAGAACAATGCGGTCAGCATGTTCGATGTCGTCAACGGTGGCATTCCAAGGGTGCAGCTCAACAGCGTCCATCTCAACCAGCCCCAGCAACCCAGCAAGATCGTCAACCCACACCCGGACGCCTTCGCCACCCTCCCGCTTCTGCACCCGCAACTGATGTACTGCAGCAGGGATCTCCGGCAGCTTGCCCCTGTGATAGAAAGTCACCCCACGACTATGGCGGACAAGCTTGAGCGGTCGGCGACCCAGATGGACGAGTGCTCGATCGGCGACGTTCTCCCAGTAACGCGCAAGTTCATCTTTGGGAGGAGAGACGGCGTCCGGCAGCAGTTGCAGAATGTTCTCCGTAGGAATCCCATTTCTCGGGCAGCATTTCGTCTCTTTGAAGGGGCGGTCGGTTTTGCCGGTATCGTTGCGAGGTCCTCGCGGATGCCCTTGAACACTGCCTCACGCAAGATGCCGCGGTCCGTCACCCCACTGAATTGCACCTCGGCCAGTACATCTGGTCTGACCCACGTCGCTTTTGGCTTCACGATAGGCTCTGAGAGAGGTGATTTGCTGATTATCAGCGGGTCAAGCCGCTCTCGAAGCAGTTGCGCAATCTTGTGGGTATAGCCGCTGCGAGCCTTCCCGGCATAGAGTAATCGGTCGCCCCCGCGGCGCCCTATGTAGAGTGACGCAATGCGGCGCGGTCGAGCGCCGAGCTTCTCGACGAACGCCACGATAGGGAAAGTGTCGCTCTTGATGCATTTGACCTTGAGCCAACTGGTCTGAACGCCTGAGCGGTCCACGGCATCGGTGCGCTTGGACACGATGCCCTCCAATCCCATCCGGCAGGCATGTTCAAATACGTCCATACCGCTTAGCTCCAGATGCTCGGCATAGGTTAGTGTCGGGGCTGAGTCCCTCAGCAGCTTCTGTAGCGCGGCCTTGCGTTTCAGTAGTGGCTGCTGCCTGAGATCGCGCCCGTTGAGGTGGAGCAGGAGCAAAATGAATTGCGAGAGGTGCGGCACGAACGACTGCATGCATGTTGAGACACAGACCCGTCGCCACGAGAACGGCAGGGCATTCGAGTGAGACGGCTTGCTGAGATAAGAATGGTGCGGCGGGTGGTGTGGAGGGATGAGGACTGAGGAAGGCTGCTTTCGGCCGATAGTGTTGAAAAAGTCCGGGTTGCAGCAGTCCTGAAGCACTGATTCAATCTTCGTTGTAAGAGGAGATTGAGTCGATGATGGGCGAGCAAAGTGTGATGCAGGAGGAGCTGTTCTATGGCTTCAGCCTGCAGCGGCATGTGCCGGCGGACCACCTGCTCAGATCGATCGACCGCTTCGTCGATCTGTCCGCTATCCGCCAGCATCTGGCGCCCTTCTACAGCCCGATCGGCCGTCCCTCGATCGACCCTGAACTTCTGATCAGGATGCTGATCGTCGGCTATTGCTTCGGCATCCGCTCGGAGCGCCGGCTGTGCGAGGAGGTACATCTGAAGCTGGCCTATCGGTGGTTCTGCCGGCTTGGCCTCGAGGGTGATGTGCCGGACCACTCAACCTTCTCCAAGACCGCCACGGACGCTTCCGCGATGCTGATCTGCTACGCGAACTGTTCGAGACCGTCGTCCGACGCTGCATGGCAGAAGGGCTCGTTGGCGGCGAAGGCTTTGCGGTCGATGCCAGCATGATCGTCGCCGACGCGCAGCGTCAGCGCGGGATTGAAACAGCTGAGGAGCTCAAGCCAGAGGCCAAGCGGGCCGTGGCCGAATACCTCGCCACCTTGGATGATGCCACTTTCGGGGCCGCCACGCCGGTGAAGCCCAAGTTCGTCTCCCCTGTTGATCCCGCCGCGCGCTGGACTGCCGCTTGGGGTGGCCCAGCCGTCTATGCCTATTGCACGAACTATTTGATCGACGTGGAGCACGCCATCATCGTGGACGTGGAGCCCTCGACCGCGGTGCGCCAAGCCGAGGTGACGGCCGCTAAGACCATGATCGAGCGGGCGCACGACGAGCTCGGCCTCTGGCCGGAGCGGCTGATTGCCGACACCGGCTACGGCTCGGCCGAAATGCTGAACTGGTTGGTGCATGAGCGTGGGATCGAGCCGCATATCCCGGTCTTCGACAAGTCCAGGCGCAAGGATGGCACCTTCTCGCGCGACGACTTCACCTACGACCATAAGGCCGATACATACATCTGTCCTGGCGGGAAGACGCTCAGGCAGCGCCAGAAGACCTATCGGGTGCCGCACCCTCTCGTCGACGAGAATGGCATGATGCGCTATCGCGCCAGCAAGCTGGATTGCGACGCCTGTGCTCTGAAGCCCAGCTGTTGCCCGAAGGAGCCGGCGCGCGAGGTGCTGCGCTCGATCCATGAGGGCGCGCGCGACATGGCCCGCGACATCGCAAAGACAGACGCCTACCAGACCTCACGCTATCAGCGGAAGAAGGTGGAGATGCTGTTCGCGCACCTCAAGCGCATCCTGAAGCTCGATCGATTGCGATTGCGCGGCCCCTGTGGTGCCCGCGATGAGTTCCACCTTGCAGCCATCGCCCAGAACCTCAGGAAATTGGCCAAGATCTGTACCCTCGGGACATACGTCCGAGCCACTTAGGGCGAGGAGGTCGCGTCGACCTTAATCAAGACGCTTCGGTGCGAGTGGATCCACGGCTTCATCGCCGACTTCTTCAACACTATCGGCCCAATCCAGTCATTCCGGTGTACAGACTCTGGCGCAAAGCGGACTATCGCGGACGCGAACTTTTTGACCCGTGCGCGATGCCAGGCGGAGTCAAGGCTGAAGCCCACTAATGCACTCGCCGTAGTACGTTAGTGTGTCGTTCCCGGGCGCCGATATTGATACCGATGCGGGCAATCGTAGCGAAAATGTGAACTCCTGAATCCCGACTTCGGCGAGCATCAAGCTGAACCGACACTCAGTGGAACCGGGACGTCTGGCCGACTTGCAAGGAGTTGTCTTTCGCACCCATGCCGCCACGGATATCATTAGCTCGGCGGCAAATGCTCAAATTTGCATGAAATCGCGGTGGGTTCGCTGGCCATACTGGCGGGAGCCACGGCGCAACTTCCGCTGTAATAGAAGCAGAGCGCGTAGCACTATCGATTCTGCGGCATGGCAATCACCGAGCTAGAAGGGTTGCCAGCAACGGACGCCCAGCGCTTCAGCGAGCGAGCAATTGAGCACCTTCGTCTCGAGATCCCCAGAGTTTTTGATCTCCAACAGGTAGTCTCCCTCGTTGCAGCGGACCGTCCAGATGCCGGCATCATAATCGACGGAATCCCCCATGTAGATCATCTTGCTAGCGCCCGTGCAGGGATCGGCGTTCACGATAATTGATTGAAGTGCGGTAAGCCGATCCGCCTCCGATAGCCGCGATACGAGGTCATAGGCTCGGCCAGCGGGCGCATGGGCGGGAAGTAAGAGAGCATTATGGCAAGGCCAACCCGGTGCGACAAGGTGCTCAGCATAGGCTTTCACACGGAATGCCGTCGCTGTCCCGGTCGAGTTTCCCGCCCCAAGAGCAGCTGTTCAAATACCAATTTGCTTCATCGCATGAGCTGATTTGCGAACACGTCAATCGCGGCTGGCAGGACCAGCTTTGCGCAATTCGTGAGAACGAACTTCCTTTGCTTGAAGTCGCTCCCAGCAAATGAACGCTCTCCCAAATCAGGGATGGGCTGCTGCCGGACAAAAAGGATAGAGCCGCGATAAACCCAATTGCTGATTGCTTCATATTTCCCCCTTCGCGGACTGCCGCATTGACCGCAGCCCGACCCTCAAATCTCATTATCGCTTCGATCGTCTCCAACCAGCAGATCGAGCATCTGCTTCCGAGCAAAACCACCTCTCACCTTTCGATTCAGAAATTCGGGTGACGTCGTAGAATTTCTGGCCAGGCACATGATAGATGTTTTCGCCGCCCGCTGAAATGTTGCCTTTGATGTTGCAGCCTGAGTTGCCGTTGCCGATCGCAAAAAGCGGTGCCGGCGTCGCTTGCGGGTCGTCGCTATGCTGTGCTCGCCAGTCCCACGGAAATTGAAACGTCCCTACCCAAAGACCGGCCTTCGACGCCTTCGCCTTAGCTTGCTGCCCTGCATACGCACCATTGCTGTATGTCGGCCAATCGAGCGCTTGGCCATGCTCGACCATCCAAGCGGCGACACTGGAGCCGTCCGCGCGTCCGCAGTCGCCGACATAGCGGTCATAGCGATCCCACGTGACGAAAGTGCATTGGACCGGCTTTGACGCCGACAGGAAGCCATCCAGTGCTTCGGCAGAGCGGCGCCCGCACGGATATTCGAAACCCTTGGCGTCGTTGCAGTATTGGTGGCTCTCGGGCGCGTCGATACCATTGAAGCGGATGCGCTGCCCATGGATTTCAATTGTGTCGCCATCGATGACCGAAGCCACCCCAGAGATCGGGGCCGGAGCCGGCTTGGTCAAATTCTGTAGATTGATCTCAGGCAGCGAGCCTGTGTGTTGCATGACGAATTGCGTTGCCAAAGCCGAAGCTGCGGCCACGGTCACGAAAACCAGCCGCATAGGCACGCCCGACAACCAGCGCCGACGATGCCGCTTTGGCCCGCTGCGCTTCCGCCACTGGTCGGACCGATTATCGTAACGAGACCTGTCCAAGCCCATCATCATTATCGCGCCGCCTGAGCGGCTTTCGGCCGAACGCAGCGTCACCGAAATAAGAACCGCTGATAGGGCGGCGAAATACAAACGCCAATGCATGAAGGTATCCCCCGACACCAGATGGGATCATGCGCCTTTTGCACTTTGTTGTCGAATCTGCCGACGAACGGGCTTGCGCGCAGTCTTCCACTACGCGATGTTGCCGCCGGGCTGTAAAAGGGGTGGGGACTGTGAAGCGATTTGCTTTGACGATTTCAATGCTAGCTGGACTGGTGGCGTGCGCCACGCCGCCCGACAAGATCGCGGGCGTTCCGAACGCCGGCCCCTGCACGCAGGCGGACAGAGAGCGTTTGGCCATCGTATCAAATCAGCAAAACAAGGCTGTGACCGGGGACGCATTGGGCGTTTTTCTCATAGGCGTGCCGGTTTCCTCGATGTCGGGCGGCGACCACGAAACCGAGATCGCAATTCTCAAAGGGCGATGCGGCGCGCCAAAAACCTAATATCAGTGGCTTCGGCTCTAGGCGCGCCGTTGGCGTTCATCGGGTTAACCGGTTGACCGTTTCAACGATGGCTTTGGCAAGGGCTTCGCCCTCGTGTACGGGCTCTGGGCCGTAGAGTAGCAAAACGGCTTCCTCGCTAGTGTAGTGCACCCCGATTCTGAGACACGAGAAGGGTAACGGTTCTCCATTAAGGAGAGCTGATGAGGAAAGAAGACCCCGGGCGGCGGTTCAGTCGCGAATTCAAGATAGCTGCGGTGCAACGCATGGCTGCAGGCGCCAATGTGAGCAAATTGGCGCGGGAGCTCGGCATCTCTCGCAAGGGTCTCTATCAATGGCAGAAGCAGTTTCGTGCAGGCGGGCCAGCAGCTCTGCGCGGTGGCGTGGGTCCGCCGCGAGCGGTACGCTGGCTGGCGCATGACCCGGGCGGTGCAGCGCCGGCATTGCCGTCGGAAGCGCATGACGAGCTTTCGAAAGCATTGGCTCGGATCGGCGAACTGGAGCGTCTCGTCGGACAGCAGGCGGCCGACCTCGATTTTTTTCAAGAAGCCTTGCAGCACGTCGGGAAAGCGCACCAGCGGAGCGGCGCGCCTGGCGGGACGACATCTACGCGGTCATCCAGTCGATGATGGTGTCCGGGCTGCAAGGCATGATCGCGGTCGAGCGGATGTGCGGGCTGGCTGGCGTGAGCCGGTCAGGCTATTACCGGTACTGGCAGGCCTCGTCGCCACGCCGCGAGGAAGCAGGCTTGCGCGATGCCATTCAACGCCTGGCGCTGGCGAACCCACACTATGGCTATCGCCGGATTGCCGTGCTGCTGGGCCGGGAAGCCTGGCATGTGAACCACAAGCGCGTGCTGCGCCTGATGCGGGAGGACAACCTGCTTTGCCTGCGCAGGGCCGCTTTCGTGCCGATGACGACGAATTCCAAGCATGGCTGGCGGATCGTGCCCAATCTGGCAAGAGGCCTCGAACTGGCGGACATCGACCAACTCTGGGTCGCCGACATCACCTATGTCCACCTCGCCGAGGAATTCGCCTATCTGGCTGTCGTGCTCGATGCGTTCAGCCGCAAAGTCATCGGTTGGGCACTGGCGATCCATCTCAGGGCTGAACTGGCGATTGAGGCGCTCGACCAAGCGATTGCGGCGCGCAGGCCGGCACCGGGATCCATCATTCATCACAGCGATCGCGGCGTGCAATATGCCTGTGCCGAGTACGCCGCACGACTTGCGGCCCACGACATCCAGCCGAGCATGAGCCGGGTAGGCAATCCCTACGACAATGCCAAAGCCGAGCGCTTCATGCGAACGCTGAAGGAGGAGGAAGCCGACCGCAGAGCCTATCGCGACATCGACGATGCAAGGAACAGGATCGCGAATTCATCGACGTCGTGTACAACAAGCAGCGCCTACATTCCGCGATCGATTATCAATCGCCGGATGAATATGAATCCGGCCTAAAGCGATTGCGGCGGGAAGCCCCTGCGGCAATCTCAGAAACGGAGAACTGTTACTGATCTCTGTCTCACCCGAGGGGTGCACTACACTATGTGTCCAGAATGGACCTGAAAACGTTGGTGATCCCGACAGGAATCGAACCTGTGACCTACAGATTAGGAATTTGTCAGACGGCCTTTCCCATTGTTTCCCAATGCCGGTCGTTGTGCGATTTCGCTTGTTCTAACATGCTCAAGTTGTTGCATTTTTCGTACTTCGGGGCTATGATGGCGTAGACAAACCAACAGATCGAACATCGTGCAGTTTCCGTACTAATCCCGTACTAATTTCATGACAGACCTTCGACTCCCCCTTACAGACCGCGCCGTCGCAAGCCTCCAGCAGGCGTCTTCGGGCCAATATTTTGCTCGCGACACCGAACTGCAGGGCTTCTTGGTGCTCGTGGGCAAACGGAAAAAAACGTTCGTTGTCCAGGGTGATCGAATGAAGGCGGGCAAGCGTCTTTCCGTCCGCATGAAGGTTGCCGAAGTCGGAGAACTTACAACGCGTGCGGCGCGGGCGAAGGCCAAGGACATTCTCGGCAAGATCGCCAACGGCGTGGACCCTCGCGCCTCGACGCGCAAACGGGACGGCGATGCTGAAGCGGTTGATCTGCCGTCGATCACGAACCCCACGCTGCGCACAGCCTGGGAGCGCTATCGCGACGGGCATATGAAGAACAAAGGTCGCAGCGATGGCACGATCAACAACTATCGCGATCACATCGAGCGGCTGTTGGCCGACTGGCTTGACGAGCCGCTCTCCAAGCTCGGCGACGATCCTTCCCTGGTGACTGTGCGGCACGAAAAGCTCACCAAGAAGAACGGCGCCTATATCGCCAATGGGTGTATGCGGACGCTGCGCGCCGTCTACAACCATGCTCGCAAGGTTGCCCGCACGCTGCCTGCAGACAACCCCGTCTCAGCCATAGACTGGAATGCCGAGCATCGGCGCGACACCGCGCTGGGGCTTTCTGATCTGGAGGAATGGTTCACACAACTCGCGGCCTTGAAGAATCCTGTTCGGCGGGAGCTGCATCTGTTCATGCTGCTGTCAGGCCATCGCCCTGAGGCGATCAGGAAGGCGCGGGTCGAGCATGTCGACTTTCGCGCGCGTGTCCTGCACATACCCAGGCCGAAGGGTGGGGAGGTCAAAGCCTTCGACATACCGCTTTCGAGAGCCATGATCCGGTGCCTGGTTCGAGTGATGCGCATCGGTCGATCTCTCTACGCCAAGCAATCGTGTGAATGGCTCTTCCCAGCCGAGAGCAAAAGCGGTCACATTATCGAGCACAAGGAAAAGCGCAGCGATCTGTCGAAATGGGGGAATGACCTGCGGCAGACGTTCCGCACAATCGCGCAAGCCGCGAGCGTTGCGGAGCTTGATGTTCACCTTCTGATGAACCACTCGATCCCAGGCGTCAACGCAGGCTACATCACGCGCAACAAGTTGCTGAGCGACCCTCTGCGCCAGCAGCAGGAAGCGATCTCACATCGGATGCTTGAAGCTGGGCGGTCGCGAGGGAAAGAAACTAAGCGTTGCACATGCGTATGGCTCGCACTTCCAAGCAAGCGCTTGCTTTCTGATCCGGTGAGCAGCAAGGATTAGCAGCTTAAAACCTGCAGGGTGTGCGGCATTTGACGCACATTGTTGAACAGCCTCACCTCTCGACGTCGACAAGCCGGCTACGCTCGGAGGTCAAAAGCCGATCTGTTGCGGCGGAGCGCCACAGCAAACGCTAGCTTTCAAGAAATTTGGCCACCGTCACTCTTTGGCGAGGCAGTGCGTTCAATCCATTCTACGAGCGCTTGCGTTGGGCGCGAACTTGACCGTTTGGAATCTATTGATCCGGCAGGGTCAGTGAAAACCTGCGAAACATATGCGAGACGCTTATCCGCATCGGGCCGAGCTTGCCCTTGCTGTTGGTGTCATGACAGCTGAAGCAGTTGGGAGAACTCGTCTGAGTGAACGATTCCATCGACACGCTGGACAGCCGATTTTCGCCCCGCAGTTGGAAATAGTCGAGCGCCTGGCCCTCCTCAAAAGCCAGTCCCTCGTTCGGATTGCGCGGTTCGTCCATCCAAACCGTGCCGACCATGCTATAGCTGCTGAGCCATGGCTTTTTGTTCTTTGACCTCACACTCTTGTTCAGGTCGAAAACATCCTCATCCAGTCCCGTCACAGCAATATTCGGGTTGAACCCTGGCGCGCAACTGGAGAACGGAAACGCGCGGGCGATCGATGTCTTCGGCGTCACCGCAAACACCTGCATCGCGTCGTCGGTCACGGTGATGGATTGCGGCTTCTGGTTTACATCGGACCCTTGAGCCCCTGTCTGGTAAAGCATGTAGGGCTGATCGTCGGCCACGATTGTGTCGTCCTTCGGCTCCTCGGAGTTCTGGCAATAGGATGCGTCGACGGCGGTCGGGTTTCCCGCGCTCGATGGAGCGTTGCGATCATACTCGAAAGTCGCCCAGATCATTTCCGGGTGCTCGTCGGTGACGAAGACGACGTGCAAGCCGATCAAAGCGACGGAGACCTGTCGCAGCTTGCGCGTATCGTCGACAATCAGCTTGCCGGGTTTCTTCGGATCGGCAATCAACCATGGCACGTTGGCCACTACGACGATACGATCCGTTGGTGGGCTTTTTTCATCTACGATCTGCCAGGCCGCCTTGAACTCAACTACACCAGCAGGCAGTTCCTCCTTTGGGTCAGCCTTCTGCAGCTCTGCGGTGTTGTACTTCTTGGTCTCGATCAGGTTGGCAAAAGCCTTGTTCATAAAGATGTTGTAGAAGATTGGATGGCCGTTTTGGTCGATCAGCAGCTGGTTCGACCCAGCCTGCAGGATATCTTCGGCATTGTTGGCTTGTTTAGACTTCATCAGCCGCGGCGCCAACGACATGATGTGCGGCCCGGCATGCGCCTTAATGTCAACAGATGCGAACAGCCCAGCTCTACGGTCCTCCCCGAACACATCGGTATAGGATGGGTAGGAGATGAAGGCGGGGTTGTCCAAGTCGCCCTGTGTTGCATAGAGGAAGTGCTGCCAGGCACGTTGGTAGAATTCGCACTCTTCACCACGTCGCGGCTCGGTGTTGAGCGGCTCTGGCACCGTGGCGCCGGCGAACCACTCATCCGGCGCCATGCATTCCGCCTGAGCCAGGCCGGGTGCGGCCGCGAATAGGGTACATGCCAGGAAGCTCCATAATTTCCGGTTCATGATGTCCCTTTCCCAACACTGCCGAATTCCGGTGCCCCTGCCTTCAGCCAGTCCTCGATGTCGGAAAGAACTTGCGCGCCGGTCACGACCGTTCCGTTGTCGAGCTTGATCGAATAGCCCGTATCGGTCACGTAGGGCCCCTTGCGCGGCATCTGCGGCATCGCCGGCATCGTGCACCAGCCTGCTTTCAGGATCTGGTAGAAGGCAGAATTGACCAGATCGGTCTGGTTCAGGATTGGCACCGGCACTCCCGAGCACTTCTTGCCAGGCACGACTCCAGTGCTAAAAGAGGCGTAGTCGCCGTCCCAAAACACCCCATGTCCGCTGCCTTCGGGACCAAGGTTTCCCTTCGCCGCAATCTTGTTAAGGTAGTCTTGAATCACAATATAAGTGATGGCCATAGCTATCCCTGCTCGCTGTAGGCTGGCGAAGAATTCTAAAGCTATCTGGGTAGTTGAAGTTGAGCACTTTTTATATGTATTGACAAGAAGATATTCGGCCTCGGTTCGCGAAGGGCTCCAGCCTGTTTTCGAATCCGTTTCACAGCCAAAATAAACTCTGTCATTTCCACTTGAAATCTTCAACGCTCCGTGACCGTGCGGCAATCATGCTTGATCGTTGACGCGGCCCGTCAAGCTATTCTCTGGCTCTGTCTTGAGGAGCCTCAAACAATAATATTCCTTTCTATAACAAGGATGCGGGAAAACCGACCTCGTTCCGCGGGAATACTGCATAGTTGTCATAAGATTGGTGCACAGACGATACGGCGACGAAGTACTCTGTCCATGCTACATGCTGCCCATGCTCGATGCACGCATTGAGCTCCCGCGGTCGCGAGCCTAGAAATATACGAATGTCTAGCAACTTTTGATGGCCTCAGCGTGAGGGTTGATCTATGTTTTTTGAGGAGCGTTTGTGAAGTCCACTTCAAAAGGAGGACAGCATGCCCGTACAATTTTCGACCATACATTTTGTTAACAGGTCTCCAGACCTGACACTAACAATCGAAGCGCCGATTGGGTCCTTTCTTCTTACCGAACCTATTGCAAGAGACGCAGCACGCGATTTTACTGTCAACCTCGCCGATTGTCCGTCGACGCGCCTTCACGTCACCTCAACTAGTCACCCGGACTTTGATCAGACGTTTGCCATTGCGCCGCCGGATTCCGGGCGGCCCAGCTATCTCAAGACTTTGCGCGTCCTGTACCATGTGGGGGATTTTGAAGGGGTTTTTGAAGGCTCCACAGAAATTCGCGGCTAGGATGGCTCGCAGACGAAACTTCGCCTCGTACCGGAAGCGTTCCTAGGCCGACTATCTTCAATAGTCTCCTCCAATTCGGCCGAGCCGCCTCACGTCGGTCAACCCGCCTGCGAGCGGACATCGTAACGCCAGCATTGGTCAGGTCGCGACGTTGCGCGCGCCTAGCCGGCCGGGTCGTCCAGGCCCTGATGACCATTGACGGTGATGGCACGGTTCTGGGGCAGTGGGAATTTGACGTCGGGGGCGACACTGCGCTTTGAAGGCAGAGTGTCGTTTTACAGTCGAGCGTCGCATTTCATTGTGGGGTTCATGTCAAACAAATTGATCACATCGAACTGCCAATGGCTCACCGACTCATGAAGCTGGGTGCTGAGCAATTGCATAGATCGACAACAGGCCTTTTCCGACGCGCATGGGGACTGGGGGTGGCCAATGCTCAACTTGACTGGGGACGCTGCGGGCATCCCAAATCGACGGGTGCTGCTGCAGTGGCTGGGTGGTGCAGCAAGCACCGCGATCCTGCCCGCCTGCGCATCGTGGCCGCTGCCCCCAGGACGCTGCGTTGCAGACGGGCACGGCAACATCATCGATGTCCACTGCCACCTCTTCAATGCTTCGGACGTGTCGGTTGAAGGATTTGTCAGATATGTCGTGCTCGGTGAGCACCGGGAAGAGGTCTTCCCGGGACTAAAAGTTGCCGGGGCCGGCGGTATTGTCGATGCGCTGGTTGTGCTGCTGGTTCTGATCCTCAGTGCTGGTACGATTACTGCGAAGCAGGAAGCCGCCAATCTGCGCCGCGGTCAGCCGATGGAGAAGCCAGAGGACATGGAAAATCGCCAGACCGAGGCGGTTGCCGATGCTCTGCTTGCACTTGATCAAAGTCAGCGCACCCCAAACAAGGTCGTTCAATCGATCGCCGGCGACCAGGCCGTGCCCGACTATCCTGCGCTGCTCGACCAGATCTACGCCGAAGCCGGCATTGTGACGGCCAAGGCACGTGGAGAACCGCTCGACAAAGCCAAAGCGGTCGAGGTGGCCCGAGCGCTAAAGGGCAAGGGTTCGAAAATCGCACGTTACATAGACTTCGCCCGCCTTCTGCTTGGCAGCCGCGAGGCTATTGCTCGGGAATATATCCGGGTCTTCGCAGACAAGCGCTGCGTGCAGATGATCACGCCGAGCTTTCTCGATATGCATCGTTGGCTGGGCAAGGCGCCAATTTCGTCCATCGCTGAACAAGTGGACGTCATGGATGCGCTGCAGGTTACCATAGCGCAATCCACCACCGGTATGCACATGCACAGCATGGTGGGCTTCGACCCGCGCCGCTCGGCAGAAGACCGCAACGTGTTGAAGCTGGTTAAGCATGCCATCAGCGATTGCGGCTTCGTCGGCGTCAAACTCTATCCGCCGATGGGATTTCAGCCCATTGATAATGACAATCTCAAGGTTCCAAAAGAGCCGAAGGGTGCAAGTGGAGAGCGCATTGAACGAGCGCTTATGGAGCTATACGATTGGTGCGCGGCTGAGGATGTCCCGATCATGGCGCATGCGGAAAATAGCCTTGGTTCAGTCTGCGGCTATGGGCAGCGTGCAAGCCCCAAGTGGTGGCGGAAACTGCTGGCTATTCCGAAATATTCTCGCCTTCGAATCAATCTCGCCCATTTCGGCGGCTTCGACGAAGCACTCGACATCGGGGACAATGCGCCTCGGGGCCTAAGATGCGAGGCAGATAAGTACTCCGGGCCAGTGTGGGAGGACATTATCGGCGAGACGATCAAGGACGATGGTCGTGACTTCCTGTTCGCCGATTTGGCCTACCTCAGTGAACTGACTATCCCAGGTAGCCAAGAAGAAGAGCGCCCTGAAATCCGCCGCCGTTTAGAAGCGTTCCGCAGTGCCTATGATCCAGACGTGCGTCACCTGATGTACGGCACCGACTGGACCATGATCGCCAAGGAACTCGACAACAACAATTATCTTGCAAATCTCGACACCCAATTGAGTCCCGCTGGCTTCACGCCGGATCAGTTGCAGAATATCTACTGGCGCAACGCCGTTCGGTATCTAGGCTTGGGCCGCGGAGAAAAGACACGCGGCCGCTTGCAACGCTACTGCGCCAAAAGACAACTCCCTGACGCGTGGCTGATGGCCTTCGACGCAGTTTGAGTGGGAAAGTATTGGTGAATTGTGTTGACAGGTAGGCGTTGTTTGGCAGGCAGTTTCGTTGGTCCTTCAACAGTGATACGATGCAAATCATCGGATAATATAGACATCCAGTTCGCGCAATTGCATTGCCAGATGGCTCAATTTGATATTGTCTCATCGATGATTTTGCCGTCTGGGGCTGGACGGCAAGGTTCCCAGCCGTGACGTGGGCGAGAAAAATATATCGCGAATATTCTTTCCTTTCGATGTTAGTTGACTCGTTGCATACTTGAGTTCATCCTCCTCATGACCTTGGGCATTAATCGGTGGATTTGCTTGGTTTTGCCCAGAACAAGGAGGGTTTGATGCCGGGAATTGTGCGCCCGCTTTGTGCGGATTTCAGCTTCATTCCGGATAACGCGCCATTCCCCCCGGATTTTGACCTGGGCGGTTTTCACTTCCACTCCAACTCCACAAGCCAGTGGTTTGCGAATGCGACAGCTGCTGAGATCGGATTGCAGTTCTTTGACCAAGGAGTGGAAATCGATCTCCCTACTGCCGTGTCCGAGGTGAAGATGCGGATCGGCACCTTCGCGGGCAGAGTCGACATCCAGGCGCTGAACTCGGCCGGGGCGACAGTCGCAAACGTAGTCGTTCCGGGGACCAATAGCTATCAGGACATCGCTGTGCGTGGGATCGACATGGTCAAACTGTCTCTAAACGGCGGGGGCAATGAAGGCATTCTCGTCCGGGCCTGCGTCGAGGTCACAATCTGCCCGCCCGAATCGAAGACGTAAGACTCCTTGGTTTCAATTCGGATACGGCCACCTGACCGGCGTGTCGCTCGACCCCGCCCGGTCCATCCGGAACGGGCCCGGTCATGAACCCGCGCAAGTGGGCAGAGGGTTGCACGCCGGGAATCGTTTGCCCCAAGGGGTGTGCGCAAGCCCTCAAGACCCATAGCGGTTTGGCGAGTTGTCGACTTAAGCGCCGCGAATCCTCTTCGCGGCCGCCGTCATTTTGGGACTGCCTCTATGAACGCGAGCGTAAAGCCGGATCATCCAGAAACTAGACTACCCTTGTTTACAAGCTCATAGTCATTTACGACTTCCCGCGTCTTGCGAGGGCAGGAGGCTTTCCTTGCTCTGGGCCACTTATCTCGAAATTGATTTCTATGCTGCCTGCTTTCACGTCCAGCTTGATCTTCGTTATTCCATAGGGGAAGAATTTCTCGATTCCTTGCCCCGTGGCAATGAAACTCGACAATTGACCTATCTGATCCTTGAACGACTGGTTCACTATCCGTGCAGCAAGATGCAGTTGAAGTGAAGCTCCTGCAGCACTTACGAACAAATCGTGGATAGCCTCATTGCGCAGATCTTGCACATCGGGCCGATTGCTTTCTGTAGCTGCCGTCATCCAATCCTTTTGCTCAACAGCAGCGAAGAGACTCGGCCATTTCGCCTTCGAGAATTTGGGCAAACCAAGATTGAACATCATGTCAAGGAGCGCGTCCTGAGCATCGTTTGGATAGCTGTCGAGATCCGGGAAGCGAGTCTTGAGATCGGAAGCTGATCCCTCGAGATTTTCGCGAAGCATGGCCTTTGCGTCCGATTCCAGCAGCGTTAGTTTCGTGAACTGCTTGTAGTAGGATGCTGGCTTCCCTGCGGGTTTCGACTTGATGAGCGTCCACTCGTCTCGTTTGGCGTCTTCCTCGGCGTCGCTCCCACTGTCCTTGAGAGGAAGGGCCGCGGCTGCATCGGCGGTCGGGATCATACGCCCATAACCGATCGTTACCATTCCGACGGTATCAAGATAGAAATGCTCGACAAATCCTTCAAAGCCGGCCGTGCGGGTAACGGCTGAGTCACGAATTTGCATTCTATTCTACCCCTTCTGTTTCGTTTTTTCGGGATCGATTAAGCAACTAGCTTCGCCCACCATGATGCCCGTACGAAAATTGGCTGGAATGGCTCATTGAACCTTCAAGTTTTTTAGTGACAGCCGCGCGGCGAAGCGTGGACCAGTATCGACGAAATTCGTATCCGCGATCGTTCCGTAGCGCGGCTCGTCGAAATAACTCGCCGGCCGTAGTCGATCCACTTCCTCTGCAAAGATCGACCACTCATAGCTACGATACTCCTCATCGCTCATCTGGAAGACGGCCGTCCCGCTTGCACAACCGCAACCCGGCGAAACGATTTGTGGTCCTGCAAAAACAAGCTCGGAGTCCGGGACGGCGTCGTTCGCATCGATGCGGCGCTGCAGGAGAGAAAAGTACACCCGTGGCGCCTGCGCGGGAGAGGTTTCGGGGTGACCATTGTTGACGTCGGGTCCCGATGCAGTTCCCTCAAGTGTGGCGGTGACCTCGATCTGCTTGCGATCTTTGTCGACATATCTGGCGCTGGCGCTCAGCTTTCGCTCAGGCATGACCTGCGCCCACTCGACAACCGGTTCTGACACCTGCAGTGCGCGCGGCGCGTTCGGCTGGTATCGCACCAGTCCCAACCGCACGAATGGATACACCGCGCCGCACGGGTTCAGGTCGATGTCCGCGTACCAGATCTCCTGGTCCGGATCGAAGCGCGGCGCATAGGTGATGATCGATACCGCCATGAAGCCGCCAGGCGGCTGGGCTGCCCGCAGTTCCGCGGCATCGGCATCGGCGGGCACCGGCATCAGCACGTTTTTCACAAGCACAGCATCCTTCGGATGCTCCGCAGGAGGCTTAGTAAACACCGCCTGTTCGGTCACTCCCGGGAAATTATTCTTCGAGAGCAGCCAGCCTTGCACCGCGCCGTTGGTTCGTATCGGGTCGGCCCCCCAGCGAGTAACCCAAGCGCCGCCTATTCCTAGATCAGCATCCTGCAGTTCCTGAATGACGCTGCCGTCAGGCGGCAACGCACGCAGATTGATCTCCTTGCGGTCTGCCGGCTCCGGCCTCACCACGTCCTGGGACACTTTGCCCACGTCTTTGTCGAACAGATTCGGCGGCCAGATCACGACGCCGAGCCGCTCGCCTTCGCCGGATGAAAACCACGGCCGTTGCACGCGAATGCGCACCCGCACCGTCCGGCTGACGAAGACAGAAGGGATCTTGGCGCTGGGGGGCGTCGGCACATTGTCGCTCCAGACGAATGCCGGGATAGAGCTGAGCGAGACCACCCGAGCCGGACGCACCGTTGCTGGCAGCCATCGCCGGTCCATGATCACTTTGCTGATCGCAAGCTCAGCCTTCTCCTGATCGTCTTTGGTCGCGCCGGGCTGGATTGCTTTGGGTTCGCTGAGAACTTCCGGGAGCTCCCCGTACCGCGTGCGCAGCGCGGCCGCATGGCGTGAGATCGCGACGGCGGAAATCTCGATCCAGCGCGCGCATGCATCGGGAAACGCCGAGGGACGGGAGGCGCGCAACGGCTGATCCGACGCCTTAACCTCTTCATTCGGTTTCGGTTCAATCGCCTTGGCGTTGCGCTGGAAGTCGAGGAGATTGATGCGGACCTCGCCGCTCTTGCCTGGAAGAAATCCTTCGACTCTTAGCAACGTCACGGTTTCAGGCTCGAAGCTCACCGACCCGTCCTCGGCAGGGTCGAATCCAAACAATCGCTTTGCCTTGATTGGCTCCTGCGCGTCCGGCCTGGGCCACAGACCGCGGCTGCGGTCGTCGCGCGAGCGGCCGCGCTCGACGTCATCGAAGCGTCCTCGCGCTGCGGCAGTGCCCCGTGCGCGGATCTCTACTGCCTCGGTGCTCGGCCCGTGCACGGTCAAGGATCCGTCGAGCAAGACGTCGACGGCGTCCGGCATATGGTTTTCCTGTGTCCAGTTGGCTGATATGCACAAGTCGCCCGCTTTGCAGTCCTTGACCGGCCTGAGAATCTCGTCAATCAACTCTGTTTTCGCTCTCAGCAGTTGCCATTTCTGACCGGCAACGGCCAACGGCGCTTGCTGCGGCAGATCAACCGCGTGCACCGCTTCGATCTCCGTGACTGCTGCTATCTCTGGAATCGGCTCTTCCAACATGCGCATGCGCACGGCCGTCGCGAACTCCCGGATTAGCTCGGTAGGCGGCAACGGTAATCCCGCGAAGTCCGCTTCGGAGGCGCCCTCTCCGAAGCTCTTGTCGCTGATCGAAAGGGAGGTGAGAGACATCACGCCGTCCTTGAAGGCTTGCGTGACGTCGGGAACGGACAACACCTTTTTGTCATCCGTGGTTTTGCTTCCCTTCACGACGGCCATGGCCGCCAACGTGGCAGTGCCGGCCCAGATGTGCGTGAGAAAAGCCTCCGTGGGGACGCACCAGCAGCGGATCGACGCTTGCTCGCCCGGTGCGAGGGTCACAGTAACATGCGCGGCGGGGATTGTGCGCCCGGGCGGCGGCGTGTACGGGATATTCCCATATTCGACCTGGGTATTGACCTTGATCAGGTTTTCATCGCCCTTGCCGCGCACAACGTCGAGTACGACAGGGATGGCATCCGGGTAGTCGGGCGGAGCGGCGCCTTTGAACGTCTCCTTCGCGTAGAGCGCAACTGATCGTGTATCGACGCGGCGCGCTCGCTTTGTTTCAAATCCGTCTCCGCGGACCGCAACCTGAATGACCAGGGTGACAGCGGCGGGATCGGGGTAGTAGGGCTGCCGCTCGACCTCCTTCTCGCGATTGCTTGGCAACGGCCGAAATACGGCGGCACCTGAGCGGTCGTTCAGTCCGTCGGTTTTCGGCAGCACGCCCACGGCACTCCAGAGAATAGTGCGCTTTTTGTCGGGGTCGTTCTTGAATATCTCGGGGCCAGCGGTCTTGATCCGATGCAGAATCTCGCCCTCATCCGTCATCCACGCAGGCGTGGCCGCTACGGATTGGCCCGAAACGGGCTCGCCAGCACCGCGCGACGCGCGCGCGCGATACACAGGAAAGCCTCCCCAGGCTGCTCGATGATCGACACCCTGCAATCCTCCGCGGGGACGGGAGGCGATGATATAGGGACGCCACGCGATGCGCACCTTCGCCCATATTTGCCGCAATCCTTCCATCGTATTCGCGCGATCCATTGGTTTCGGCACGGGCGTGAACTCTTCAACGACTTCTTCTTCTTTATCGATCGGTGTCGTTTCCGAGTCGTTGGAATTCTCCGGATCGAGCAGCACGCGGGGATCGCACATCCTTATTCCCTGCTCCTTGATCCCCCGCTCGATGTCCTTGCCCTTCTTGCCGCGGAATGCATCGTGGAGCGCCGCGAAATCAAGCGTCACGGCTGGCGCTAAGATGACGCGACGATCAAACCCCACGCCAGCCAGGCGGGCTTGCTTGGCTAGATCGTCTGGTACATCGGCGATACGGCGATTGACGGGGTCGTCGAAGCTTCGGATCAACATCCGGCTCGCTTGCGGGACGGCGAATCGGCCCCTGAGCGCAACCTTCGTGTAGGTCGCTTGGCTCGTGAGGTCGCCGAAGAGCCAATCGGGTATCGCAACCGCAGGAGACTCAAGCCTCTCGTATCGAAGTAGCGGAGTTCCATGCTTGGCCGCTTTCGGCAGAGCTAGCTCTCCGTCGCGACTCTTCTCGTAGTGCCCTACGGCGCGATTGAGGGGGAGGGACACGCCTCCAGCGAAAAAGGGACGCAATCCGAAGTGATAGTGCCAACCAAAACGCAGAGGCGGCGGCGTCAGGGCGGCAGCCGTCGGCAAGTCGTAGCTGATGTCGATACGCAGATCATCAGGGCTGAGTTGGTGGCTCTCGACGCCGCAGGCAAGGCCGAGCGGGTTGCCGCGCCAAGTGCCGATGATTTCCTCCATAAAAACTGTCGTATGCGTGCGCGTATCGCTCTCTCCGAGCCAATCCCGCAAGGCGCACGGCGCTTGCAGCTGTGCGTCGTCAGCGTCAGTGCGGGCGTCCGGATCCGGATAGTGCCTGGTAATCTCACGGTTGAAATCTTCGGCGGGGACATGTGCCGGGACATTGTTGGTTGGTGAGTACCGGACCGCGCGATGCATCAATGTGTGCCAATAGTTTCGACCCTTTGAGATATCGTCGTTCTGGCGAACCCCGACATCGAGCTTGTATCCGGCAGTCAAGTCGGACGCGTCGAGAACGATATTGACGGTGCCGTCTTTCACTTTCGGATCAAACTGGCTGCGCTGAGCCGTCGAGTCGAGAAAGCGGGCGATACCGTGCAACTGCCGCCATCGATCGGTCAAAGCCAAGCCGCCGCCGCGCTGTGTGCCCAGTCGTTTGTCGGCCAACTCGTCACGGACTTTTGGCAGCAGGTCGGAATTCTTGGGATCGTCGAGCGTCGTCTGGTTTTCCGCCCGACGCTTCTCCTTGGCGTCATCGCCTCCGAGGGCCAGCACAGGATCGAGAGAGACGATCTGATACCGGTTCTCCGCGAGCCATTGTTGGCCTAGGTCGACAATACCGTCGATCTGCTCAAAGACGGCCAGTTCTCGTCCGTCGGACGCATTGTTCCTGACGCGGGCGTCGATCTCTTCGCGCGTGCAGAGCAGGAAATGGCCCGCAGTGTTCTTCATTTTGCTGTCAGCGGGCGCGCGCAGCTTAGCCGAGCTCCAGAGCCGCGAGCCTCCGTCTGCCGTCGCAAGCCTATGAAGCAGAAAGCGAGCTTGCTGCTGTGCCGGGGCAGGAAGCTCAGAGGGACCGGTGGGATCGCGGTCGAGCGCCGTTTCGGGGTACGCGTAGGCGCCGCCCGCCACGTCCTTATCTACAAGCGCACTTACGTCGCAGTCAAAATCGACAACAAAACGAAACAGCCGGCCGAGAGAAGGGTTGCTTTGCAGGGCAAACAGTCGCCGGCGTGCGAACTCGACCGCTACCGGATCGGCGGCGAGGACCATGTCGCCGCCATCGAACGGCGGCGTTCGCGAGGCCAGGCGGTACGCGGCGCCTGCCTCCTTGGATACGACGGGCTTGAGGTCCTTTCTCTTTTTCGCGTCGGTGAAGGTAGTTGAATCGCTGAAATGGAGGGCCGTCGCCAGGGGCGTCCGGGCTAGCAGCAGGCCATGCTTGCCGAGCAAGGCGTCGATCGCGTCCTTGGAAGATTTGCTCTCCTGATAAGTCTTTCGTGCCGATGCAAATTCGTCGGCCTGAATGCGGCTGTCTCTCAAGTCTTCGTAGGCTTTTTCGTCTTCGGCGACGGCTGCCAGGCGCGCGTCCGTTAGCGGCACCGTCTTCGGCCATGGACCGATGCGGTTCTTTAAACTCTTGATCTGAGAGCTCAGCGCATCGGCGGGCCTGGCCTGTGGCCTTGTGTCGATGGAGTCGCGCCTTAGCGTCGCCGCGGTATGCGCAGCACGTTCGAACGAAAGCTCGTTCACTCCCTTGTCGCGCCACGTTCCATGGATATCGGGAACCTTGTCCGAAAATGGTCCTGGTCCCTCGGGATCACGAAGCGCTGCTTCGAGCGGATCTCTCAGCGCAGGTCTGATGGCCGGGTCCAGTGCACTCTTGAGAGCTTCGAAACCCTCGTCGCCACCCATCACCTTTCGCCAGTACCCCACCAGCTTCTCTATATCCGCAACTGGGCCAATCCGTCGCAGCTTGTCCTTCGCCAGCTTCTTTATCTTCTTTGAGTCGAATATGCCGTCGGTCCGCCAGCTTTCATCCTTTCCAAGCGGGATGACATCGATACCGGCGCTGTCGCTCAGCAGCTTTTCGACCGACTTTGGCCAGTCCGCAAGGTCGTACTTTTTCGCGTCCTTGTCATAAACCGGGACAAACACAACCGTGAAACGCGCTTTTTTTCCATAAATTCCGGCAGCAACAACTTGTGCGGCAATGTTGACTGGGATTGCTACGGTCATGCGGGGAATCCATCGACGTCGGTGGCGAAATAGGTTTGGTAGGCGAGCCAATCCTCCTGCTGCGCCTTGGCCGCGCAACTCACGACGGCCGCGGGGAGAGCTTTCGCGTCATCGGCAAGCCGTAGGTCCTGGCTGACAAGAGCGGCCACGCTGCGGCTCCCGGACATTCCCGGTCCCATGCTCTTCTGTACGCCGACCTGGTAGCGCAGCTTGGCGAAACCGATGGAGAACGAGAAGGTGAAGACTGCGGAGCCTTGCATGCTGCCGCCCTGCCGATGCGATATGCGAACCATCAGCGTCGCACTGATCGCGAAGCAGGCGATGTGGGCCTCACCGCCCGCATAGAAGAAGCCTTCGATGACGCAGTCGTCTTCGCCATTCAACTTTGACATCTTGCGCAGATAGATACCTGTCGTGAGGCGGCCTTGTCCGCTCAACGGACCGAACTTGAAACCACCGCCGCCGCCGAATTCGAACGAAGCCGCAAACCCAATCAGCCTTTGCGCATCCGCATAGAGGGCGAGGAACCCGCCGCCAATGTATGGCGCGATCGACAGAAGTACCGGTCCATCCTCGCGCCCGATCGAGGCTACAAAGGTCGCGCGCGCTCCGTTGAATGGCAGCACACAAGCTGCGTTGATGGAAACATTTATGAACGAGACCGTGCCGATCGAGATTATGCCGAGATCGAGGCTATAGCCCGCCTCGATGCCCGGGACTTCGCTGCTGGGTCGCACATACGGTCCGCTGCCGCCGGGATTCATCAAGGCCTGCAGCGGTTTCAGGAAAGCGGCGTTCGGACCGAGCTCAAAATCCTTGTAGAGGATGTCGAAATCGGAGCCTTTGCCGCTTTCGTTGACAAATTGCGCACTGCTGAACATCAGCGTCACGACATCGAACAGGTTGATATCGAAGGGGTCGATCTTGCACGTCGCCCGGAAGCGCGGCGGTACCGTAGGCTCAAGCAGGTTGTAGACCGCACCTGCCGAAAGCGTGATCTGACTTCCCGGTCGCGGCAGGAAAATCGGTTTGTTGGCCGGAAAATCCTCAAGCTGCGCCTGCATGTCGTAGTTGAGCAGGATCCTCGCCGGCACCAACTCCTTGAGCTTCTCTTCGATGCGGCTCCGTACTCCCTCGAGGTCGACAATGCGCTTAAGATCGCCGCTAAGGACTGCAGCAGACGCATCGGCGAGTTGCTTTACGAGCCGTTGTGTCGAACCTCGGTTGCTGCTCCACAGTCCGAACAGGTCGGAAAGCGCCGTGAAGACGACCGCGTCGAACTTATTCGGATCGTTCGAGGCGAATACGGTTGCCAGCCCGTCCAATTCGACTTTCTCAGCCGTAAGGAAGTCTTCCTCGGGAACGTGCGGGGTCGGCAAACACGTCAGACCAGGCCAACTTGGGGCTGGGTCGCACGCTACCAGCAGCAGGGCACGAACTTTCTCGAACGTGAGCTGGCTGAGTTCATCGCCTATCGGCGTGGTTCCGCCCGCGTCCTTGTTGCTGCCCCCCAAGGCTTCCCAAACCGTCTTGCGCGCGTCAACGAGGGCAGTCTGGGCGCCGCTCAAGAACCTGAACACCGGGCTGAGGCCCTGGAACGCGATCAGGACTATTTGCTGGAGGTAAGGCTCGCCAGCCACGAGGAATGAACCAAGACCCTTCAGGACGGCCTGCTCTAGCCCTTGAACGATCTTCGACTGGATCGCGTCAATGATGTCCGGAACTTCGAGAACCTTCGCGAGCAATTCGTCCAAGTACTTTTGCGCGTTGGCAGGCGTGACCGCCTCGGCGACTTTGTTTTCCAGCGCTTTGATGATGCCGATATTCGCTCCGCCGTCACCATCGAGAATTACCTTGAGCGCGATCGCATCGTTTGTCGCGCCGTCAATGATCGCAATGATCCCATTGAGCTTGGAATTGCTCAGCCCGACCAGATCATCCCTGACTTTCTTCATCGGGCCGTCTGCATTGGTGGTCTGGCGCAACGCGGTCGCGTCGCGAGCCAGTTTGCACAGGGCGATCACCACTGTGCTCGCTTTCTTGGCCGCGTCGATCACGGCTTTACGGGCGTCGTCGGCTTCGGCGCTGGTGCCGGTAATCTTCGCCAACAACGCCTTCAGGTCGGCTGCGCGGAAGTGCGGGCTGCCAACCCCGGCAACGAAACCATGGAGCGCGTCGAGGAGCGTGCTGCGCATTCTGCCAAGGGCAGCGAAGGCATCCAGCCGCAGGCGGTCTGGAGTTGTGCTGCAAACGTCCGCCTGCAACTGAAGGAGCTGGTCAAGGGCACGCTGCAGCGCGTCGCGCACGTCAACCAGGGTACCGAGATCGCCATCGAGAGCCCTTGCGATTGCATTCACCTCTTCGGGATCTATGCCGACTTTCGCAACCGCCTTGGCGGCCGCGTCGAAGGCCTTGCCCATTTCAGTTCGCGCGGTATTGACGTCATTTGGCGAGGGCAGTTTGACTGCGTCGATCGTTGTTTTGACGATCGCCGCAAGCTTTCCGCACAGCTCGACGACCATGGCCAGGCTGTCGTCCACAATCGGCCGGATCAGATCGAGAGCCGCTGCCGTTGTGTCCTTCAAATCGCCTATGAGGTTACTAATGCTTGGCTCGGCGTGCCCAGCGAGTTTTTGCGCAGTCACGAGCAGCGCCCGCAACTCTTCGGTGGCGGCGTCGTACATCAGGCCTTTGATGCGTTCGGCTTCCTGATCGGCCGTACTGCCAACCGCTACCTTCCAATCCTTGTATGCGGCAGTGAGCGCCGCCTGCATTGGACCGGATTTCTTGATCTCCTCGATCAACGCATCGTTGAATGTTTTACCGAGAACTTTTGCGGCGTCCTCAGGACCTTTAGCCAGCAACACACCGAAGAAATCGGCGTCCGCCGCGGCCTTCACGAGTATGTCCTGAATTTTCTTATCGACTGCGTCCTGTTGGTCTGGGAAGCTCAAGACGATGGCATGCGTACCGGGCAGCGCGAACACGAGGTGACGCCAGGCCCGGAAGGCGGAATCGGCGAAAAGCGCCGCGAGCTTGTCGCTCAACCGGGTCGCGAATTGCTTCAGTTCTTCCAGATCTGGCGTGATGCCCTCAAGCAGCGAGGCGGCCCGTGCGATGACGTCACCGATGAATTTGTTGAACGCCTCACGCAACGCTTCATGCACGGGCGCGAGCGGATCGTTGGCGACACGCTCGATTGCGGCAACGAAGCGCCGGCCTGCGCCATAGATGACGGCGAAGGACGCAAGCAACGTCTCGATGTCGCGCGTCGTTTCGCTCGACGAGATCGCATCATCGAGCGCGTCTCTGAGTTCGCGATACGATCGGCCTACATCGGGATAGAGCCGCTCGATACGCGCGAGCGCCGCATTCTCCTCGAACACGGTGGCGGCATCCTGCTTGGTCGCGTCGAAGAATTGCCGGGCGAGAGTCAGAAGCGCTTCCCGCATCGGGACCAGCAGTCGGTCGCGCACCTTCGCGACGGCCGCTCCCGCATCGCCCCCCTGCGTCAGATCGGTGAGGAGTGCCGACGTGTATTGCGCCACCTCGCGGAACTGTGGCGCGCTCGACAGGCCGCCGCCGAGGAACGAGATCGCTTGCTTCAAGTCGAGGATACCGAGAATGGTGGCATCCCCGAAAAATGTCTTTGGCTCCGGCTTGTCCAGTCCTGTGGACGCGGGCGGCAGATCGGACAGTGCAAACTTCTTCAGAGAAGCGTGATAGTTGTTGTTGCCGACAGGCCCGCGTGTGCGCGACATCGCAACGAGCGCGGTATTAGGGCGCACCGCGCCGCCGGTGCGGTCGCCTCCCTCCTTGGGATCGAGCATGACCGGATTTCGAAAATCAAGATACACGTCGGTCTTCGCAGCTGGATCCAGCGGTCCGCCCTTCGGATCCTTGAGCGTTGCGGCCTCGGGAAAGCCGAAGGCCCTATATTCAGCGTCGAAAAACAGCGCGATCTCATCTGTCGGACGGCCGACGAGCCTATCCACTTGCGCGATACGCACAAGGCCCTCGGCCATGACAGGATAGAACGGAGGCTGGTCAACGCCTTGCAACAGCGGCCCGAAGTCAAAGAAATTGTTGTCGAATACAATTCGGCGTTCAGTGTCCTTGATACTTGGTGCAGCACTTTCCCGTCCCTCGGCCTCGATCACCCATCGCCGGGTTTCGAAACTGGTGCCGTCCGGCTCGCTCTCAGGGGCATAGCGGCGCTTGCTGCCGCCAAGTTGCAGGATACGGCGCTCGTCAACGGCCGTCCCGTTGGAAAGGAGATTATATTCGTCCTTCAGCACCCGCATGGTGCGCTCGTCGTTGGCCGCCGTATTGTCCACGAAGATCAGCGGCAGGCGCGTGCGTGCACCCCGGGAATCGATCTGCAGCTCGAAATTGACCTCACCGCCTTCTCGCGCGCGCACCCTTGGCCAGAAAACAAGACCCGGCAGCACCTGCCTGTCGTTCTTGTTCTCGCGCAGGAAGATGCGGCCGCTCCCCGCCTCCTCCCACCGCTTCGCCGTATCAGAGGGCGCGGCATCCGCAGGATCGAGGATATCCGGCGTGACTCGCGTGAGGATTTCCAGCAGTTCGACCGGCCAGCGCCGCCCCCCATTCGGTTGCGCCAGCGCCGGGAACGTCTTGATCGGGGTACCGATGCGCAGGAAGAAGCGCTGCACCAAGTATGCGACCGGACCGGCAGCGAGGCCACCTGGTCCCATCGTGAAGCGACGCTCGGTCAGTTTTACCAGCGATGCGCGGTGACCTAGGGGAAAGAGAAAGCCCTTGTAGGCGACCTCGACGCGGATATCCCGGCCGAGCCGGGTATTCTGCTGCCAGCGCTCGATCGAAAACGCGTCAAAAAGCGGATCTCCGGGCTTATGCGCCTTCGCCCACCCACCGACCGCTACGATCTTGGCGGATGCCGGGGGAACGAAATTCGTGTCGGCGTCAAAGCTGCCGCCAAGAGCGGTCAACGTGAGTTCGCCCACACCGAGCGGTTGCGGGCGATAGATTGCGGAATAGTCGTCCTCCGGCTGACCGTCCTTGAGCGCCTCGGTTGCTGCGTAGCGCAGCTTGAAGCCGGGTGGCGGATTGATCTGGCTGCCGTCCGCCAGAGTGCCGTCCTCCTTGCGCCGCCCGCGCACCGGCAACCCATAAAGCGAGGTCAGCGCCACCAACTCGTGCCGGTCTGCTACATCAAGCCCGGTGCGGAAGCGTTCTGGTACAATTTCCTGCGGATCGGGCTCCTGTCCCGACAGCGACCATACCTTCTCTGTTTCGCCGTACGGATCGCGTGCCGTAACTTCTCGCGCCATTGCCCACGGAGCCCACGGGCCGTGCGGCGGTCCGCCGAGTTTCGGATCGAGCAGTGCTTCCGGCCGGAAATCCGGCGACCAGACCGCACGCATGCTGGAGGAACCCGCGGCCTCATCGAGTTGGGCAAACCACAGCGGTACCGGCGCGCCCTGCGCCCATCCCCGGTCTTTCGCTTCCGTCAGCTTGGCGATCGGCGGCAATCCGAGTGGCGTTCGCCATGCGGCATCCTGGGCGGGCGAGAGCATCAGCCGGAACGGTATTTCGATAGAGGTTTCAAAAAGGCTCGGCGGTTGCACGCGCGCGGCGATCTCCGCCAAGCGCTGCGGCCCTGTCACTGAGCCGAGCCGCGCGAGCGGTCGCGGGCAGTCGGTTGCACCGGTCAGCGATCGCTGCTCGTCACGGCGCACCGCCCATGCATCGCCGCGCGAGATTCCCTGGTACAGGAGCCGTGCCGTCTCGTCGCGCGTTTCCTGCCGCGCCCAGCGTGGAGGCAACCGACCGTTGGCGATATCCTGGGCGGCTGCCTCCGCGGCGTCTCCATCCATAGTATCCGGTGCCCCGACGAGCGGCTCGAACACCTTCTCGGCTCGCCTAACAACGGCTAGGTCGAAGGCACCCCAGTTCGTCAACGCCTCGATCGTGAATGGAAATGCACCGGCAGGCGCTCCCTCACGCGAGTCCGGCCGTCCGCCTTCAAAATCGTCAGCCGGTATTCGAAAAACGAGACGTGAGGTACCGGAGACACGCGCCTCGGTCGGAATCTCGTACGGTTCGTCAATCGGATTCTTCGTGTCGAAATCGGCAACAACCGCCAATACCGCTTTTGCGGCCACTACTGGATTCGCCTTTAATTCAACCTCCGCAATCAGATTGCGTCGTCCACGCAGCGGCTTTGGCACACCAGCAGCTGCCTTGTAGATCTTACTGAAGGATGCATAGCGCGGATCAAGGCGTTCGCGCAGTTCTTCGCGCGCAGTGAAATAGGCGTCCCGATCTTTCGAATCGGTGGGAGGCGGCGCAGGTGATTGCGGTACGGGAGGTTCGGGAAAGCCCTCGCTGATATCCGCGTAGACATCGTAGTCCTTTCTGAGGTTGGCAATGATTGTCTCAGGAACTTCCACCTCGGGCACGATTCTGAGAGCCTGCGCCCGTTTCGCGCTCGTGCCCAGATCGTTGGGCGTAGCCAACTTCCGCGCCAGCTGACGCGCGACCCGTGCTGCTTCGAGATCAAGGTAGGCAGGCCCGACATATATCCTTTGATCCTTGGGAATGTTGGATTTCCACCCCTTGATCACATTGTCACGCTTGTTGGCTTCGTCGATTGCAACTTGGAAATCGTTGAAAAACTTCAGATACGGGTCATTCGCCGACATTCCAGCCGTTTGCCTTCTAGCGATGTCGTCGGTCCGCTTATTCAACCGGGTATTTTCATCGGCCGAGCGCAGAATTTCTGCTTCAGCTTCGGTGACCTCGGATCCCTTTGGCGGCAGCGGAAGTTCTGGCTCCGCCTTGAACTGACGCAGGTATGTCCGCTCGGCGATATGCTGCGGCGGAAACTCCACGACCAGCAGCGGCCGCGGATCCTGACGCGTTTCGTATCGGTCGGGATCGTTGGCAGGCAGAGCGGTGTCATTGCAGACCAGCGGTACGTCCTGGACAGGCTTCGGCTCGCCCCTCGGCACAAACGCGGCGATCCGCCGATCGGGCACCACCCACCATCCGGACCCGGAATATTCGAGCAGCAGACCCTGAAAGCGATATTTCAGGGCCAGAAGGTCGGCGGGCCGGCGAACCAGTAGCGACGCAGCACTGAGCGACAGCCGCGCCGGTAACGGCAGGTCGTTCGACGCTTTTGTCGCCCCGATGTGGACGAGAGCCTCAGCCTGCGGTGGGTTGGTCGACGGCGCGAGAGCGCCTATCCATGCAAAGCGCCTCGCAAGCTTGTCGATGTGGAAAAGGCATTCCGCTTCAGTGAACGTGAGGTGGCTGAACAATCGCGACGCACGTTCCGCAGCCGAAGCGACGGAAACATCCCCTCCGGTGGCACGCTGGCGCGCGATTTCGGAGAGGCGGGCGCTGCTGAGCGGAATGGCAGCCTCCTCTAGCGCGAGCGGGGCGGCAAAATGGTTGAGCGTCCTGGTGTCTTTTGGGCCTGTGCCTCCGATCCGGATCGACGGCACGCGCGCGGATACGCCCGATCGCGGCGCTATTGGCGGCAATGGTGCAACAGTGAACCGGCCGAAATACGTTTCAATGTGCATCTTGCGCTTCGTGGGCGTCAGCGAGGCGATCAGCCGGAGTTTGTCGTCCTCACCACGGGCATGCCATAGCATCCCCTTAAGATCACTAAACCGGCTCGGCTCCGCAGCTTGCTCACGGCGCAGATCGAGTGTCATCCCGAACATACGCAAGGCGAAGACGGGTCTTTGATCGCCCTGATTACGCCACCCAAGGAACGAAGGATCCCCGCCTTCTTGGATTGCGAGAGTGCCGCGCTCTCCGCCCGAATGACGACCGAGCGCAAGCGTACCGGTCCAGGCATCCGCAGGATTGGCCTTGGTCTGCTCGGCATCGTGCCGGACCAGTGCATACAGCACTCGCGGCGCGAGGCGCCGCTCATCTTCAGACGTGACTGCGGCCGGGCCTACTGCGCCATCGGGCGGGTCCGACAGAGTGCTGTCCGGCGCTGGCGGTGCGCCATCGCCGGAAAAAAGCGCGCGCACATCCTGCCGTTCCTCGCCCTTGGCGTCCTCATTGAGGATGAAAGCCTTCGTCGCGTCCGATCCCTTGCTGCCGGAAAAAACCGTGAATATGCATTCACGAAATTGAAGCGACACACCTTCGTCCGACAAGGCGCGGAAGCGGCTCTGTTTGGAGACCGCCGTCTCTTGTTCGCCGCGTGCCAGCTTTTTTCCGGCCCGCAGTATCCAGTAAAGCTCACGGTGAAAAGCGAGGCTGCTCTGGCTCGCTTTGCTGACGTCGAACGAGCCCCCGAACAGCGTTTTCGTCAGATCGGCGAGTTGAGATTTGCCAAGGTCGGCCCCGATTTCATCTATGCCATTGGCTGGGTCGGCTTTCAGGAATTCGATCAGATCCTTTCCAATCTGTAGGCGAACGTCTGTGTCGCGACGCAGGACGAGGGACATAGAAGGCGGCTCGGCCCCCACCTTCAGCGGATCGAATGCCGGATCCCATTTCAGCTCGATGCGCAGAGCAAAATTGTAGCTGCCGGGCAACGCGCATTGTGCGATGTCGGCGCGCCAACCATCATTTGTGCGGCGCAGCACGAAGCGACCGCCCCCATTCGGCAGATCTGGATCTGTGAAAGTGGAAGTGTGCAGCGTCCAGGCGTAGCGTTTGCCTGCTTCAAACCAAGCAATAACGAGGCCGCGGCGCGTCCTATCCTCATAGGCGACATCAAGGAAATAATCTTGGGCTCCGGCTCCGGCTGCGGCAAGCGGCGTAGCGACGAGAGTGGCGCTGCTACCTACGAGAAAGTCGCGCCTCGTGACGCCGCCAAGCTTTGCTCTCTCGTGACTGCCTGAAAGGGGCGAACGTAAGTCGCTCGAATTCCGTCGATCGGAACGTGCGCCGTCGTCCGTGTCGTCGTTCAGCCATTCGCGTTCATCTACCATCCCGCGCGCCCCCGCTTTGTGATATCTTCGCCCCCTCTGTTCCCCGTCCAGCGGAGAGTGTTCAGAGTCGTCACCCGGCAATAAGACTCACATCTCGCCGACGCACTACCAAGTTGGCGCGAAGCGACGTGGATGTAGTAAGCTCAGCGTTATAGGTCGTATGAAGACGACGCAGACCCAGCCCCGCTGATTCCGCGATGGTTCGACTGAAATCGGTACTTCAACTGCCCGCCCTTTTTGTAGAGCGCCACGGCTATTGGCTTTTAGAGAATACTCATTCAACGCCACTTGTTTTGTACTGTCAATCCACGGCTTCAACAAATTCCCCGCATGCTGGTCGCTGGACTGTCCGCCTTACGTGTCCTGTCAACCTTCAGCAGTCTGTCACCGGCGTCTGAGCCTGCGAGCTTGGCGTAGGATTTAAACTTACAAGCGGCCTCCTTTTCTTTGGGCTAGTCGCTTAATGTCCTCACGTACGCCACCGCTGGAAGCCGGCGTGGTAGCTGCGCGGCAGAAGAGTGATGGCGACGCCTACCAGGTAACTGGCCGCCGCATGTTGCAATGGCAGCTAGGCGCTGCATCCTCGCCACTCCCGATGACGGATCAACCGCCCGGAAGCGGACGTCGCTTGACCGCGTCGTTAACGAGCTTGGCTTCTCTGCTGGGGATGGAATCACCGCCCCATCGCTCGAACTCGGACTGACGCTCAAACAGGCGCGGCTGGCGAAGGGCTTAACCCAAGACGAACTCGCCAAGCGCATCGGCCTATCGCAGAATGCGCTGAGCATGATCGAGAACGGCCGGGGAAGTGATGGTCCGACTTGGACGACCGTTTCGCGTATCTGCGAAGCGCTGGGGATCGAGCCGTCATTTCTACCCACCGATGCGCGCCAGCCCGTTGCGAATGATGTAGAGGTCCGGATGTTCAAGGCGTCAAAGGGACCCAAGGCCAAGGTACGGGAAGCCGATCTCGGTGAGGCGGCTGCAGCGGTCGCATTGAGTCTGCTCTCGAAGGAGGTCACGACGTGGCTTAGAGCCGCCTTAAGCAATGCCGGACTTGGCCTGGACAAGCTGCCGACGCGCCTCGTCGGTTCGCGCTTCCTGTCGCTGGCGCCGCATTCTGGAACGAGGATCAAGGCCACCGACGATCCGCTTGTCGTGATCGCGGTCGTCGGGGCCGGGGTCGAGATACGCGCGGTGGCGCTGCGCGAGGGGAGTGGGAAGACGCTGATCAACGACAGCGTCGCATTTGTCAGTAGGGCCGGCACTGTCGAGGTCGGCAATACGAGCAATGAAAGCTCGGTCGTCTTTGCCTTGCAGGCAACACAGTTGCTCAAGGACCGCGAAGGCGTCGTTGGTCCGCTGCGATCTGATCAGAGGCAGAGCCGAGGGCTTTGAGGCCGCAGTGCTTCGTTTGGGCTGTGGCTTGCCACACCGCGAAGCGCTGGACTCAGACCTGGCAGTCTCGAGATGGAAGACGACTGTTCGCCCGATCCGCCTACTGACGTGGTGGAGGATCAGCCTGCATCTGCTCGCGAAGAACATTGCCTGCGGCGTCAAGCGGCATGATCCCAGGCGAACATTGCGGCGGCGTATAGAATTTGGCCGCGATGCAAACGGGCGGGGTGTCTCCCGGGAGGTCGCCGAGGCGGCAGGCACGACACATCCGGTAAATGGCCGCCTCCACCTGTAGGGAATAGTCGAGCGCCGAAACGGCAGGCTCGTCCGGCCGGAACAGCGAGCCGCTCTTGATGTTGTCGAACCATACATCGACGTGCTGCTTGACCTTTGCGGGATCGCCGATGTTGGCCATGTTGAAGGTGAAGCCGAGAATACCCAACGAAGACCGCGGCGTGCGGGCGGCGGCGTGGCATGAGAGGCACGACGACCTGATGTTATCGGCAGGTCCGTTGGCCCGGCCATTGAAACCGAGGGTCAGGCGCTGGCCCCATCCGTACATTTTCATATGCAGATCGGGATTAATCCAACTCTGGGCGATAGCTTGGTCATAGATTTCCGGGTCATTGCCCCACTGCAACGACACCGGCACAAGATTGTCGAAGAGACCATCACCGGTGATGGGGCCAATCCAGCCGAAGGTGCCGAAAATCCATCCCGTCTCGGCGGCGTCTGCATCCTTTACGGAAATGTCGACCTGCAGAAGGCGCACGGTGCGCTTCTGGCGGCTCTCCACCGGCGGAGGCGGGTTCATGCCGCCGGTGCCGGCGGCATCGATAATCGCCTCGTAGGAGGGCGCGCCGACGAGATGGGCCACCTCTCCCGGATCGGCGTCGGTAAAGAGGAACTTCACCGACACAGTTCCTTCGGGAAAATTGAGGCTCTGCGGCAGAGACGGCACGCAAGGGTCTGCAAAGACCTGGCCGAGCACCGTCGCGCCGGGGGCGTTATAGAAGCCGACCGCCCAGACTTGAAAGCCGCCGCTGCTAGTCGGTGAAAGATCACCTGGATCTGGCCCTCGCTCTTTGGTCAGGCCCATCAGTGGCTCGCGACCGTTGGTGGTGTAGTCGAGCCATAGAGAAGTCCACCATTCCTCAGCGCCGGTCCCAACGAGCGCCATACCCGATCGGCTGAAAGATGAGCGCGCTGTCGACAGGACAGCCTCCATGTAGCGGGCTGGTTCGGCCCGGAAATCGATACCTTTCCACGGCATCGTGGGCGTTGCGGCAGCGGCCGGGTAGTCCGTACGCCACTGCGCCTTGGGAAAACCGCCAACATCCATGGTGCTGCCGGTGAAACTGGCGCAGGAGGCTGCGAAGGTGTCTGTGCCGCTGCCCAGAACGAGGAACAGAAGGCACGCGAGGAAGCGAAGCATGACCACCTCCGATCAAAAGTCAGCCTATGTTGCCGAACGATGCAGTTCTTTCGGCTCATTGTAAAGCCAGTATTGTCCGCAAGATTTGCTGCACGTCCAACGCGGCTATTTGGTTTTGCATTAGGGGATCGGCGGTTTCCTTCCCCTGACAACGGTGAGATCCTCGGCTATATATGTGGCTTGGCACTCGCTGAGTGCGAAGCGTCAACACATCTCTGATGTTCGCGACAGCGGGGCTTTTGCGTTGCTTATCAACGCATCTGATTGGACCACATTTTGCCAAGACCCGCAGAATCTGAGGTAGGAGCATCACGAGGTTCTTTGAGAGGTCGCTGCTGGGCGATGTACTTGCGTGGACGACCAGCATCGTGAACTTCTACTACGCTGCCAATGCAGGTCTGGGGGACTTGCCAGTCGAAAATCGTGGATAGGTCAGGGAGCGTATGCATGAGAGATAGGGCAGCAGAGCGCGCCTAGGCATTCAGAATTCTGGTTTGGGAGAGTCTTGCGCACATTTGCCCTTCTTATCGAAAGATTGCGTGTCCTCTTGGGCGAAGGTGACAAACAGTTACACAAAGGCCCAGGCCTTTCTTGAACTGTGCCGGGATAAGACCCTGCGCTAGAGACCGGCCGGCAACGAACGCGATTGAACAATCGCCTGGATGACTGCGGGGCCGGGTTGGGCTTTGGCCGCAGTGATCGCAGCCTTCAGCTCGGGCATAGTGTTCGCCGTCGCAACCTGTGTGATCCCCATGCCACGTGCGACCTCGATATAATCCCAGCGCGAAATGACAGAGAAGGGCAGGGGATCGTGTTTTGGATCGCTATAGTAGCGTTTATCGAGAAGATACTGCTCATAACCGTAAAGACCATTGTCGACGATCAAGACTATGACATTGAGTTTCAGACGCGCCATCGTCGACAAAGACTGTGCGGTCATTTGAAAGCCGCCATCGCCGCATATCACGAAAGGGCGCTTTCTTTTGGCGACAGCAGCACCTACCGCTGCTGCAACGGAATGCCCGATCGAGGCCCAGATTGCGTTCGCCATGAAACAATCTTGGCCACTCATCTGAATACGTGCGGCCGAATAGATTCCGAGAAAAGTATCTGCAATCGTCAGGTATGAAGGATCAAGGCCAGCGAGTTGCTCGACGACACGAAACAGATCGTCGTAGGTCATGCCGTTTGCTGCGGATGCAATGACAGGCGCGGGCTGAGATGGCGTCCGCGGAGGTTGCGGGACAAGATCGCGATCGCCGTCCCACGCGGCCTCACCCTGCTCGCGCACCCTGTAGGGCCCGGACGGCGGAGCCGTTGGCTGGCTCGTCTCCATCATCGTATTCTTGTCAAGCTGTGCCAGCAGTTCCGTGAAACTTAGCTGCTCTGCGGCACCGCCGCGGCTATAGATATTGCCATCCCACACGCGGATTGTCTTTTTGTGTTGCGCAATCATGATGCTGGCATGGCCTGAGCCGAAGACAGCCCCCAGCGACACGATCAGGTCGGCGCCACTTATGGCGGCCTTGAGAGGTGATGGTGCCTTTTCGCCGTTGAAGACCCCTATGAATTGCGGATGTGCTTCCAGCAAAACTGTGCGCTCAAGAAGCGTCGTCGCCCACGGGATCTTGAGCTTGTCGATGACCGCGAGCATGGTCGTGGCCATTCCGTATCGTTGTACTTCGACACCGACGATCAACACTGGCGCTTTGGCTGCCTTTATGGCTTGAACGATTGCCTTGGCTGATTTGGCAGCAACCCCCGCTGGAACTGTGAGGTCCAATTTTCCTGCCGGAGGCGCACAGGCGGATGCAAGAACACCTTGTGGAATCTCAAGATAGACAGGCAGCTTCCGGGTAATGGCAGTGCTGATCGCCTGGTCAATTTTGGCGGGGACGGCCGCGAGCGTCGTAACGTTCGCAGAAGGCCGTTACAGGCCGGAATACGTCGAGATCGGTATGAGCTCGTCCCATCGAGTGGGAGTACACAACTCCCGTGCTGGTCTGATCGCTGATGTTCCTTTCTGACGGCCCTCCGTTGATCACAACAACAGGGCTGCGTTCGACAAAGGCTCCTGCGATGGCATTGACGAGACTGAGGGTGCCAACGCCATAGGACACTGCGACACCGGCGAGTCCGCGGATTCGCGCATAACCGTCCGCGGCATAGCCAGCTTCCAGATCGCTGCTGGTGACAATTGCTGAGAATCCTGACGTGCTTTCGGCGGCATCGTACAGGTCAGCGCAATAGACTGAGGGGACACCAAAAAGCGCATCTGCTTTCTGCTCCTTCAGACGATCGACAATATAATTGGCGACTGTATAAACCATAAGCGTGGCCTCACTTGTTGCGCATCAGCCATGGGCGATCGTCAGCTGTAGTGAATAGGAGGCCAGCAAACACGTCCTCGGCCATCTTCCGGATATGCTCGCACATCGACGGAACCGGATTTTCATCGTTGACACCACATTCGTACGACCCGCCGACCACCACATGATCTGACCGCGGAAAAACATAGGTCTGGTCAGTGCTGTAAAGATAATCTAGCCCCGGTTGCGCTTTCAGGAGCACGAGCTGACCTTTGATCGGCACGATGTCCTTGTCCTGAAACAATACGCCGGCACCATGGCCTGTGCAGTTGATGATGGTCGGCTCTGCAAGATTGGTGACGTCCGCGGCGTTGCCAAAGACCTTGTGTTGTGGGATCACGCCGGCCGTGCGCAAATCAGATCTCAGCCGCGCGAGGAAAACAGGAGGCTCCACGAGGAGTGTCTTGTAGCCGTATCCTTTGGACTTGAGTTTCGCGAACGGCAATTGCGGGTATTCGTCGGGTGCGGGTATAATGTCCTTTGGCACCTTGTCGAAGGTCGCGCTCAGTTTTTTGGTATAGTTGGTCCGGTATGAGACGCCGAAATTTCGGCCAATCCGTTGCTCGTGCATGCGATACGCAACGCGAAGAATATCCTCGAACTGCTGCTTCGCGGCGGCATTCGAGTGGTCAAATTCGACCACGGAGGGCGCCCATTGTCCGCCCGCGACGTCTGATGTCGTGCCGGTCAGCCGATCGGCATAGATGCTGACCGTGTAGTCTTTCGTCAGAAGCGTCGCGGCCGTCAGGCCCATGACACCGGCGCCGACCACCGCCACGCGCGTGCCCGGTGCGGCGTGTTGCCCTACGATCTTCACAACGGCATCTGCGCATCCCCAACTCATGGTGATCCCGGCACCTCCATGACCATAGTTGTGGACTACAAATTTGGGTCCGATCGTCTCTGCGGAGAGTCTGAATGACCCTTTGCGATATGGGCGGACCCCCGCCTTGTAGATACAGTCAGGTGCGGTACAGCTGAAGTCCGGTGACGGTAGGATTGTCTTCGCCATCATGTCCTTGTCCCCCAGGTATGTCTAAGAAGCCAAATTATCTCTTTCACAGCGGGATACTTCGCGCGAAATGAAATAGGTTTGTCGGGTCGAAAGCGCGTTTGACGGCCTTCAGTCGTCCAAAATTCTGGCCCCAATACGCGTTTTGCCAGTTAGGAAGATCGGCATCGATGTAGTTGACGTAGGCTTTCCCGGGAACATGGGGACGCATTGCTTGGTAAAAGGCATTGGCCTCGGCCACGCGAGCTTGGGTGCTGGCAGCGCTATCCCACCCGGAATAGTAGTGGATCATGTATTTGATGCTTCTTCGGTGAGGAAAAGCGCTCTCGCCTTCGCCCATAGCGTCGATCGCGCCGCCATAAGCATTCAGGATCGTCGCAATATGTGTGGAGGATTGCCCCGTGATCTGGTTCAACAACGCGTTCATTCCTGATGCCGACAAGGCAGGCACGAAATCGGACTTCTCCTTTTGGTAAGCCGGGTCTGGGTCACTCCCGGCAAAGTACTGCACGGCGTTCCAGAAACTCATTGTTCTGAATGTGCGCGGTTTGCTCAGGGGTTCGATTCTTTCGAGCGCCCGGAGATCCCTGTCAATGATGTCCGCTGGCGCAATACTCTGACCAAGGCAGCGCAGCGACACGGTGTTCGCATCAATCTTCGCGATCTTCAACAATGCGGTCGTCCCCCTATGGGCCATTGGTGCCCATTGCTGCCAAGCATCGACGATGCGAAGCGCCCGGCTGACCGGGAGTGACCACGACTGACCGAAGACGATCACAGATCCAATAGGATGCACCGAAAAGGTGAACTCAGTGGCGATGCCGAACGAGCCGCCGCCGCCGCCGCGACTGGCCCAATAGAGATCCGGATTTGTTGTCTTGGTGGCCGTAATAGTTGCGCCAGCTGCACTGACCATGTCCAGGGATTGAAGATTGTCACTGGCGAGCCCATAAGCGCGGGAAAGCAACCCATAGCCTCCCCCCAGGGCATGGCCGCCAATTCCGACGCTCGGACACGAACCTGCTGCAAATGCAACGCGTTTGCCTTTCAGGAAATTTTGGATATCGCCGATAGTGGCGCCTGCCCCGACCGTAACCGTGAGATTGGGCTTGTCGAACGTGACCTTGTTGAGACTGCGGATGTCGATGACAACGCTGCTGCTGTTGGAGTAGCCCTCGTAAGAATGCCCACCGCTGCGCACGGCGAAGGCCAGACCATTGTCCTTCACCCATCTAAGGACGGCGGCGACCGCTTCGGCTGTTGAACAAACGGCAAATAATGCCGGCGCCACCTGGGTTCTCGCGTTATAAACCTTGAGCCGAGTGGCATAGCCGAGGTCTCCGGGGCGGAGCATTCGGCATCCTGGTATGTTGGGAAGCCGCGGCAATTTCCGGGCCTTTGCTGCCCTGATTGCTGTTGCGATGTCTTCCGGCTCGGTCAGCTGCTCCTGGGGGCTCCCGGCCATCCATGGGAACAGATAAGGGCTTTCCATTGATCAATTCCCCGAACTCGTACAATGCGAATGGCCTGCTACCAGTTGGTTCTATTTTTACTACGCGAGCCGAAGTTACGGATGCGCGACGATACCGTAATATCGCGACCGATATGCAACCCTACGTGAATTTTTGGATCAACCGCGGAGGTGCGACGTGGGAAAAACAACGGCTCGCGCTGCAAATAGATTTATTATGCTCAGCATCCACCCATCTGCTGGCGTTTCATATATCTAATAAGGTTCCTCCAATTTCTTTTTCGGTAATGATAATATATTTCTGAAGGAACGCCATAGTTGTTTTCTGATTTCGGCCGGTGCCTTAGCGAGACCGGGAGGGGGAACCCAGCGGCGATCGTGGCAACCAGCCGAATTGCCGGGCTGTCACCAATCCGCGGAGACTTTGTCCATGCTGAGAATCGGCTCCGAATTACAGTTGAGTGCCTCCGACCTGGTCGGCTACTTGAACTGCGGCCACCTGACTGCGCTTGACGTTCAGGTGGCGGAGGGCACGCTCGAAAAGCCGAAGATCTGGGATCCGCTACGCGAGATATTGCAGCAGCGAGGCGCCGCCCACGAGACGGCCTATGTCGATCACCTGCGCGCGTCCGGCTTTACGGTCGCCGTCATCGAGGGCAAGGGCATCGATGACGGCTCAGTAGCCGCCACGATCGAAGCGATGCGCGCCGGCGCGCAGATCATCGTGCAGGCCGCGCTGCGCGCGCTGCCCTTCACGGGCCGGGCCGATATCCTCCGGCGCGTCGAGACGCCAAGCGATCTCGGCGCCTGGTCCTATGAAGTCGTTGACACCAAGCTCGCCCGCGAAACCAAGGGCGGGACGGTGCTGCAGCTCTGCCTCTATTCTGACCTCGTCGGGCAAGTGCAGGGCCTCGTACCAGAATGCGCCTACGTTGTCGCGCCCCTCACCGGCTTCGAGCCGGAGGTCTTCCGGGTCAGCGACTATGCTGCCTACTACCGCAATGTCCGGGAACGCTTTGCCGCGTCCTTGAACGCAAACGGCGGTACCTATCCGGAGCCCGTCGCTCATTGCGACATCTGCCGCTGGCGGGGCCGATGCGACGACCAGCGCCACCAAGACGATCACCTCTCCCTTGTTGCCGGGATCACGACAGTGCAGCGCGGCGAGCTCGCCGGCCACGACGTCGCCACCATGACGGCGCTAGCCGAGCTCCCCCTTCCACTGCCGTGGAAGCCGGAGCGCGGCGCCGCCTCGTCCTACAATCGCATCCGGGAGCAGGCCCGGATCCAGGTCGCGGGGCGCGCGGCCGGGCAGTTGCTCCACGAAGCGCTGCCGATTGAACCGGGCTTCGGTATGTGCCGGCTGCCGGAGCCGGACGACGGCGACATCTTCTTCGATCTCGAAGGCGACCCCTTCGTCGGCGAAGGCGGCCTCGAATATCTCTTCGGCTACGCCTTCAAGGACACGGAGGGCGTGCTCACCTACGTTGCCGACTGGTGCCTCACGCCGGCCGATGAAAAGGCCGCCTTTGAACGCTTCGTCGATTTCGTGATCGAGCGGCGAGCGCACCATCCCGGCATGCACATTTATCATTACGCGGCCTATGAGGTGGGCGCGCTCAAACGCCTGATGGGGCGCTACGCCACGCGCGAGGAAGAGATCGACACGCTGCTGCGCGGGCAGGTCCTGGTCGATCTCTACGCGGTGATCCGCCACGCCATCCGCGCCAGCGTCGAGAGCTATTCCATCAAGAAGCTGGAGCCGCTCTACGAATTCACGCGCGCGGTGTCGCTGCCCGATGCCAACTATGCCTTGAGCAGGGTCCAGGCCTGCCTTGAGCTTGGGGACGCAGGCGGCCTCAATGCAGACGATCGGGCCATCGTTACGGGTTACAACCAAGATGACTGCGTCTCGACGGCGCGGCTTCGCGACTGGCTGGAAGGCCTGCGCGCGGACGCGATTGCCTCCGGTGTGGAGGTTCCCCGGCCGGCTTTGCCTGAAGAGGACGCTCCGCCGAATATTACTGTCTGGCAGGCGCGGATCGATGCGGCAGTGGCCAATTTGACCGATGGCATACCGGTGGACGCCGCGGAACGCAGCGCCGAGCAGCAGGCGCTCTACGTGCTGGCGAATGTGCTCGACTGGCATCGCCGGGAGGAGAAGGCGATCTGGTGGGAATACTTCCGGCTGGCGGCGCTGTCCGCGGACGAGCTGGAGGACGAGCGGGCAGGCATCGCCGGCCTCGAGTTCGTGGATACCGTGGGCGGAACCGCCAAGGCCCCTATCCACCGCTATCGATTTCCCCCGCAGGACGCGGAGTTTCGCGGCGGCGAGGATTTGCGCAGCGTCGGCGGCGAGCGGTTCGGCAAAGTCGAGGCCGTCGACCTGGATCATCGCTTCATCGACATCAAGAAGCGGGGCGACACCGCCGGTTTTCACCCCGAAGCTGTCTTCGCCCATACCTACATCGACACGGCTGTTCTGGCCGAGTCCCTGGTGCAGATCGGCGAGTATGTGGCCGATCACGGGATCGCCGGTCCCGGTACCTATAAGGCTGCCCGCGATCTGCTGCTGCTGCAGCCGCCAGATGCCGGCGGCGCGGCGCTGCGCCAGCCGGGCGAGGGCGCGGTCGATGCGGCCTGCCGCCTCGTCCCGGGCTTGCAGGGCGTGCTCGCCATCCAAGGGCCACCTGGCGCGGGCAAGACCCATGCCGGCGCCCACGCAATCCTTGCGCTGGTCAGGGCCGGCCTTTGCGTCGGGGTGACCGCCAACAGCCACAAGGTCATTCGCCACCTGCTCGCGAAGGGCGCCGAGGAAGCGGAGAAGGAGGGCTTCGACCTGCAGTGCCTGCACAAGGTCACGGACGCGGAAGACAATGTCCCGCACCTCACTTTCACGACGAAGAACCCCGAAGCCCTCGGCGCCTTTGCAAGCGGCTACAACGTCCTTGGCGGCACCGGTTTCCTGTGGGCCAGGCCTGATGCGGCCGGTCTCGTTGACGTGCTCTTCGTCGATGAGGCCGCGCAGATGTCACTCGCCAACGTGCTTGCCATATCGCCGGCCGCAGCCGGCCTTGTCCTGCTCGGGGATCCACAGCAGCTCGAGCAGCCGATGCAGGGTTCGCACCCGGACGGTACGGACGTCTCGGCCCTCGACCACCTTCTCGGCGGACGGCAGACCATCGCCGAGGAGGAGGGCCTATTCCTCGATCAGACCTGGCGCCTCCACCCCGACATCTGCCGGTTCACCTCCGAACTGTTTTACGAAAGCCGCCTCCTTCCCCGTCCCGGTCTTGAGAACCAGGCCATCCTGATGGACGGCCCGCTTGGCGGAACTGGCCTGCGTTATGTCGGGGTGCAGCACAGCGGCAACCAGAATTCCAGCCCGGAGGAGGCCGACCGCATCCGCGATATTGTGAACGGAATCCTCGCTTCGGGTGGACGACATCCTGATCATCGCGCCCTACAACGCGCAGGTCTTTGAAATCCAGGAGCGCCTCCCCGGCGCGCGGGTCGGGACCGTGGACAAGTTCCAGGGGCAGGAAGCGCCCATCGTAATCTACTCCGTCACGACCTCCAGTCATGCCGATGCCCCGCGTGGCATGGAGTTCCTCTACAGCGCGAACCGCCTCAATGTGGCCACCTCCCGCGCCAAGGCCCTGTGCATTCTCATCGCCAATCCGGCGGTGTTCGAACCGGAATGTCGGACGCCGCGCCAGATGCAGCTTGCCAACGGCTTCTGCCGCTATCTGGAAATGGCCGATGTGGTCGATCCATAAGTTCCTCGTAGTGGCGCATGCATGGAGGCCGCGTATGCCGATGATGGTGATGTCGCTCACGGACGAACGCGGATGATCGTCTTCCCCGAGCGTCGCTCGGTCGGGTTGAAGGCGGAAACGGCATCGTCTAGGGTCGAGATGTTGCCGATGTTCGTCCGCAGTCGTCCGTCCCGCACCCGCTGGACGATCTCACTCAGTTGAGCACGATCGGACTCGACAACGAAGTCGACCGCCAGGCCGTTGGCGGGCCGCGCGTCGGGCGGCCCGACGACGGTCACCAGTGTCCCTCCGGCTCGAATCAGGCCTGCGGACCGTTTCTGGATGTCGCCGCCGATGACATCGAACACTAGATCGACGCCGCCGACGTCTTCCAGTGCGTCGTTCTCGAGGTCGACGAACTCGTTCGCGCCGAAGTCGAGAGCCTTCTGACGGTCGGCAGCGCGTCCCGTGCCAATGACATAGGCGCCGGCCTCCCGCGCGAGTTGCGTCACCATCGACCCGACTGCGCCGGCCGCACCGTGCGCAAGGACGCTCTGCCCGGCCTGAAGGCGGCCATGGTCGAACAGACCCTGCCATGCGGTCAGGCCCGAGATCGGCAAACTGGCGCCTACCGTGAAGTCGACGTCGCCCGGCAGCGGCGCGAGGTTACGTGCCTCGACGGCCACATACTCCGCCAGGGTGCCGTCGCGATACCAATCGGCGAGACCGAACACCCGCTGGCCCACCGACAGTCCCGTCGTACCATAGCCGAGGGCGGTGACCACTCCGGCCAGCTCGTGCCCGGGGATCGATGGCGTCCGGTCACGGTCGAGGCGATCGGTCCAGGTCGAGGGCCACGTCAGCTCAGTCGGGACGAATCCCGACGCATGAACCTGAACGACGACGTCGTTTATCGCTGCCTGTGGCTCGGGTCGCTCCGCCAGCTTCATCCCGGCCGTTCCCGCAGCCTGATCCGTTACTGCGATTGCCTTCATCGGAATTGTCTCCTCGGTCATCAGTCACGTGGCGATGGTCGGTACATATGTCCGGCTCTGGTCATGAAACAGGACCAAGATTTTGGCGGGAATAATGGTACCATTGCGCCATGGCAGAGACAGCGAGCCACGTAGCCCTGCTTGCAATATTAAGAACTATATATATCTTAGGAGGGCGACCTGGTCGAGGTGCGGCGGTTCAAGAAGACCGGTTTGGGAGGCTTCGCCGACGATGTCGTCGCTGCAGGACGCGCGGCGAGCTTGGCGGGGCGCGATGCCGATCGTGAACGGGTGCGCTCACTGTGGATCGAATATTTGGAGGTCCGGCTCCCGGCGCTCGGCGATGAGAAGCTTGTCGATTATCTCGAAACCCGCTCGGTCTGGCGCGAAGAAGGGGACTGGACGGTGTTTCGGACAGTGGACGAGCCTTGCGTCGCTTACACGGCCTCCGTGGCGCCCGATGGCACGGTCGAGCTTATCGCGCTCGCGGCATGTGACCGCTTTCCGGCCGCTCGGACGAGCAATGGTGGCAGAGCGTGGTGCGGCCGCGCGTGCAGCAACTATGAGTAGATCTGAGATGACCGACATGACCGACCTTGACCAGATTGTTCCCGCGAGCGCCAAGAAGGCGCGCCGTTCGCTCGCCCGACGGGCAGACCGGGCGGGCAATACCGAGACACTGCGCAGCTCGCTTGACCGCGTCGTTAACGAGCTTGGCTTCTCTGCTGGGGATGGAATCACCGCCCCATCGCTCGAACTCGGACTGACGCTCAAACAGGCGCGGCTGGCGAAGGGCTTAACCCAAGACGAACTCGCCAAGCGCATCGGCCTATCGCAGAATGCGCTGAGCATGATCGAGAACGGCCGGGGAAGTGATGGTCCGACTTGGACGACCGTTTCGCGTATCTGCGAAGCGCTGGGGATCGAGCCGTCATTTCTACCCACCGATGCGCGCCAGCCCGTTGCGAATGATGTAGAGGTCCGGATGTTCAAGGCGTCAAAGGGACCCAAGGCCAAGGTACGGGAAGCCGATCTCGGTGAGGCGGCTGCAGCGGTCGCATTGAGTCTGCTCTCGAAGGAGGTCACGACGTGGCTTAGAGCCGCCTTAAGCAATGCCGGACTTGGCCTGGACAAGCTGCCGACGCGCCTCGTCGGTTCGCGCTTCCTGTCGCTGGCGCCGCATTCTGGAACGAGGATCAAGGCCACCGACGATCCGCTTGTCGTGATCGCGGTCGTCGGGGCCGGGGTCGAGATACGCGCGGTGGCGCTGCGCGAGGGGAGTGGGAAGACGCTGATCAACGACAGCGTCGCATTGGTCAGCAGGGCCGGCACTGTCGAGGTCGGCAATACGAGCAATGAAAGCTCGGTCGTCTTTGCCTTGCCGGCAACGCAGTTGCTCAAGGACGGCGAAGTGATAGCGTCGTGACAGCGGTCTGGACCTGGGTCGCGGGCAACGCCGACTGGTTGTCGGCCCTATGCGGCCTGTTATCGGCGTTCGTACTGGCTTGGCCGCTCATCGGCGAACTTCCCAAGCGCCGACGTCACGATGTCGTGCGCAAAATAACGCGCAAACCAAAGTCCGCCCCGCGGGCGGGATTTGAGGACGACAGCGGCGACGTCGAGACGCTCGAGGGCGAAATGACCAGCGACCGCATGGGCGGCTACGCGGCTGCGGCCGGGACCGTCGCCGCCGGTTTGGTTCTGCTCGCCCTTTCATTCGGCTTAGCTCTCATCTACGCGATCAACAAACCATGATGCGATAGGTGAAGCCGCCTGGCAGCTCAGCGGTTCATCTCGGCCGTTCCGCCTGCTTCTGTAATCATCCAGAAGCTGACATGGCTGCGGGAGGACCGCGGCCTACACGCTTATATGCCAAGATCTAGCCGATCTTTTCCCGCTTTTTTAGAACGCTTCAATGTGCACCGGAGTTGAGCCGAGGCGGCAAAGAGGACCATCGCCTCTCGGCAAATTTCGGGCGGTCGATCAGCGTCGGTAGGGATGCTTGACCTTCGCGGGGCGCAGAAGCTGGCCGCTCACCGTCACCGAACCGAAAAACATCGCCACGACTGCGACCTTTACGAGAAGCGGAAGAACGGGATCATTGTAGACACCATAGAGGGCGTAGCCCAGAAGCGCCATTAGGCCGAAAACTGCAAGCAGCCAGCCGAGCGCCGAGATCCCCAGCGATGGCAGGGAACCCACTATGTGCTTCCAGCCGACCACGAAGCCTTTCGGGCGGGCGGCCCAAGGCAGATACTCACCCCCATAAAAAGCGAGCGGATAGCGCAACAAGACATTTGCGCGATCGGGCCCGCTTACGGCATTGAGCCGAGTCTGGAAGAAGGTTCGATAGAGCCGCATTTTAAGTTCATGATTGGTGTAGACTGCGGTGCACACGGAAAAGTAGAGGATCGCCGCAGGCCCGATGAACGGGCCACTGAGTTCGACGCCTAGCAAGGGCAGCTTGGTGATCGCGTGGGCAGCGGCCATGAGCAGCAGCGCCACGGAGATCATGTAATAAATAATCCACGCGTCACTTGCCTTCTTGGCTTCGACGAACGCCTCGTAAATGGAATCGGCCGTCAGGGCCGTGTCCTCGCCGAGCGGCACTCGCGCGATCATATCCGCAAGGATGTCAGCATCGCTAACGCTGACCTCTCCCGCGTGGGGCCAAAGTCCGCTTTCGCTGTCCCGCTTGCCCTCCGTCATCTTCCCTCACATCCGAACACGATGTTCAAACGCAGTATGATGCAGACCAGCGAAGCGTGAAAGAGAATGCATTAGCTGGTAGAGGGAAGTCGGTGGCGGTCACGGCTCCTAGGAAGAATAGAAATCTGTTAGGGCATCCCGAGGGCCTCCTGTCAGATTGCTCTTGAGGGCCGCCAGCAATCGATCGTCCTCCGCCCTTGGAAAGATATCTCCCACACCGATGCGACCAGGCGCGGCAAGATCGAAGTCAAGGAAGATGACCCCCTGGAGAAAGTCAGCGGCCAAATTCATGGCATCTGGACCGGACCCGAAGATTACGCAGGACTGAAGTTTCGGCCGCTGCGGATCGAGCTGGTCGAGCAACCGGACGCGTTCATAGCTCGTGGTCTCGTTCGGATCTTCCTTGATGATGTAGATGACCGCCTGCCGTGCGTTCGATCCGACGAACTCGTAGGCGGAGATATCTCTTTCCTTTTTGAAGCGGTGCGTCGCGAAGAAGATGGCAACATCCAATTCGGTCGTCAGATCAAGGGCTGGGGAAAACAGGCCGTAGTGCTGAAGGAGGGTGCTCAATGGCCAATTCAGCCGATTGCCGAATTCCATCGTCATGTCCGCCCTTAATTGCCCAAACTTCTTCAGCACTGGGTCGTCGCTATCCTCCATGTCGCTGATTGTCGCGATCCAGTCGCCGCGCGCTTGAGCTTCGATTACACGTCGGTCGATATCCGAAATGTCGACTGAGCTGTAGATGATCGAAGACCATTCGAAGAGCGTCAGATTTTGGAACCAATGGTAGACGTTGTTACGATCCCGCAGCACACGCCGCCAGACCGAAGGCAGCAGAGAAACTTCACCAAGGTTGGGGATCTGGAAAAAGGAATTCGGCTTCTCTCTTACCAGCGGATATGATTTTGTCTGGCCCCGGAACAATAGCCTTCTGTTCACGCCACTGTCGATTTTCTCGACGATACGAGCAACGTCCGCCAACGACGTGGCCCGATGCACTGGCACCTGACAGGTTCCCTTGCTCAAGGCAATTCCGAACTCGGCTACGGGAAATCTCGTTCGCAAGTCGCAGGTAGATATCGACCCTCCGTGAAATCGGTCGACTACAAGCCCACTCCGTGTGACGACATATCCAGATTTGTAAAAACCCACGCAATCTGCATCACTGAACCCTGCTCCTGACAATCGACGATGCTGGGTCGCAGGATCGAACCCATGCGGCGCGTCTGAATCGTCTATCGCTATGGCCGGATCGTAGTAACTGTGGTGGTCAAATATCATTCTGGTTCCGACCTCATTCCCGCTCTGTTTTGTTTGGCCTCGGTCGATCGTGAAGGTCGGATCAGCAATGTTTGAGGTTCGGGGAGAATGACGCGGGCTATAGGCCTTCCGTTACCCGGCGCATAGAAATTGATCTTTTCGCCGACGAGACTGGCGCACTTCGCCAGTGTCTGCTTGATCTGGTGACGTTTCATCTTGTCAGGGTCGGTTTTGAACATCAGATGGTAAAATGAAGTCCACAAGACCACGGAATCGTCAAAGTTTATTTTCCTCAGAGGACCCGCTAGTGACGTGCATCCGCCATTGGCGAAAACGGCTTGTGCCATTGCCAGTGTGGATGCCAAACACGTCGACAGGAAAAGCCGCTTACCACTGAGAGCCGGGCCGACAATATCGGCAAAGTCTTGCGTAGTGATGCTTTCGAGTGTCGTGTCCACCCCGCCCTTGCTCCCATGGCAGGACACATGGAGGTAACGGTAGCCGCTGCTCTCAAATTCGTCGATGAAATGCTCGAATTCGAGGACCGTTCGAACGTAGCGGTAGATCGGGTTCTTAAGGGACATGCGAAGGGCCTGATAGATCATTTCGCCTTCCCTGTAGTCGTTCTCCTCGTCGAATTTCAGCGACTCGATAATGAAAACGTCCGGCTGGCCCATGAAGATTCCTTCGATTGAGGGGAATGGAGTTGACCTGTCAACACGTCAAAGAACGTATCCTAGTTTTCTCGGACTGTAATACAAACGTGGTGCACTTGGTCCATGTTGCTCCGACCCGATCCCTGCGAGCAACAAACCGGTAGATTTCGTCACTTGGTCTCCGCACGGAATTTGGGCTTCGAATTGTGGGTGGCGCTAAGCCCCTGAAGAACGGCCGTTTCCCGGACATAAACTATGCTCTCCGAGCCCGAAGCGGGTGTCGCTTCGATGCGTCGAATTTTCATATGGACTGACTGCTGCGGCGATAGTTATTTCCTGACGTCGCGGGTCTCCCGTGAACTACGGATCTTTCATCGCTGTGACCGGACGACAGCAGGATTCCAGATGACGACGAACGATATAGACCCGAGTGCCCCAAGCCTGGAAGCATTCGAGATTTCGCGAGAAGACCTGTACGAGCTGGTCTGGATAACACCGATCAACCATCTGGCTGAAAAGTTCCAAGTGTCAGGCTCCTACCTTGCACGCGTTTGTGAGGCGCTCAGTGTTCCTCGCCCGCCAGTGGGGTATTGGCAGAAAAAGGCGGTTGGGAAGGCTAAGCCCCGTCCCGAATTGCCGGCGGCGCTTCCCGGCGATCAACAGGCTTGGTCGAAGGACAAGCCCCTCGCAGTGCCTGTCAAAACCCGCGTCAGACGAAAGCGAATTGGCACGGTCATGACCAAGACCGTCAGGTCAGGTCGTCACCCGATGCTGATCGGCGTGGAGGGGCACTTCCGGAAATCGCGTAGCGTCGAAGAGGGCGAGTTTCTGAGGCCTTACAAGTACCGACCACATGGTCAACCCCGATCGGCCCTGCGCGATTGTCGCCCACCGCGGCGTTTGGCATGAGGCCCCGGAAAATAGTCTGCTGGCAATTTGGAAGGCCATCGCAGTCGGCTGCGAAGTGGTGGAGATCGACGTGCGGCGCAGTGCCGATGGCGAGTTCTTCCTGTTGCACGATGACACGCTGGAACGAATGGTGGGCGTCGATCAGAGGCCTGAGACGATGACACTGCAGGAATTGCGCAGCTTGAAACTACGCAATCGTGACGGCGGCGCGTCCAATCTCCTGACGAGCGAAAAACTGCCAAGCCTGAAGGACGTGTTCGATCTCACGCGGGACCGCATTTTCATTCACCTCGACATCAAGCACAGGGACATGCTGCCAGAAGTTATGGCCCTTGCCCGCTCGATGGCCGTCGACAGCCAGGTCGATTATTGGGGCGACCTGAAGACGCCAGCAGACCTCGCCTGGATCCGTGAGGCGGTGGATCCGCACGGTGTTCTCTTCATGGCCAAGACCCATCTCGACCATCGGGACGCCGACACCCAACTCGACTTGTTGTTCAAGCTTTCCCCTGCCCTGTGCGAGATCTATTTCGATAGGCTGGACCAGGTTGCGGCGGTGAAAGATAGATGCCGCGAGGCTGGCATCGCCCTCTGGTACAATACGCTCGATCCGGTTTCCTGCGCGGGTTTCACCGACACGGCAGCGCTCAAGGATTCGGAAGCGATCTGGGGCCGCCTTATCGATGCAGGTATCTCCGCCATTCAGACTGATCATGCAGAGGTCTTGAAGGCCTTCATCGCCGACCGTGCGAAGAACACTGTGAGTTCTGGTTCGACGAAGCTTTCGTCTTTGAACTTGAAAGACGAATGCCTGAACGACATTCGATAATCAGAACCTCGCAGGCATCCTGCGGACGGCGGCTCAGCGGAAATTCGGCGTCGGTTAGGCCGGTTCGGCGAGGGTGATATTCGTACGAAGAGCGAGGCTACGGAGTTGGTAACAGATGGGAGGAGGCTGCGCAGCGGTTCCGAAAGTGCGCGTTCGCCGAAATCGTGCCCGAGACGCTATTTCATCAACGAAGAATCGGCGGTCGCCCCTGGATTGGCTTCTACTGGAACTTCGATGTCTTTGATGCCGTAGGGGGACGACGTCCGCATTGATGATCCGGCGCCAATCATGCCCGCGGCCGGCGACACCATTGAACTGGCTTCGATGACGTTCGGCTTCCGCCGATTGGCCCGAAAGTTGTATCGCTCGGTGATCTGTGCGAGTGGCACACGGCCGCGAGCCGCCCGCTAGGAAAGAGAGCAAACATCTGCTCGGATTTAGATCAGATCAGTAGGGTCGCCGGGCTCCTTGACTCAAACGCAGACCGGCCACACTTGGGCGGCTCGTTCCCTTCGCGTGGGAGCTTGCCAGGTCCCGGGGACGGCGGCCCGGGTTGTGCTATTTTCTAATCAGTGTTTCCAGACCAACGTCGTCAGCTTCAACCACCGCGCTTGACGGGGTGATTTTGATAGCCCGGCCCGGGGGAAGCTCGTTGAAGTTCTGTCCGAACCCGTAGTCGTAGGAGAAACGCAACGCTAAGCTCACCAACCCCCACTTGAGATTGGTGACCACACCGTCCTCCCAGGTCAACGTCCGTCCGATCAAATCGAGTGCGCTAAAGGACGTGATATCCGAACCCGTCCGCACTGGGCTCTCGCAGCGTACAATTTTGGTGAAAACGCGCCGCTTGTAATCGGCTCTCAACTCGATGTGCTGCTTGATGTCGCCATGCCTCGGCATCGTGACAATTGCATCCTGGATGCCTGGCGAGGTCGACATAAACCTCAATTCTCCGCCGTCCTTCTGTCTGGAACTCGCAAAGACAAATACGGTGTTGTCCTCCGCCAAGTCGCGCGCATTGCGCTCATCCTCCGTCTCCGTCGGTAGCCAACTCTGCGTATTGCTGATTATGAACTCGACGTCCTCGTTGGCGAGATCGTCTGATGTAGGTGCACGGTTACCGCGCGAGTCTCGTAGAAATTTCACGATGTCCTTCTGGAGCCGGTCTGAATAGACCTTCAATTCCGGCTGATCCATTGAGTACTCTACGGAGAAAATCAGGTCGAGGGGCTCAAGCGGATACGTTTGCCGCATAATAAGGCGTGGAATCTGCTCTAGGCGAGACGCCGTCTCCTCGTTGCGCAAGCGCGTCGCCTCGGCCGACGCGCTTGAATCGATCATCTGCACTACCTGAGCTGAGCCTGAGAGGAAGACGCCTGTGATCGCAGAGCCGACAACGATGCGTCCTCTACGAGTAAGTCTGCCGGAATCTATTGATTTGGTGCCGTCGAGATACGCACCCGCGATTGCAGCACTGGCGGCTATTACAGACCCCAGGAATTTGATGATCTCGACAACGATGGACATGTCTTTGCTGCTGAGCGAGTGGCGATATACGCTTACTGTATTCGTTCCATCGGAGGCATCAAGTTCGCCTATCGACAGTTGCCCCTCCCGACGGCGGCCTCGGCGATATGCCCCGACGAGACCGAGAAAGCCAAGCTCATCGATTGCGATATACGCATTATTTCATCCGTGAAGCTTTACGAGGGTACGGGCAACGTGCCGTCGGACGCCTATGATGTCATCAGGCGTAGCGGTTCATGAGTTTGGCCACGGCGTTGGGCTGGCCGATCAGCCCGCCGGCGACGATGCTGCCTCTGTCATGAATCCCGACATCGGAAAGGGTCAGAAGCGGCGTAGTTTGTCAGCAGATGACGTTGCCGGACGCGACGCGCTTTTTCCGTAAGAACGAAATGCATAGCGCTTAGACATCGGAGCGTGCGTTTCGTCTCGATCCCACGCAATTCATCCTGGCTAAACTTCACCGCCGGCGATTGTCGGTATAGACCTTTGCGTGTTTCCGCAGCCAGGCATGGACATCGTGCGATTCGATAGCGGGGCTGCAACTCGACCGTCAACTTTCGCGCGAAAACACCGTACTAATTTCCGTACTAATTGGCAAAAAAGTACGGAAGCAATTCGCTAAGTGTTTGAAAAGCATGGTGATCCCGACAAGAATCGGACCTGTGACCTACAGATTAGGAATCTGCTACTCTATCCCGTTGGGCTCGGGAACTAGCGGCCCGACACATAATCGCGTCGGCAGGGGCAGGTCATGGGACCATACGGAACGATGCGGGAAGACTTCTGATTTCGGCCCACGAAAAAGTCAATGAAATCAACGTTTCTAGGACGCCCTCCGGGCCCACCATTCAGTCCGCCGGATTTCCGGGGTTTTCGCCAGTCTCAGAATAGCTACGACATGTCCGTGGGTTAGCGCCGAGTAGTGGCCAACACTTGGCTGAGGCTCCGCAGTGAGCGTCCAAAACACCTGACTTTTGGCCGTCCGTCTCTGTCGGGCGAATTCCGTAGCCAAGTGTTTGGCAAAGCGATGGTTGGCTGATCAGCCAGATGCACGCCGGATTGGTGTCAGAAGCCGAGGACTGCAGTCTGGCTGGTCCAGGCGTGTGGCAGGTCAGAGACCCGCGAGAGTCTGTGCGCCGTCAGTTGGACAGGCTGGTCGCCGGCAACGATGCTGGCCGTTATTTTCGGAGCGAGGAACGCGAAGGGAAGCAGTCGGCTCACCTCAGACGTGTCGGTGCCATTGAGCATGGCAACGTCGGTGAGGCTGCGGTTGGCTCCGTCCGTAAGTTGCTCCAGGTAGAGGCGGGCTCGACGCACAAGGTCGATCAAGGCGCCGTCGGGCTCTCGGCTGATGTTGGACCCGTCTGTAAGCACGATCCGCGTCTCGACACCGCGCCGCTTCATACCGATTGGACATTCGATCGAAGTTACATGGGCGCTATCGTTGGGAGGCAGAGTAGGGTCGAGAAGCAATTCCGATAGCGAGCGGCGATCGAGTTCGATCGTCAATGATCCGGGCTTGAGGGTGATCCTCCGAACGATCTTTTGAAGCATAAATCGCTTCGCTTCCGCAGTGTCTGATGCCCAGCACGACCGCATCACTTCTGCCCGCCGCATCGCCGACTGAATTTCGCCAGCGTCGGCCCATTGCTGAATCCAACCAGACAGTTGGGCCTGATCACCGAGAATTCGATTCAGGCGATGCTCAATAACTGATTCAAGTGCGGGCGCAGGAAGACGCCAACCCGATGACCCTTTCCGGCGTTCATCGATGAACTGTTTTGAGACATAGTAGCGGTAGCGAACACCTTCTTTTTTCGCGTGAACCGACCGCAATTTCTCACCCGCTTCATCGAAGAGCAGACCGGTGAGCAAATGAGGTTGCGTGACATTGGAATCGCTTCGCCGCCGCGGCGCCTGCGCGGCGAGAAGTGCCTGAGCCTCCTCGAACGTGGCCGACGTGACGATCGGCTCGTGCTCTCCATCATAGACCTGATCCTTGTGCCGGATCTTGCCGATGTAGATTGGGTTCGAAAGCAGGTGGTAGAGATTGCCGCGACCAAACGGCATGGTGACGGCAACTGAGCCGTCTTTGCATTGTCGCGCCCGTGTCGAGAGCCCGTCGCTCGCAACCTCGTCGACAAGATCCCGAACAGACTTCAGGGTGAGATAGCGGTCGAACAGGTGCCTGACTGTTTGCGCTTCAGCTTCGTCAATCACCAGCTTGCGGTTGTCGACGCGATAGCCCAGGGGCACCACGCCGCCCATCCACATGCCTTTCTTCTTCGATGCGGCGATTTTGTCGCGGATACGCTCTGCTGTGACAGCTCGCTCGAACTGAGCGAAGGACAAAAGCACGTTGAGCTTAAGCCTGCCCATTGAGGTCGTAGTGTTGAACTGTTGCGTCACCGACACGAAAGAAACGGAGCTGGCATCGAAGATCTCGACGATCTTGGAGAAATCCATCAGCGACCGGGTAAGGCGATCGATCTTGTAAACCACCACCACATCGACTTTTTTGTCCCGGATGTCCTGCAGGAGACGCTGCAGGGCAGGGCGCTCCATCGTGCCGCCCGATATGCCGCCGTCGTCATAGTGGTCTGGCACCAGCTTCCAGCCAAGACCTACTTGCGAAGCGATGAAGGCCGCACAAGCTTCGCGCTGGGCATCGAGTGAGTTGAACTCCTGATCCAATCCCTCTTCGGTCGATTTTCGTGTGTAGATGGCACAGTTGAGGCGAGGCGTCATCGTCATAGCTTAAAGAACCTCGGGCCAGACCAATGGGCGCCGGTAATGCGGCGGGCGACAGCTGACAGCGATCCGTACGTCTTGCCGTCAAGCACGAAGCCGTCGTCGACAACTTCGACGATGTGTAACCCTTGAGTCAAACCAGCCACACGAAGCAATGCGCCTCGTTCTCGCCGTTCAATGGCGTGGTAGGCGCTCCCAAGACCTGCCATTCGTTCGGCTGCAAATGGCACGCCGACTAGACGAGCGTCCAGCCTACGTCTTAGTGAAGTCGATACGCAACTTGTCGCGATAAACGCCTATCCTCTTGCTCGCGCGATCGACGATGTCCTCGTAGAGCAGTGTTTCGGTATATAGCTCGCCGAGGTTCCGTCCACTGTCGGGGTCGGGTAGGTCGGTCGTCCGAAAGTAGCTCCTGCCTGAGGCAAACCTCGTCCAGCCGGCCATCCGCAGCGGATTGAGCGTATCGCCGATGAGGTATCCGTAGAACTTCTTCAGGCGGCCGTTCGACTTAGCGGCGAGCAGGTGGGCGTACTCTGACAGGTCTCCGGTGTGGTCGTCCATGCTGACGCCAGGGGCCTTGAACTCGATGATTATCGCGGAGCCTTCCTTATCGAAGATCGCAATGTCAGGGCGCATGGCTGCGTTGTCGTCGGCCCGACGGCGCAGCGTTGCAGTCATCTCTGCGTCGATGTCCGCATCAAAAAGCTTCTCCCCCTCTTTCCACTCGATCTGCGCCAGCGGCTTATCCGAAGCGATGTACTCGTAGTACTGATATTCCTCGCTCAGTAACCAGATGTCGTGATCCGATGTTTCGCGGCTGTCCTTCTTCATAGGAAAGAAGATGCTGTGGATGACCTGCTCGTCCTTGCGCCGTTGTCCTTCCGGAGCTGTTTGAACAGCGAGCCCGCGATTGCAGGCGAGCTCAAGGATTTCGACAATAGCAGCCCGCCGCACCACGAGCTGCGACAGACTGGCCATGTCAAACGTCTTGAGCGAAGACGTGTATTTCCAAGACAGTTCGTGGATCTTGTGTCTGAAGTCGGCGGTGTGCGGTTCCGCCTTCTCGATCTCGGCCCTGAGATCAAAGATCTCCGCCGTATCGGCGATAATGCGCTCCTGATACTTCTTTAACACGCGCTCGGCGACCGAGTTTGCGCTGTCGCCGTAAACGACCCTTGTGTCGGTGTCGGTGAGCATTGCCGGAATGACGCGAAACTTTTCGGTCACGTCCTTGATAACGTCGTCCTTGCTCCAGCCGGATGGGGTGACCATATCCTCGATGATGGGATCGATCTGATCAAAGATCCCGGCAAACGACACGGTCTCGTCGGCAAAGAGGTCCGTCACCGGAATATCGTCGGGAATGTCGTCGAAGCCGTCGCGCTGCTCGTTAACCCGTTTGTCTAGGAGGTCGCCTTCGACGAGGACGATGTGGTGGAACCCCTCCACCGACCTGTTCTGTTCGGCGACAGTGCGGAGGTAGCGCCTAGTGATATCCAGTACCGGCGATGATCTGGCGCAGAACGCGATGGCGTTCCGCGGTAGATCGTAGGTCTTCGCGTCTAGCCGGTAATGAGAAATGGTGAACTTACCGTCCTCCCCAGCGGGTTGCCGGACCGGGGATCGCGTTCCTCCACCTCAGCGGGTTTAACCGTCGTTACGAGGGGAAGGTCGGTGGCACGTAGGCTGTTGCGCTCGACGCGGCCCTTGGGATACCGGGTCTCAAACTTGATAACGAAGTCGCCGAGCCGTGATTTGAGGCTGACCAGCCTCTGCAGAAACGCGATTAGCATATTGCGGCGCATGTTGGTCGCAGAGAAAATCTCGCCCAACGGCTCCGACTTATAGAGCCGCGCGCGAGGCGCCTCCTTCAAGCCCTCTAGCCGGATCGCGGTGCCGCTGTCCTGCGACTTGCCGTCTGTTACAATGAAGTCGGCAAATTCGATCTTCTTCCTCCCGGCAGCCAAGGGCAGGGTACGGGTCAGCGTGTTCCCGCCGCTGCGGTAGGTGCTCCGGATCCCGACCTTGTCGAAGTGGTGAAAATACTGGATGCGCCCGGCGCCTCTGCATTTACCGATGCCGGCTATGGCGAGGTCGTCCTTGTAGGAGGTATCTTTGGTCAAGAAGGCGTCGGTCTGGTCGTCCCCAAAGCCGCAACCATTATCTGTGCAGGTGATCGTAACATCCGTGCCATCGCCGAGAAGTCCGGCTGTAATGATGTCGACCTCGATTGACACCTCTAGGCTGAGCGTCGCGGGATCTTGATGCTGCCTGATTAGAAAAGCGTCGATCGCGTTCGAGATCAATTCTTCGAGTACGACGTATCCGTCGGAGCTGATTTTGGTGTTCTTCAGACTCCCACGAATGTCGAGCGTCATCTGTGATCCGTCGTCCGATTTGACCCACGGACCATCGTTGAGGGCGCGGCCCGGTTGAAGTCAAGAGCCTTCCGTGTTCGGCATGACGTGGCGAACCGGGAGCGGACGTTGGGTGGACATGCGGTTAGCTCCGACGGGTTCACTTCGAGTTTAGTCGAGCATTGGGCAAACAGCGGGCCGCTATCTGCCACGTGCGACCATTAGCTGCCAGTCAGCGGTCGGCCCCAAACCGGCATCCTGACTGAATGTCAGAAATGGGCCGTTGAACGAACCCGCTGCGCGGGAGGGCGCCTGCGGTTGAGGTAGAGATCAGGAACCGGTCGTCGCGCCTGC
>NZ_JBVVPX010000041.1:0-13781 GCF_055811375.1 Mesorhizobium sp. WSM4848
AAGACCCAGTTCGCCGTCGTCTTCGGCGAGAGGTTCGTCAGCCAATGACGAAAGCGGGCCTCGCGCACAGAATTCCTCACAGTCCCTGCGAACTCGCTTTTCGGGGGGCTTCCTGTACTAAAAATAGGCGTTCCGCAGCGTAAATCTTGACGTAAACGTAATGTTTTAGCCCCATTGTTGCCATAATGTAACAATGGGGGCCTCGTCTTCGCAAACGGCTCGTTTTGGCGTCTTTCCACGCAAGTTTTCTGAATTTTTGTCGATTTGCAGCGAAACGAGCCTTTTTCCGGCTTTGCTGTGGAAGCTGTCATTTTGTCTGAAATGCGGTCGGCGGACGCGTACATGCACGCTTCGAGAATTCGTTGTTGCGCCGTTAACCTGGATTGGGTCTAGCTTAGTCCATTCGTACTAGGGGAGGAGATTCATGAACAATTTGCGTCTGAAAGCGCTGCTGGGGGCGGGGTGCTTTTCGCTTTTGATGTCGGGCGTTGCCAACGCCGGCGGCTTCGACCGGGGCGGTGTCAACATCGACCAGTTGTTCGATGCCACGCCATATTCGTTCGACGCCGGCGTCACCTATGTTTCGCCACAGCGCACACTGAAGAATGTGCAGCGCCTGGATTCCCCGCCAAACCCGGTTGCGTTGTCGTCCCCGTCAGTGGACGTTGGTGGCGACTATGCGGTGCCGCGCATCGGCATCAAGGCCAACATTTTCGAACCGGTGGATTGCCTCGCGACCTATACGGAACCGTATGGTGCGGAAGCAGACTTCGGAATGAACAACGCCTATTCGCCAACCGCGGTCGAATACTACGTCAAAACAAATGATTTCGGCCTAACCTGCTCCTACAAGGTAAATGTCGGCAAGGGCACCCTGCGGTTCATCGGCGGCGTTTCCTACCAGGAGGTCGATGCGTTTCTGTCGCGCCAGACACTGCTGGCCTTCGGCAATACCGGCCTCGGCAAATTCCAGCTTTCCGATGAGGCATGGGGTTGGCGCGTGGGTGCCGCATATGAAATTCCCGAAATAGCCTTGCGCGCAAGCCTGGTCTACTCGTCGAGCTACAAATATGACGAACTGTCGGGAACCGTCGACTCGACCGGTTTCAGGGGCGCCTTTCCAGCGGATCTGGTTCCAGGCTCTACCGGGGTGTTCCCTGTTTCCGCCTCGGCCGAGATACCCCAGGCTGTGGAACTCAAGCTGCAGAGCGGCATAGCGCCTGGCTGGCTGGCGTTTGGCTCTATCCGCTGGCAGGAATGGAGCAAGCTTGGCATCATTCCGATCCAAGGCGTTCGCAGCCCTGTAACCGGCGGCATACCTGGCTCCCCAGACTCGCCCGTTTCCTTCGACCTGCTTTATCGCGACGGCTGGACGGTTTCGGGCGGCATAGCTCACAAGTTCACCGACCAATTGTCGGCCGCGGTTTCGCTGACCTGGGATCGTGGAACCTCGACGACCTCCGGCTATCAGTCGGATACCTGGTCCGTGGCCAGCGGCATCTCGTATTCGCCGAACGACAAGATCGAGGTCAGACTTGGTGGCTCGATCGGTGTCCTGACCAGTGGGTCGTCGACCTTCACCGGTGCTGGCGACACCGCAAATGCCGTCACCTACACATATGACGACGATCTGCTCCTTGCCGGCTCAGCTTCGGTTAAGATCAAGTTCTAAACATCTGTTTTCAATAGCAAAAAGGCCGGGCGTTCCCCGGCCTTTTTGCTTGAGGGGCTTGCCCGCGACCAAGCGGCGTTGCAATGACGCCGCTTCCCTCTGCCTCACGCGATCGTGATGTTTTGGCAACAGTTTCTGAACAACCCTCGCGCCACAACCGCGCCCGCCGACATCGCCTACTTCCCGCCATAAACCCGGCGCACCTCGATTTCGTCCCAAGGCATGCCAAAAGGCTCGGCGGTGGGGCAGGTCGCACCGCTTGCGGCAAGGGAAGAGTATGAACGACAGAGTCATCTCCAAGGCCAAACTGCCCAGCCGCCATGTGACCGTCGGTCCGGCGCGTGCGCCGCACCGCTCCTATCTCTATGCAATGGGCTTGTCGGCGGCCGAGATCGCGCAGCCACTGGTCGGCGTCGCGAGCTGCTGGAACGAGGCGGCACCCTGCAACATCTCGTTGATGCGCCAGGCGCAGGTGGTCAAGAAGGGTGTCGCCGCGGCTAACGGCACGCCACGCGAATTCTGCACCATCACCGTCACGGACGGCATCGCCATGGGCCACCAGGGCATGAAATCGTCACTGGTGTCGCGCGAGGTCATCGCCGATTCGGTCGAGCTCACCATGCGCGGCCATTGCTACGATGCGCTGGTCGGCCTTGCCGGTTGCGACAAGTCGCTACCCGGCATGATGATGGCCATGGTGCGGCTCAACGTGCCGTCGATCTTTATTTATGGCGGCTCGATCCTGCCCGGTTCCTACAAGGGCCGGCAGATCACCGTGCAGGATGTGTTCGAGGCCGTCGGCCAGCACTCGGTCGGCACGATCGGCGACGCCGAACTCCTCGAAATCGAGCAAGCGGCTTGTCCGTCGGCCGGCTCCTGCGGCGCCCAGTTCACCGCCAACACGATGGCCACCGTCGCCGAGGCCATCGGGCTGGCGCTGCCCTATTCCTGTGGGGCGCCGGCGCCCTATGAGATGCGCGACCGCTTCAATTTCGCCTCCGGCGAAAAGATCATGGAACTGATCGCAAAAAATATCCGCCCGCGCGACATCGTCACTCTGGAGGCGCTGGAGAATGCGGCGACCGTGGTCTCGGCCACCGGCGGCTCGACCAACGCGGCACTGCATTTGCCGGCGATCGCGCATGAGGCGGGGATAAAGTTCGACCTGTTCGACGTCGCCAGGATCTTCGAGAAGACGCCTTATATCGCCGACCTGAAGCCGGGCGGCAAATATGTCGCCAAGGACATGTTCGAGGCCGGCGGCATTCCGCTCTTGATGAAGACATTGCTCGACCACGGCTACCTGCATGGCGACTGCCTGACCGTGACCGGCCGCACTTTAGCCGAAAATATGGAGCACGTTGCCTGGAATGATAGCCAGGATGTGGTCCGTCCCGCCAACCGACCAATCACCCGAACGGGTGGCGTCGTGGGCTTGAAGGGAAACCTTGCCCCCGAAGGCGCGATCGTGAAGGTCGCGGGCATGTCGGAGCTTAAATTCTCTGGTCCGGCACGCTGCTTCGATTCGGAAGAGGAATGTTTCCAGGCGGTTACGGATCGCAGCTACAGCGAAGGCGAGGTCCTCGTGATCCGCTACGAGGGACCGCGCGGCGGTCCGGGCATGCGCGAAATGCTATCGACGACGGCGGCTCTCTATGGCCAGGGCATGGGCGGCAAGGTGGCTCTCATCACCGACGGGCGTTTTTCGGGCGCGACACGCGGTTTCTGCATCGGCCATGTCGGGCCGGAAGCCGCCGTGGGTGGCCCGATCGGGCTGCTCAGGGATGGCGACTTGATCTCGATCGACGCGGTGAACGGCACCATCGAGGTGGCGCTGTCCGACACCGAACTGGCGACCAGGGCAAAGGCATGGAAGGCGCGCGCGACCGACTATCAGTCGGGCGCGATCTGGAAATATGCACAAACGGTTGGGCCTGCCCGCGACGGGGCGGTCACCCATCCCGGTGGTGCGAGAGAAACACATTGTTATGCGGATATCTGAGTTGCTGAGGTTGTCTGTCTTTTCGGCACTGGTCGCGATCGCCACTTTCGGCGCGACCTTGGGCGCCGCGGGCCAGGCCATGGCCTTCGACGACAAGGTGTTCGACGACAAGACCGGCGTGAAACCGCAGTCGAGTCCGTGGGCGGTGTTCCAGTTCGGCTTCTCCGCCTACAAGAACGGCCGCAAGGAGCAGGCTGCGGAGGCTTATAAATACGCGGCCGAAAACGGCCAGATCGGCGCCACCTGGAAGCTTGCGCGCATGTATGCCGAGGGCGACGGCGTCGAGCGCGACGATTACGCAGCCTTCAAGTTCTTCAGCGAGATCGCCGACCAGGACGTCGAGCCCGGCTCGCCGGAAGAGAGCTATGTCTCGGATGCGCTCGTGGCGCTCGGCGACTATCTGAGGAAGGGCATCCCCGGCAGCCCGATCAAAGAGAACGAGGTGGCGGCCCAGGAGTACTACATGCGCGCCGCCGCCAACTACCGCAACCCGAATGCCCAGTTCGAGATGGGCCAGATCTTCCTGAATGGCAAGGGCGGCGTCAAGGCGAGCATCAAGCAGGCCGGACGCTGGTTCCAGCTCGCTGCGGAAAAGGGCCATGCCGGCGCGCAGGCGACGCTCGGCCACCTGCTCTTCCAGAGCGGCAAGATCGTTCGGGGGCTGGCGATGATGACCGCGGCGCTTGAACGGGCCGCACCTTCCGACCAGCCATGGATACGCGGCATGCAGGAAGAGGCGTTTGCCGCCGCGGGCGAGGCCGACCGCCGCACCGCGATTTCGCTGGCCGACGACATCCTCACCAAGGGCGGCGGCGACCGGTAGTCGCGAAGCCAACAGCCAGGAAAGACTGGGTCACCAGGAAAGATTGGGTCAATAGTCAGGAAGAGTGGGGATCTCGAAAAAGTCGAGATCAATTCTCGGTCGGTTGCGTTGGAACGGGACCGGACTCCGGCGTTGAAATCGGCGTGGCCGGCGGCGCCAGCGTGGTTTTAGGACAATCGTCCCGGATCCTTGTCCATGACGTGTTGTTGAGCACCATGTCGCAGCGGGCGAGATGGCTCCGGCCGGAAAGCGTCAGGCAGGCGACCTGGCCGATCCGGAAGGATGTTCCGTTGGCCAGGCATGCCGGGTCGGCAAACGCCGGCGTCGCCGAGAGGGCGAGCGCGGCGGCACATGGGCAAATCGCAAACCTGATCGTCATCCTGAACCCCGGCCGAACCCGGATTGCAGCGGAAACCCCGATTGTGGCGATATGACGGTCTATCAACCGGGAATCCGGCGGTTCGGGCCCCGAAACGATCAGATTGGCGCAAAACCCAGTTCGATGGCCACCGGCACGTGATCCGAGGGTTTTTCCCAGGCGCGCACGTGCTTTTCGATCGAGGCCGAGGAAAAGCGATTGGCTGCCTCGGGCGAGAGCAGCAAGTGATCGATGCGGATGCCGTTGTTCTTCTGCCAGGCGCCGGCCTGATAGTCCCAGAACGTGAAAATGTCCGGCGAGTCGGTGACCGCGCGCACGGCTTCGGTGAAGCCGAGGTTCTTCAGCCGGCGGAATGCCTGCCTCGTCTGCGGCTGGAACAGCGCATCGCTGAGCCAGTTCTCCGGGAACTTCGCATCGATCGGTTCGGGGATGACATTGTAGTCGCCGGCCAGCACCAGCGCCTCTTCGAGCACGAGCCTTTCCTCGGCCCAGCGCTCCAGCCGCGCCATCCAGGACAGCTTGTAGGAGAACTTCTTCTCGTCATCGATCGGGTTGCCGTTCGGCAAATACAGCGACGCAACGCGCAACGCGCCCTTGTCGGTCGAGAACACGCCCTCGATGAAACGCGCCTGCTCGTCGGCATCGTCGCCCGGCAGGCCCCTGATAACCTCGTCGAAGCGCAGCTTCGACAGGATGGCGACGCCGTTAAAACCCTTTTGCCCATAGATTTCCACGTTGTAGCCAAGCGCCTCGATCTCGGCCCGCGGAAACTGCTCGTCGACCGTCTTGATCTCCTGCAGGCAGGCGATTTCGGGCGCGCTTTCCGTCAGCCAGTGGGTCAAATTGCCGATACGGGCCCGAACGCCATTGATGTTCCAGGTGACGATTTTCATGACGGCCTCATTGCTGTTCAGGCGGATGGCGTTCGACGAGGCCGATCGTATTGCCTGCCGGATCCTTTAGGAAGGCCATCCATTCGCTTTCCCCCGCCGGCCCGAACAGGCCCTCGGTATCGCGGTGGACGAGCATCGGCGGCGCGGTGAAGGGGACACCGGCGGCTTTTGCCGAGGCGTGGAAATCGTCGAGGCCCGAAATGTCGAGATAGACGGTGCCGGCCGGCAGGCCATCGGTGAACAGCAGCCGCACGTCGCCGGCCATGATGAAGGCGATGCCAGGCGGATCGAAGCGCACGTGAACGGTCATGCCAAGCACGTCGTGCCAGAACGCCAGCGTTGCATCGAGATCGCGGCCGGCTGAAAGCGCGACCTGACGGACCGCGCTAATGGCAGGCATTCTCTAAATACTGAAGCTGGTGCCGCAGCCGCACGAGGCGACCGCATTCGGGTTCCTGATCTGGAACGACTGACCCATTAGATCGTCGACGAAATCGATCACCGAGCCACCCATATAGACCAGCGAGAGGTCGTCGATCAGCACGGTGGCGCCGTCCTTCTCGATGGCGACGTCGTCATCGTTGCGCGCATCGACCAGGTCGAACTTGTAGGAAAAGCCGGAACAGCCGCCGCCCTCAACCGAAACGCGCAGCGCCGTCTTGCCGGCTTCGCCAGACACGATCTTCGCAATCCGCCTGGCGGCGGCGTCGGTCATCTCGACTTTCATGGCGGTCTTGGTATCAGCGCCCATGGGCGTCACCTTGCTTTCGGTTTCACATGATAGGTATGAAGCGCAGAGGGGCAAGTCAACTGCGGCATAGGCTGTGGAAATTGGTTGGGCGATGACAAATGGGTTGGGCGACATCGGATTCGGTTATCGGCCGCGCGCCGCCTATGCCTGCGATCCGGCAAAGTCGCGCGGGCGGCTGTTCGATGAGGTGGAGAGCCCGACCCGCACGCCGTTCCAGCGCGACCGCGACCGCATCATTCATTCGACGGCCTTCCGCCGGCTGAAGCACAAGACGCAGGTGTTCGTCGCGCATGAGGGCGACCATTACCGCACCCGGCTGACGCATTCGATCGAGGTGGCGCAGATCGCGCGCGCCTTGGCGCGGGCGCTGCGCGGCGACGAGGACCTGGCAGAGGCGGTGGCCCTGGTGCACGATTTCGGTCACACGCCCTTCGGCCATACCGGCGAGGACGCGCTGAACGAGAAGATGGCGGCCTGGGGCGGCTTCGACCACAATGCACAGTCGCTGCGCGTGGTGACGCGGCTGGAGAGCCGCTATGCCGAATTCGACGGGCTGAACCTCACCTGGGAGACGCTGGAGGGGCTGGTCAAGCACAACGGACCGCTGACCGACGCCAGCGGAAACGGGCTGAAGGGGCCGGTGCCGCAAGCGATCCGCGACTATTCGGAGCTGCACGACCTCGAACTCGACCGCTTCGCCGGCATCGAGGCGCAGTGCGCGGCGATCGCCGACGACATCGCTTACAACAGCCATGACATCGACGACGGCCTGAGGTCGGGCCTTCTGAAGCTCGACATGCTGGAAAAGGTCTCGCTGCCCGGCTCGATCCTCGACGGCGTGCGTCAGCGCTATCCGGCGCTGGATGATGTGAGGACAGGGCACGAACTGATGCGCCGGCAGATCACGATGATGGTCGAGGACGTCATCATCTCCACCACCGCCAATCTGGCCCGCATCAAGCCGGACAGCGTCGACGCGGTGAGGGCGGCAGGCGAGACGATGGTGACCTTTTCAGCCGAAATGGCCGCTCTCGAAAAGGAATTGAAGGCCTTTCTCTACAAGCATCTCTATCGTCACAGCGAAGTCATGCGCGTGCGCAACGAGGCCGAGCAGATCGTCAACGACCTGTTCGAGGTCTATTTCGCCGATCCGCGCGCCATGCCCGATGGCTGGTGTGAAGGGCTCGACCGGGCTGACGATCGCATCAAGGCGCGCAGCGTCGCCGATTTCCTGGCGGGCATGACGGATACCTACGCTTTGAAAGAACACCGCCGTTTGTTTGACCATACGCCTGAATTAAGCTAGGCGGGGCTCGATTTTGCCGGCCAATAGACCGGTTTTCCGCAAAGCCGCCAGAGCCAGAGCCACACCAATGAACATCTTCGCCGATTTCAACGCGCGAATTATAAAGGCCGTCGAAGCGCTTGATTTGAAAGACAAAGACGGCGGTTCGCTGGACTTGTCGCGCATCGCCGTTGAGCCGCCGCGCGACGCCAGCCATGGCGACCTGGCGACCAATGCGGCAATGGTGCTGGCCAAGCCGGCCGGCCAGCCGCCGCGCGCACTGGCTGAAAGGCTGGCGCAAGCCCTGCGCGCCGACCCGGACATCGCCGCTGCAGACGTTGCCGGCCCGGGCTTCGTCAATCTCAGGCTCAAGGACGCGTTCTGGCAGGTGCACCTGACTGCGCTGCTCGGCGAAGGCCGCAATTACGGCCGCTCGACCGTCGGCGGCGGCAAGAAAGCCAACGTCGAATATGTCTCGGCCAACCCGACCGGACCGATGCATGTCGGCCATTGCCGCGGCGCCGTGGTGGGGGATGCGCTCGCCAATCTGATGGCCTTCGCCGGTTACGACGTGACCAAGGAATATGTCATCAACGATGCTGGGTCGCAGATAGACGTGCTCGGCCGCTCGGTCATGCTGCGTTACCGCGAGGCTCTGGGCGACGACATCGGCGAGATTCCTGCCGGGCTCTATCCAGGCGACTATCTCGTGCCGGTCGGTCAGGCTCTGTCGAGCGAATTTGGCCGTTCCTTGCTGCTGATGCCGGACGAAGAAGCGCTTGCCATTGTCAAGGACAGGACGATCGATGCGATGATGGCGATCATCCGTGAGGATCTGGCGCTGCTCAATGTGCATCACGACGTCTTTTTCTCGGAGCGCACCCTGCACGCCGATAACGCCCGGAAAATCCGCTCGGCGATCAACGACCTGACCCTCAAGGGCCATATCTACAAGGGCAAGCTGCCGCCGCCCAAGGGCGAGAAGCCGGACGACTGGGAGGATCGCGAGCAGACGCTGTTCCGCTCGACAGCGGTTGGCGACGACATGGACCGGGCGCTGGTCAAGTCGGACGGCACCTTCACCTATTTCGCCGCGGACGTCGCCTATTTGAAAGACAAGGTCGATCGCGGTTTCGTCGAGCTGATCTATGTGCTTGGCGCCGATCATGGCGGCTATGTGAAGCGCCTGGAAGCGCTCGCCCGGGCGATTTCCGGCGACGAGGTGAAGCTTACCGTGCTGCTTTGCCAGTTGGTAAAACTTTTTCGCGAGGGCGAGCCGGTGCGCATGTCGAAGCGGTCGGGCGATTTCGTAACGCTGCGCGAAGTGGTGGAGGAGGTCGGCCGCGACCCGATCCGCTTCATGATGCTCTACCGCAAGAACGATGCGCCGCTCGATTTCGACTTCGCCAAGGTGACCGAGCAGTCGAAGGACAATCCGGTGTTCTACGTGCAGTATGCCTCGGCGCGCTGCCATTCGGTGTTCCGGCAAGCGAGCGAACAGTTGGGCGAGGCCAATTTCGACCGCAATCGGCTGGCCGCCGCCACCGCTTCGCTGACCGACGAAGGCGAGATCGGCCTTATCAGGAAGCTTGCCGAATATCCGCGGCTGATCGAATCCGCGGCACTTGCGCTCGAGCCGCACCGGCTGGCATTCTACCTCTACGATCTCGCCTCCAGCTTCCACGGACATTGGAACCGCGGTACCGAAAATCCCGACTTACGTTTTGTTAAGGTTAACGACCGACAATTGACCCATGCCAGACTAGGGCTGGTGCAGGCTGTTTCGGACGTTTTGACGTCCGGCCTGACGCTGATCGGAGCCGATGCGCCCACCGAAATGCGTTAGGTTTGACTAAAAAACCTGTCACCTTTTGCCCACATTGCGCTGGTAAGGGCCAACCCTGCGCGACGTCCACGGCGTCCGAATGAGTGCGAGTTCGGGAACAATAATGGCAGACAGAACCCAGCTGAGAACAGCCGCCCAAAACGATATCGCCAACGATGATCCGTTCGCGGAACTGACCAGGATCATGGGGTTCGACCCGCGCCAGCCGGTCAAGCCGCAGGCCCAGCCGACAGCGTCTGCAGCAAGTCAGCCGGCGGACGACGGCGATTTCGGCATCGACCTCGAGAAGGAGTTGATGGGCGAATTCGGTGGCGACGACAATCACGGCGCAGCCGAGCTTCGCGAGCCGGCTTTTGCAGCGGCCGCAACTGACCCAATCGATGACGAGCTTGTCGCGTCGCTCGAACAGGATCTCCTGCTCGACGACGATGCGGCAGACGAAACCGCCGATGCCATTGCTGCCGACGATGTACGCCCTGGCGTTGCCGGAGCATCCACGCCGGCTGTTGAAGCTGCTTTCGACGACGATTTCGACGATGCGCTGGCCAGTTCGCTCGAAGACGTGTCGCCATTCGAAGACGATTTGCCCGTGAGCGACAAGCTTGGGAACGACGAGCTTGCGGCGTTGCTCGAACAGGATTTCCGGCTGGACGACGACACCGCGGACGAAACTGCCCATGCCGTTGCCGCCGCCGACGTGGGTTCTGGTGTTGCCGAAGTATCCGAGCCGGCTGTTGAAGCGGCGTTCGACGACGATTTCGACCATGCGATCGCCAGTTCGCTCGAAGACGTGTCGCCGTTCGAAGACGATTTGCCGGTAAACGACGAACTCTCTGCGTCGCCCGAACAGGATTTCCGGCTGGACGACGATGCGACGGACGAACAGAATACCGCCGCCGACATCTCCGCGCCGGCCGCCGAACCGGCGTTCGACGATGAATTCGACAACGCCGTCGCAGGCTCGCTCGAAGACGAGCTGACGCTCGACGAGCACGTGCCGGTGGAGCAGGCTGCCGAAGCCGCCGACATCTCCGCGCCGGCCGCCGAACCGGCGTTCGACGATGAATTCGACAACGCCGTCGCAAGCTCGCTCGAAGACGAACTGATGCTCGACGAACATGAGCCGATCGAGGCTGCTGTTGAAGCTCCTGCTGCGCCTGCTCGGGCCGTTTCGGATGAGTCCGACGAGGACTTTGCCGACCACGACACTATGGCCGACGTCGCCATGGATGACGTCGCCATGGATGACGTCGACATGGATTTCGACATTCGCACGGCTGAACCGGTCGAAATCGACGAGCCAGGAATTGACGAACCGGAGGCTATCGCCGCCAAGGCCGATAAGCCTTCCATCGCAACCCCGGAACATGCGTTCGACGACGATTTTGAATTGAGCTTCGACGACGCGCTTGCCGAGGAAGCCGAGGAGCCGGCTACTCAGGCCCCCGGCGTTGCAGCCCAACCGACGGCCCCAGCCCCCGTCGCTGAGGAGCGGAGCCTCGAAGACGAATTGAACGCGCTGTTGGGCACCATGCGCACACGGGCTGCCCCCGCGGCAGCGTCCGCGGCCAATGAACCCGCCATGGTTCAGCAACCTGTAGCCGCGGCTGGAAAAGCCGCCGACAAACCAGTGGATCCCACCGACGAACTGGTCTGGAGCCTTGACGAGCAAGACCTTTCGGAGCAGCCGAATGATGACGCGGTCCAGGCCGCCGACGCCGATCTCGGCACCGTTCTCCTCGACGGGCTCGAGGGCCATGATTTAGGCGCTGAAGATGCTGCCGGACCGGCTGATATCGATTTCGACGACGATGCATTGCACGCCGCCTTCGCCAAGGACATCGGTCTGGATCATGGCGACGGCGACGATCTTGCGGCCGCCGCTCCACAGCAGGAACCGAATGATTCGCTGAGCTGGATGGCGGCACCCTCCGCCGCGCCTGCGCCTGCCCGTTCGTGGAGCCGCGTAACGCCGGTCGCACAGCCGCAGCCTGCCTTTGCAGCCCAGCCGACGGCTTCGGCGACCACAGAAACAACGACGCCGCCAATGGCTGCGGCACCGTCCTATCAGGATGAGCCGGCCTATCAGGATGAGCCGGCCTATCAGGATGAGCCGGCCCATCAGGATGAGCCGGCCGAAGACGATGCCGCCAATGCGGCAACTGCGCCAGCGCAAAGCGAACAACCCTCTGCATATGACGAGATGCCCGATGTCGAGACGGTCGATGTGCCCGAGCGCGTCGTAGCGCTGGCGGACGACCTCGATATTCCGGAACTCGACTTCAATGGAGACGAACCGCCGGCGCCTGCCTATGACGATCTCGATACCGAGTTCGCCAACCTTCTCTCGGAAATGAATGCCGTGGACGTCGCTGCCGCCCCGGCGCGCAGCGCGGCGTATGACGACGAATCCTACAATGCCGGATTCAAGCCGGGGGCCGGATTCAAGCCGGGGGCCGGATTCGAGCCGGGGGCCGGACCCCAGCCGGGGGCAGGGTTCCAGTCAGCGGCCGGGTTCCAGTCAGGCTATGAGCCCAACCGCGTTGAAACGCGGACCTATGCGGCGAGACCAGCGCAAGCGCCCGCCAGTGCGTCTTACGCCGATGCTGCCAGCGGCTTCGATCTGGGCGACTTGCCCAACGGGCGGCCGGTTTCGCAAGCGCAAGCCAACGACTTTGCCCTGGACGAACTCGACTACGACCCCGAACTGGATGAGGCCATGTCGGTTCCAGGCCTGGCCGAGCAGGATGTCGCGAGGCCCCGGAGCCGCGGCCTGCTGGTCGCCGCAGTCGTCGGCGCCGTGGCGATCGCCGGCGGTCTCGGCGCCTTCGCGCTGTCTTTCGGCGGCAACGGCGGCACCGATGCGCCGGTCATCGTCAAGGCAGACAACGCGCCGATCAAGGTCAGGCCGGAAAACCCGGGCGGCACCGTCGTGCCGAACCAGGACAACAAGGTTTACGACGCCGTGGCCAAGGGGGGCGCGAGGCCTGCCGAACCGGTCCAGGAAAAACTGGTCACCAACACCGAAGAGCCGGTGGACGTGGCCGCCAAGGAACCGCCGCAGAGCCGTGTGGTCGATCTTTCGCCCGACGACATCGACACGGCTGAAGCCGCCGATGCGGTCGGCGGCACGCAAGCGGCCGGCGGCACGCAAGCGGCCGGGAATGCCGACGCCGCCGCGCCGGCACCCAAGTCCGAGGATCGTATCGCCCAGGTTCTGCAAGAGGCCGAGCAGGGCATCGAGCCGGATGTCGTCGCCGTCGCGCCACGCAAGGTGAGAACCATGGTGGTCAAATCAGATGGTTCACTGGTTGCGCGCGAGGATCCGGCGCCTGCGGCATCGCAAGTGGCTGCCGTCGAGCCTGTCGATCCGGCGCCGCAGCTTGTGGCCCCGGCGGGTCAGGCCGGCGACCCGGCGCAGACCGGTACCGTACCGTCTGTTGCCGACCAGGCAAGTGGCGACCTGTTGGGCGGCGACCCAGTGGCCGGCGACCGGGCCGAAACCGCCGCGCCGGAAGCCGCCAGGCCGGAAGCAGTCAATCTGGCCGCCGCGCCCACGGCTGAGGCTGAAGCCCAAACCACCCAGCCTGCCAACACGCCGGCCACGGTTCCGGTGGCGCCGCAGCGTCCATCCGACCAGCCGGTCGACGTCGTCGGTGAGGTCAAGCCCGACCAGGTTGCGTCCATCAGTCCGGCGGCGGCCTCGACCGGCGGTGGCTCGTGGTCGATGCAGATCGCCTCGCAGCCGACCGTCGAAAGCGCCCAGTCGACCTATCAGGATCTGCAGCGTCGCTATGGCAGCGTGCTCTCCGGCCACACGGCCAACATCGTCAAGGCCGAGATCGCCGGCAAGGGAACGTTCTATCGCGTCCGCGTCCCGGCGAAGTCACGCAACGATGCGATCAACCTGTGCACCAACTACAAGGCTGCCGGCGGCAACTGTTTCGTGTCGCGCTAACCATTTTCAAATCTCCCGCCCGCCCTCGGGCCGAAAGAACCGGGGGGGGGGCGGCGGCCCGCGGGGTGGGGGGGGGGGGGGGGGGGGTGTGGGGGGGGGGGGGGGGGGCGCGGGGGGGGGGGGGGGGGGTGGGATTTTTTTGGGGGTGGTGTTAAATAACCCGGCGACAGGG
>NZ_JBVVPX010000041.1:13791-60392 GCF_055811375.1 Mesorhizobium sp. WSM4848
CCGCAACGATGCTATCAACCTGTCCACCAAATACATGGCTGCCGGGGGAAATTGTTTCGTGTCGCGCTAACAATTTTAAAATCTCCCCCCCCCCCTGGGGCCTAAATAACGGGCGCGGTCACAGACCGCGCCGGTTTTCCATGTGGAAGTGAGTTCTTGTGGAAGGAATTCCGGCTCAAGCGATGTGGCTCGATGCGATTCCCTTTGTCTGCGTGAAGCTCTAAACTCCCGCTCATGACCGAATCAAAATCCATGATCCTTGGCTGCGCCGGGAAATCGCTCACACGCGACGAAATCAATTTCTACCGCAACGAATGCCCGTGGGGATTCATCCTGTTTGCCCGCAACATCGGCGAGGCCGAGCAGATCCGCGATTTGGTCGCCGCGATGCGCGATTGCGTCGAGCGCCCGGACGCCCCGGTGTTCATCGACCAGGAAGGCGGCCGTGTGCAGCGTCTGCGGCCGCCGCTGGCACCGAATTATCCGGCTGGTGGCGCGCTCGGCGCTTTGTGGCGCAACGATCACGACGCCGGCAACCGCGCTGCCTGGCTGATGGCGCGGCTGCATGCTTTCGATCTGCTGCGCTACGGCATCACGGCTGATTGCCTGCCGGTGCTCGACGTACCGATCGAGGGCGCCAGCGACGTCATCGGCGCGCGCGCCTATGGCAAGGAGCCCCGCGCCGTCATTGAACTGGGTCGCGCCGCGGCGGAGGGCCTGATGTCGGGCGGGGTGCTGCCGGTGATGAAGCACATTCCCGGGCATGGACGGGCCTTTGCCGACACGCATTTCGAACTGCCGACCGTCGATGCCTCGATGAGCGACTTGCAGCGGCATGATTTCGCCCCGTTCAGGGAGCTCAATCATTTGCCGATGGCGATGACGGCGCATGTCGTCTACAGCGCGATCGACCCGAAAAACCCGGCCACGATCTCCGGCAAGGTCATCGACGAGATCATCCGCGGCGAAATCGGCTTCGACGGGCTGCTGATGAGCGACGACACCTCGATGAAGGCACTTTCTGGGGATTTCCCGACAAAGGCGGCGGCGATCCTTGCGGCGGGCTGCGATCTGGTCCTTCACTGCAACGGCGTTTTCGAGGAGATGGTCGGCATTGCGTCGCGCACAACGGGGCTTGAAGGCACGTCGCTGCAACGCGCGCAACGGGCGCTGACCTATATCAAGAACCGCGATCGGGCTGATGAAGCCGAGATACGCGCCGAATTCGCCACCTATTTCGGTGCGGTGGCCTAGACCATGATGCCGAAAGGTGGGAGCCGGTTTTTCGGAACAGACCACGGTCAAACAAGAAGTTAGAAGCAAAGGACGCGACAGGCAGTGGCGGAAACGTTGGACAGCAAGGCCGGCAAGGCCGCACCGATGGACCGTCTTTGGGCCGAGAACGACGATTCGCGGCTGACCGGCGATCCCGCGCTGGTCGTCGATGTCGACGGTTTCGAGGGCCCGCTCGATCTTCTGCTGCATCTTGCCCGCAACCAGAAGGTCGATCTGTCGCGCATCTCGATCCTGGCGCTGGCAGAGCAATATCTGGCCTTTGTCGAGAAGGTGAGGGCGCTCAGGCTGGAGCTTGCGGCCGACTATCTGGTGATGGCGGCGTGGCTGGCGTTTCTCAAGTCGAAGCTTTTGATCCCCAAGCAACCCGGCGACGACGGCGAAAGCGGCGAGGAACTGGCGGCGGTGCTGCAATTCCGGTTGAAGCGCCTAGAAGCGATGCGCGACGCGGCGGCACGCCTGGTCAATCGCAATCGGCTCGGGCGCGACGTGTTCGCCCGCGGCATGCCGGAAATGGTCATTGTCGAGAAACGCAACGCCTATTCGGCCTCGCTCTACGATCTGCTGACCGCCTATGCGGCGCAACGCCAGAAGCAGGCGATCACCAATGTGACGATCGCCAGGCGCGGTGTGTGGTCGCTCAAGGATGCGCGCGACATCCTGAACAGGCTGATCGGCACGCTTGCCGACTGGACGGCGCTGGACAGTTTCCTGGTCGAATATTTGACCGACCCGGACGAGCGGCGTACCGCGGTTGCCAGTTCGTTTGCGGCGACGCTGGAACTGGTGCGCGAAGGCAAAATGGAAATGCGGCAGGACGACGTGTTCGCGCCGCTCTATCTGCGCGGACGTGCGCAAGGCATCAGGGCAGTTGAGGTGGCATCATGAGCGAGCGAGCCAACGCTTCGGTCATTCCGTTCAAGGTCGATGACGAGACCGAAGACGGCGTGCTCGCCGATGTGCCGGCAGAAAGTCAGGCCCAGAGCTTGTCCCTGAATCCCGGCGAGCGGCTGCATATGGCGGAAGCTGTGCGCATGGCCGAGGCGATCGTTTTCGCCAGCGCCGAACCGGTCAGCGAAAAGCAGCTTGCCGCGCGCCTGCCCGACGGTATCAATATTGCCGCGGCGATGGCTGAACTGCAGCAGATTTATTCGCGGCGTGGCGTCAATCTGATGCGCGTTGGCGATGCCTGGGCGTTCCGCACCGCCGGCGATCTCGCTTTCCTGATGAGCCGCGACACGGTGCAGCAGAAGAAACTTTCCCGTGCGGCGCTCGAAGTGCTGGCGATCATCGCCTACCACCAACCGGTGACGCGCGCCGAGATCGAGGATATCAGAGGCGTCGAGACCTCGAAGGGCACGCTGGACACGCTGATGGAGAGCGAATGGGTGAAGATGCGCGGCCGGCGCCGCACGCCCGGCCGTCCCGTCACCTACGGCACCACCGACATCTTCCTCGACCATTTCGCGTTGGAGGAGATCCGCGATCTCCCCGGCATGGAGGAATTGAAGGGTGCCGGGCTGCTTTCGGGCCGCATGCCGTCGAATTTTTCCATTCCGATGCCGCCGGCCGACCCGGACGCGCTGACCGATGACGAGGATCCGCTGACCGACATCGATCTTGAGGAACTCGGCCTGTTGACGCCGCGCGTTGAGGAAGATTGACCGCAAACGACGTGCCGAAAGCGATTGGTATTTAGCGGCTGCGCCGATAGGTAGCGGGCTGAGGCGCCGAAACTGCGTGACTTCGGCCACTCATTTATAAACTCTGTCGCGGTTGTGTTTGAATCCCGGCGTGAAAGCGCATAGATCATCGTCAGAGAAAACTTTCGAGAGAGATTGTTATGGGTTCATTTTCGATTTGGCATTGGCTGATCGTGCTGGTGATCGTGCTGCTGGTGTTCGGTCGCGGCAAGATCCCCGAGCTGATGGGTGACATGGCCAAGGGTATCAAGAGCTTCAAGAAGGGCATCGCCGACGACGAGGTTGCCGAGGACAAGCGCACCGTCGAGCACCGTGCCGACGAAACCGTTTCGGCAGCGAAGGAAAAGGCCAGCAAGAGCTGAGCCCAAAACTTTAGTCGGAACGTATCGCCATGTTCGACATCGGCTGGACCGAGATGCTGGTGATCGCGATCGTCATGATCGTGGTCGTCGGGCCCAAGGATTTGCCCAAGATGCTGCGCACTTTCGGCCGCACGACGGCGAAGATGCGCGGCATGGCAGCCGACTTCCAGAAACAGTTCAACGATGCGCTGAAGGAGGCCGAGCTTGACGACGTCAAGAAGTCGGTCGATTCACTCAGAAGCCTCAACCCGGCCGCCGAGATCAGGAAACAGCTCAACCCGTTCGAGCAGGCGGCGGCCGACGTCCGTTCAGGCGTCGACGCGGTGATGAAGCCGAAGCCGGCCGCAGACCCGGTCGCGCCGGCTACTCCGACGCCGCAGGATACCGAACTGAACAATGGCGCGACGGTGCTGCCGGGCGTCAAAGCCCCGGAAGCGGCGCCGGCGGCGCCGACCTTTCCGGCGATGACCGATGGTTCGGTGACACCGCCTGTCGCGACGGCGACGCCGGCCGCATCGCAAAAGGCCTCGGCGGCGAAGACGAAGGGCGCGCCAGCGAAAGCGATGCCGACCTCCAAGGCCGCAGCGAAGCCTGCGGCAAAACCTGCTGTGATAAAGACCGCGGCTAAAAAAGCCGAGCCGAAGCCTGCACCGGCAGCGGTGAAGAAGCCGGCTGCAGCCGCCAAAAAGACGGCGGGAGCCGCCAAGTGAGCATTTCGGAAAAGGACGAGATCGACAAGTCGGCGGCTCCGCTGATGGAGCATCTGATCGAGTTGCGCCGGCGGCTGATGTGGTCGATCGGCGGGTTCTTCGTCGCCTTCCTGTTCTGCTTCTTCTTCGCCAAGCAGTTGTTCAACCTGCTGGTCATCCCGTTCAAATGGGCGACGCAATGGGCAGGGCTCGACCCGCACAAGGTCGAGCTGATTTACACGGCGCCGCAGGAATTCTTCTTCACACAGGTCAAGCTGGCGATGTTCGGCGGCATGGTGATCGCCTTCCCGCTGATCGCCACGCAGATCTACAAATTCATCGCGCCCGGCCTCTACAAGAATGAACGCAACGCCTTCCTGCCGTTCCTGATCGCTTCGCCGATCCTGTTCCTGATGGGCGCGTCGCTGGTCTATTTCTTCTTCACGCCAATGGTGATGTGGTTCTTCCTCGCCATGCAGCAGACCGGCACCGACGACCAGGTGCAGATTTCGCTGCTGCCGAAAGTGTCGGAATATCTCAGCCTGATCATGACGCTGATCTTCTCCTTCGGCTTGGTGTTCCAGTTGCCGGTGGTGACCAGCCTGATGACGCGGGTGGGCATGCTGTCGTCCGAGGCGCTGGTCGAAAAGCGCAAATGGGCAATTGTCATCGCCTTCGTCGTCGCGGCTATTCTGACACCGCCCGACCCGATAAGCCAGATCGGTCTGGCTGTTCCCACGATCCTTCTCTACGAGGTTTCGATCTGGTCGGCCCGGCTGATCGAGCGCAGCAAGGAACGGGAACGTCTGGCGCGCGAGAAGCGGGAGGCTGCGGAAGCGGCGGCCGAAAAGCCGGCGGACGCGTCGTCGACATAAGTGCATCTGCAAGACATCTTGCATCGGTCAAGGATGCGGTTTACGCCCCTCTAGCCTACTTGAGGACGAACCGACCATGCTTGACATCAAATGGATTCGCGACAATCCGAAGGCCCTTGTCGAGGCGCTCCAGAAGCGCTCGTGGCCGGCTGCGGAGGCGCAGTCCACGGTCGATGATCTGATCGCCAGGGACGAGGCGCGGCGCGAACATCTGACCGAGCTGCAGACAAGGCAGGAGCGCCGCAACGCTGCTTCGAAGGAGATTGGCAACGCCGTGCGTTCGGGCGACGCCGCCCTTGCCGAAAGGCTGAAGGCCGAGGTCGGCGAGATCAAGGCCTTCATCCAGAACGGCGAGGCGCGCGAACGCGAGCTCGACAAGGCGCTGAACGAGGCATTGGCGGTGCTGCCCAACGTGCCGCTCGACGACGTGCCGGTCGGCAAGGACGAGCACGACAACGTCGTCAAGCGCACCGTCGGCAAGGTGCCGGCCCGCCCGAACTGGGTGAAGGAGCATTTCGAGATCGGCGAAGCGCTCGGCATGATGGATTTTGAGCGGGCGGCGAAACTGTCCGGATCGCGCTTCACGGTGCTCAAGGGCGGACTGGCGCGGATGGAGCGCGCGCTCGGCCAGTTCATGCTGGACCTGCATACGATCGAGCATGGCTACGAGGAGATCCAGCCGCCGCTGATGGTGCGCGAAGAGGCGATGTTTGGCACGGGGCAGTTGCCGAAATTCAAGGTAGATTTGTTTGCTGCTTCTAATTTCTGGGCTGCCTATGAGGAGGCTCGTGAACAGCAATTCGCGGAATTTCGCGAGACTCGGCCATCTCAAGAGGAAATTCGAGACAGGTCGTTACGACGCCAGCGCGAGTGGGTCGAGAAGCTTGAGAATGACGAAATCAAGCCCAGCCACTATCTAATCCCCACGGCTGAAGTTCCACTTACTAACCTTGTTCGTGAGGAAGTCACCGCGCATGAAAAACTGCCGCTGCGCTATACGGCGCTGACGCCGTGCTTCCGCTCGGAAGCGGGCTCGGCCGGGCGCGATACGCGCGGCATGCTGCGCCAGCACCAGTTCTACAAAGTCGAACTGGTGTCGATCACCGACCAGGAATCGTCGCTTGCCGAGCACGAGCGAATGACCGAATGCGCCGAGGAAGTGCTGAAGCGGCTCGGCCTGCCGTTCCGCACGGTGACACTGTGCACCGGCGACATGGGCTTTGGCGCGCGCAAGACCTATGACATCGAGGTCTGGCTGCCGGGCCAGAACGCCTATCGCGAGATTTCGTCGTGCTCGGTCTGTGGCGATTTCCAGGCGCGGCGCATGGATGCCCGCTACAAGGACAAGGACGGCAAGGGCAACCGCTTCGTCCACACGCTGAACGGTTCCGGCACCGCCGTCGGCCGCGCTCTTATTGCTGTCATCGAAAACTACCAGAATGAGGATGGCAGCGTAACCATTCCTGAAGCGCTTCGGCCTTACATGGGCGGTCTGGAAAAGATCGAATCGAAATAATGCGCATCCTCCTGACCAATGATGACGGCATCCATGCCGAGGGCCTTGCATCGCTTGAACGCATTGCCCGCACGCTGTCGGACGATGTCTGGGTGGTGGCGCCGGAGCAGGATCAGTCCGGCTATGCGCATTCGCTGTCGATCTCGGAGCCGCTGCGCCTGAGAAAGATCGGCGAAAAGCACTTTGCCGTGCGCGGCACGCCGACCGACTGCGTCATCATGGGCGTGAAAAAAATCCTGCCCGCAGCACCAGACCTGATCCTGTCCGGCGTCAATTCCGGCGCCAACATCGCCGACGACGTCACCTATTCGGGCACCGTTGCCGGCGCCATGGAAGGCGCGCTGCTCGGCGTGCGCTCGATCGCGCTCAGCCAGGCTTATTCCTATGTCGGCGAGGATCGCCTCGTCCCTTACGAGACCACCGAGGCGCTGGCGCCGGCGCTGCTCAAAAAGCTGGTCGCCATGCCGCTGCCGGATGGTGTGCTGCTCAACGTCAATTTTCCGAATTGCCTTCCCGACGAGGTCGCCGGCACGGTGGTCACCGCGCAAGGCAAGCTCGTCCATAGCCTGTGGGTCGACGAGCGCCGCGACGGCCGCGGGCTTCCCTATTACTGGCTGCGCTTCGGCCGCGAGCCGGTCGAGGGCAAGCAAGGCACTGATCTCTATGCCATGCGCAATCGGCTGGTGTCGGTGACGCCCCTGCAGCTCGATCTCACAGCGCATGAAATTCGCGATCAACTGACCAAGGCGCTCGCATGAACCTGAACCATGGTCCGACGGTCGACGACCGCGAAGGCTTCGCCGCTTTCCTGCTCCGCCTGCGTGGCAAGGGCGTGGTGCCGAAGGCGCTGATCGCCGCCTTCGAGGCGACGCCGCGGCGCGGCTTCCTTTCCGCACAGTTCCATCCGATCGCCTGGTCCGACCGCATGCTGCCGATCGAATGCGGCGAGGCGATCGAGGGCGCCGATCTGCAAGCTGCGGTGATCGCAGCACTTGCCATCGAGCCGGGCAACCGGGTGCTCGAGATCGGCACCGGGGCAGGCTACACCGCGGCGGTGATGTCGCGGCTCGCCGCACGCGTCGTCACCATCGACCGCTACAAGACGCTGGTCGAGCAGGCCAAACAGCGCGTCGAGGCGCTCGGCATCGGCAATGTCATCGTGCGCCTGGCGGACGGCTCCAACGGACTGGCCAATGAAGCGCCGTTCGACCGTATCGTCGCATGGGCGGCCTTCGACAGCCTGCCGCGCTTCCTGCTCGATCAATTGTCGAGCGGCGGCATCGTCATCGCGCCGATCGGACCCGAGGAGGGCGAGCAGGTGCTGGCCAAACTGACCAAGGTCGGCAGCCGCTTCGAACGCGAGGACATCGGTCTCGTACGCCTGCAGCCGATCCTGCGCAGCGTAGCCGCCGTCATCTAGGATCTGTCGATATTCAGGTGATGCCCGCATCTCACCTGACTGGTCCGTCTCCGGCTTACCTGAGCTGAATCACGCCCGTCCGATGCAGCTTTAAATATTTTAAGAAAATTTGCGTCTGATTCTAGAGGTTTAACCGGCCGGTAACATTAACGCGCTTTAATCACGGTCAGTCTGTACCGGGTATCTGCGGGTAAATGCGATGCAATTCAGTATTTTGAAGGCAAACGGACGCAACCTGGCGCGGGGTATCGCCGTCCTGATGGTTGCGGGTACTGCGGCGGGATGCAGTTCCCAGGTCTCGCGGTTCAACAGCGTCGACGACGTCTTCACGTCGTCGACAAACAACCAGCGCGCCATCATCGACAAGCAGGACGCCGCCCAGCCTTATCCCGGCGATGCCGCCACGGTTTCGGCTGCGCCGCTCGACGGCAGCCACACCCAGTCGGTAAGCCGTTCAAGCCTTGAACCGGTCACGACGCAGCAATCGCCGCCGGTCGACCAGGCGCAGCCGGCTACCGCGTCGGCGCCCGCCGCCATTCCGGCCCGCACAGCTTCGGCGCCAGCCGCTCCCCGGGTCGACCGGACTGCGACCGGAACCGTGGCAAAGCCGTTCAAAGAGTCACGGCCCGATGCTCCGCGCATTGCGACGGCGGGCGGCGAACCGCGTGCAGCCGAGATCATCGTCAAGGACGGCGAGACCATTTCCGGCCTGTCGCGGCGCTACGGCGTGCCCGCCGACGCCCTGATGAAGGTCAATGGGCTAAGCGCGACCAACGGGCTGAAGGCCGGCCAGAAGATCGTCATCCCGGCCTATGGCTATTCGGGTAAGAAACCGGCGCCGAAGCTTGCCGACAAGCCTGCGAACGACACAAAACAGGATTTGCCGGCCAAGGCGCCGGAGATGGTGGCCGTGCTGCCGCAGCAGCCCAAGCTAAAGGAGGGCAAGTCCGCCGCGAAGGTGGATGCATCGGCCGCAGCCAGCCAGCCGAAGGACGCTGCACCCAAGGCGGCTGGTGCCGGTGGCTCCTACACCGTCCAGCAGGGTGATACGCTGTCGGCCATCGCCAGGAAGACCGGCGTCGGCGTGGTTGCGTTGAAGCGGGCGAACGGCATGCAGGACGGTCTGCTCAAGATCGGCCAGACATTGAAGGTGCCGGCCGGCGGCACCGCGACGGTGGCAAATGCCAAGCCGGCAAAGGTCGATCCGGTAACGACTGCCACCACCCCGCCTGCGGCAAAGACCACGCCGTCGGAAACGCTCGCCGCCTACACGCCGCCGAAGAAGGATGCGAAGGTCATCCAGCAGGCCGAGGACGACGATGCGGTCGCGCCAAACGCCACCGGTATCGGCAAGATGCGCTGGCCGGTGCGCGGCCGCGTGATCTCCAGTTTCGGCGGCGGCAAGGACGGTGTCGACATCGCCGTGCCGGAAGGAACGCCAGTCAAGGCGGCCGAGAACGGCGTCGTCATCTATGCCGGCGATGGCCTCAAGGAATTCGGCAATACGGTGCTGGTGCGCCACGAGAACGGTTTGGTCACAGTCTATGGCCACGCCCGTTCGATCGAGGTCCAGCGCGGCCAGAAGGTCAAGCGCGGCCAGGAAATCGCGCAGTCCGGCATGAGCGGCACCACCGACTCGCCGAAACTGCATTTCGAAGTGCGCAAGAATTCGGCGCCGGTCGATCCTTCGACCTATCTTGAATAAGAAAGTCGATCCTTCGACCTATCTTGAGGAGGGAAAGTCGCCCTTCGATCCAGAGTAGGCAAGACGATTCATCGACCTATCTTGAATAGAACAAGAAAAGCGATTGCGGGCCGCCTGACCTCCAGTCTGGCCCGCCGGCTCAGCCCGCTCCGCAAGGGGCGGGCTTTTTCAGTGGCTTTTCCGGACCATGATCTTGTCCGAAAACCGGGCTCCACTTTTTGCTACGCTGACCTTCGGTTCGGGATCATGGTCTAATCCTGGAGCGACTTGCCGAGCCGGCCTGCCAGATCCTGGGTGTACTGCCAGGCGACGCGGCCCGAACGGCTGCCGCGCGTCGTCGCCCATTCCAGTGCCTCGGCGCGCAGCGTCTCGGGATCGATGGCGAGTCCGTGATGGCGGACATATCCGTCGATCATGTCGAGATACTCGTCCTGCGAGCATTTGTGGAAGCCGAGCCAGAGGCCGAAACGGTCGGAGAGCGAGACTTTTTCCTCGACCGCTTCCGACGGGTTGATGGCGGTCGAACGCTCATTGTCGATCATGTCGCGCGGCAAAAGGTGGCGCCGGTTCGACGTAGCGTAGAAGATCACATTGGCCGGGCGGCCCTCGACTCCCCCTTCGAGCGCCGCCTTCAGCGACTTGTAGGACGTGTCGTCGTGGTCGAAGGAGAGGTCGTCGCAAAACAGGATGAAACGGTAAGGCGCTGCCTTCAGCACCGCCATCAGCTTCGGCAGCGTGTCGATGTCCTCGCGGTGGATCTCGATGAGCTTGAGCGGCAGATCCAGCTTTGCCGATGCGTTGACCGCCGCATGCACGGCCTTGACCAGCGAGGATTTTCCCATGCCGCGTGCGCCCCACAACAGCACGTTGTTGGCTGCGTAACCGGAGGCGAAACGCTCGGTGTTGTCGACCAGTATGTCGCGGACGCGGTCGACGCCGCGGATCAGACCGATGTCGACCCGGTTGACCTTGCGCACCGGCTCCAGATAGCCGGGATCAGCCTGCCAGACGAAGCAGTCGGCCCCGCCGAGATCGGTTTCCGGCACCGGGGGCGGGGCGAGGCGGGCGACCGCCTCGATCAGGCGGTCGAGCTTCCTGTTCAGGGCTTCGATGGTGCTGTCGGTCATTCTTGTCTTTTGTTTTTGCATTCAGGAAAGCAACGGAACCTGTCGATCCGGGCGGTTTCGGAACCGGCTCCAACCTTTTGTTAGGGCACGATCTTTTCCGAGAACCGCGCTCCGTCTTTCGGGACCATGCTCTAACACGGCTCAACCAGCCGGAAAAGCAGCTGAAATGCTCGGCCGCAGTTGCATTGGCAACTTTACCGACTATATTCCGGCCAAATTTCACGGGGCCGCCAAATTACCCGTTTGGCGGCTGTTTTTCAAAATTCAGGAGTACTTCGATGTTCGTGACACCGGCATATGCCCAAGGCGTCGGCACCTCCCCGGATATGTTCATCAGCATTTTGCCGTTTGTCCTGATTTTCGTGATCATGTATTTTCTGATCATCCGGCCGCAGCGTACGCAGTTGAAGAAGCGCGGCGAGATGCTGGCGGCGGTCCGCCGCGGCGATACGGTCGTCACTGGTGGCGGTTTCGTCGGCAAGGTGACCAAGGTGATCGACGACAACGAGCTCGAGATCGATCTCGGCGGTGGCACCAAGGTAACGGCGCTGCGTTCGACGATTGCCGATGTGCGCGTCAAGGGCGAGCCAGTGGCGAACCAGAACGCTAAGAAATAAACGGATTGTCGGCGAACGATCTGCGGATACATCCTGACCGACAAACGCCATTTGCTGTATTTTCGCGCTTCAGGACGACTGTGATCTGGCTGGCCACCTGTCACGGGGCGCCAACGATCTCGTGATGCCATTGCGCGCTGGTCGCTTGCCGACAAGATTGACAATAGTTGAAGAAAGCCCGATGGCAGCATCAAAGTGAACTGCCTTGTGCTTGACAATCACCTATGTGCCGACCACGGCGAGCCAGTGGCGAACCAGAGCGCCTAGAAATAACCCAATTCCAGGCGGAACGATCCGCCCGAACGCCCTGACGGACGACGCCATATGCTTTATTTCTCGCGCTTCAAGATGATCCTGATCTGGCTGGCTGTGGCCGCCACTGTGATCCTCGCTGCGCCCAATCTTTTTTCGGCGAGCACACTCGCCCAGCTTCCCGGCTGGGTGCCGAAGCGCCAGATGACGCTCGGCCTCGATCTGCAGGGCGGCTCGCATATCCTGCTCAGGATGGATCCGAACGATCTGATCAAGGATCGGCTGGAGACAACGCGCGACGAAATCAGGACGCGGCTGCGCGATGCCAAGATCGGTTATACCGGCCTTGCCGGATCAGGCCGGTCCGTGCAGGTCCGCATCACCGATCCCGGTCAGGTCGAAGCCGCCAAGACGGCGCTGAAGACATTGACCGACCCGGTGGCCGCCGGCCTGTTCAGCGGCGGCTCCGTCCAGGAAATGTCGCTGGATGATTCCGAGCCGGGTCTGCTCAAATTCGCATTCACCGATGCCGGCATCAAATACCGCACGTCGACGGCGCTGGCGCAGTCGCTCGAAGTCGTCGAGCGCCGTGTCAACGAACTCGGCACCACCGAGCCGATCGTGCAACGCCAAGGCGACGACCGCATTCTGGTCCAGGTGCCGGGCCTGCAGGATCCGCAACGGCTGAAGGACATTCTAGGCCAGACCGCCAAGCTGACCTTCCAGATGGTCGACCAGTCGATGCCGGTGCAGGACGCGCTCAACGGTCGTCCGCCGGCCGGATCCTCGGTGTTGTATTCGCAGGATGATCCGCCGGTTCCCTATCTGATCGAAAACCGCGTCATCGTTTCTGGCGAAAATCTCGTCGATGCGCAGGCGACATACAATTCCCAGACCAGTGAGCCGGTGGTCTCGTTCACCTTCGATTCCAAGGGGGCGGCGCGTTTCGGCCAGGCCACCTCGCAGAATGTCGGCAAGCTGTTTGCCATCATCCTCGACAATCAGGTGATTTCGGCGCCGCAGATCCGCGAACCGATCCTTGGCGGCAGCGGCCAGATCTCAGGCAATTTCACCGCAGAGAGCGCCAACGACCTCGCCGTGCTGTTGCGTGCCGGCGCGCTGCCGGCGACGCTGACGGTGATCGAAGAGCGCACGGTAGGCCCTGGGCTCGGCGAGGATTCCATTCACGCCGGCAAGGTCGCCGGCGTGATCGGCTCCATCCTCGTCGTTGTGTTCATGTTCGTGGCCTATGGCTTTCTCGGCTTCATTGCCAACATCGCGCTGGCGGTGCATGTGGCGATGATCATCGCCTTGTTGTCGTTGCTTGGCGCGACACTGACATTGCCCGGCATCGCCGGCATCGTGCTGACCATCGGCATGGCGGTCGATTCAAACGTTCTCATCTACGAGCGCATTCGCGAGGAGCGACGAAACGGTCGCTCGGTCATCCAGGCGATCGACACGGGCTTTTCCAAAGCGCTGGCGACCATCGTCGATTCGAATGTCACCTCGCTGATCGCGACCGTGGTGCTGTTCTGGCTCGGGACCGGGCCGGTGAAGGGCTTTGCCGTTACCTTCGCCATCGGCATTCTGACCACGGTGTTCACCGCCTTCACCTTCACCCGCCTGCTGGTGTCGATCTGGCTTCGCCGCGCCCGCCCAAAGGAATTGCCGCGCGCGCCGGTGACCTTCGTCCCGCCGGGCACGAAAATTCCGTTCATGGGCATCCGCCGCTGGACATTCGCGCTGTCCAGCGTGCTGTCGATCCTTTCGGTCGTGCTGTTCACGACCGTCGACATCAACTACGGCATCGACTTCAAGGGCGGTTCGTTGATCGAGGTCCAGGCCAAGGATGGCACCGCCGACATTGCCGACATTCGCGGCAGGCTTTCGGAACTCAACATCGGCGAAGTGCAGGTGCAGCAGTTCGGCGACCCGAACGACGTCTTGATTCGTGTCGGCACGCAGGAGGGCGGCGAGAACGCCGAACAGACCGTCATCGACAAGGTGCGTGGCGAGTTGCAGGACCATTACGATTTCCGCCGCGTCGAAGTGGTGGGACCGACGGTTTCCGGTGAACTCGCCAAGCAAGGCACCATCGCCATGCTGATCGCGCTGCTCGGAATCCTGATCTATGTCTGGTTCCGCTTCGAATGGCAGTTCGCGGTCGGCGCCATTATCGCCACGGTCCACGATGTGGTCATGACGATCGGCTTCTTCGTCATCACCGGTCTCGAATTCAACCAATCGTCGCTTGCGGCGATACTCACCATCATCGGCTATTCGCTCAATGACACGATCGTCGTCTATGACCGTGTTCGCGAAGACTTGCGAAAATACAAGCGGATGCCGCTGCCGCAATTGTTGAACAACGCCATCAACGAGACGCTGTCGCGAACGACGCTGACCTCGGTGACGACGATGCTGGCGCTGCTGGCTCTGGTGCTGTTCGGCGGCGAGGTGATCCGCTCGTTCACGCTGGCGATGCTGTTCGGCGTCGTCTTCGGAACCTATTCGTCGATCTTCATCGCCGCGCCATTGCTCATCCTGTTCAAGCTACGGCCGGAGACCGCGACGGCCGATGTGGAGAAGCCGGTGAGCGGCGGCAAAGCCATAGCAACCTGACGGGCGGCCAACGGGATGACCAAAGGCATTGTCATCCGGGAAGCGCATTTCCCCGGCCGGGCGCCGATCGAGGCCTATGGCAATGGCGGATTTCGCTTCGCCGATATGTCGCATCGCGGCTCGCTCCTGTGCCTGCCGTCGGGCATCTATGGCTGGGATCCGGCTGATCCCCTGGCAATGACGGCGGCGGATTTCGTCAAGCTGCTCAACGAGGCTGACCAGGTCGAGATCCTGCTGGTCGGCGCCGGCAAGGATGTCAGGCCGTTGCCGGCGGCGCTGCGTGCTGCGCTGAAGGCGGCGGGCATTGCGGCCGATCCGATGTCGACTGGTGCTGCCGTGCGGACCTACAATGTTCTCCTGGCGGAAAACCGTGCGGTGGCCGCAGCGCTGATTGCCGTCGAGTGACGTGAGCGAAAACGCCAAAATCGTCACGGAAACGGTGCGCGCCGCCGATCATGACCGCTATGTCTGCACGCTCTATGCGCCCGAGGACAAGCGTGACGCGCTGTTTTCGCTCTATGCCTTCAATGCCGAGATATCCGGCATTCGCGACCGTATCCGGGAGGCACTGCCGGGCGAGGTGCGGCTGCAATGGTGGCGCGATGTCATCGCAGCCGAGGACACCGGGGTAGGCACCGGCCATCCCGTCGCCGACGCGTTGAAGGCGACGATTTCCGCCCGCCACCTGCCGAAACCCGCCTTCGAGAACATGCTCGAAGCCCGTATTTTCGATCTCTACGACGATCCTATGCCGTCGCGCACCGATCTGGAAGGCTATTGCGGCGAGACCGCGGCGGCGCTTATCCAGCTTGCAGCGATTGTGCTTGATCCCGTCGAAGCACCACGGTTTGCCGAACTTGCGGGCAGGGCAGGTTGTGCACAAGCGATGACCGGCCTTTTGCTGCTGCTGCCGCTGCATCGCAAGCGTGGGCAGTGCTTTGTCCCGGCCGATATTCTGGCCGCGGCAGGGTCGTCGTCCGAGGAATTCGTTGCGGGCGATGTCGGGCCTGGCGCGCAAAGCGCCGTCGCCGCGATGATCGCGCTGGCGCAAGAACATCTTGCGGCATTCGAGCAGGGCGCATCGTCGTTGCCGGATTCGCTCAGACCAGCATTTTTGCCGCTGGCCTTGTCGCGCGCCTATCTCGGCAAGATGGAAAGTTCTCGTCAGTCACCTCTGAACGACGTGGCGCGGCTCTCGGCCTGGCGGCGGCATTGGCTGCTGTTGCGCCGCGCGACGCTAGGCTGGCCGGACGTCTGAAGGCTGCCGAGCAGGAATCCGGAAGCCGGAACTATCACGGCAGCCGTAGACGTCTATCACGATGGATCGCTCGATCCGCCATCACGCATCAGCGTCTCATAGTCGCGACCACCATAGAAGATGTTGACGATGCGGACGAGATCGTCATCGACAACGTAAGCGATGATTGCAGAGTGCTCGAATGGCACTGTTCGCAATCCCGGAACAATGTCGTCGCGCTGGCGGCCGCCGCGAGGCGCGTTGCCGATGCACTGGCAGCGTTGTTTGATCCGATCGACAAAACCATCTGCGATGCTTTCGCTCCCGCTGCTCTCAAGAATGTAGGCGGCAATCGCTTCGAGATCGGTAATAGCTTCTTCGCTAAGAACGACGGCGAGACGCTGTATCATCATTGTCTCGCGCGAGTTGCGAAATCCGGCTCTTTACCCTGTCGATTGCTTCTTCGAGCGGAACAGCGGGCCTTGTATCCTCGATCGATGCCTTCACGCGCGCCCTGATCGACGCCATCCGCTCGGCATGCTCTTCCTCTTCGCGCTGGAAGGCGCGCAGTGCTGCGCGGATCACCTCGCTCGCCGATCCAAAGGTACCATCCTCGACTTTTTCGCGGATCATGCGCGCCATGGCGGGCGTGACGGTGACGGACAGTTTCTCGGCGGGTTCCACGGAATCGCTCCCTATGATGATGGTAGGATAATATCCTACTCTCCTGCCGGCCTATCGACAAGAACAGACAGGCGGCCTATTCCGCCGCTTCCGCCTGGGAAGGCAGCCCCAGCCATTCGCGGCAATCGACCAGCGCCCGCGATGTCACCGCACGCCGCTTGGCGACGGTCTTGTCCTTGCCGCGCAGGCGTTTTCCCTCGGCTTTCGGCGCTTCCACCGGAGGGAACAAGCCGAAATTGATGTTCATCGGCTGGAAGGAGCGCTTTCCCGGCTCGTCGGAAACGATGTGACCGCCGGTAATATGGTTGAGCAGCGCGCCAAAGGCTGTGGTCATCGGCGGCAGCGCCGGCGCGTGGCCCAACCTCTCGGCTGCGGCAAAGCGCCCGGCAAGCAGGCCGATGGCGGCACTTTCGACATAGCCCTCGCAGCCGGTGATCTGGCCGGCGAAGCGCAGGCCGGGCCGTGATTTCAACTGCAGCGATTGGTCAAGCAACGTCGGCGAATTGATATAGGTGTTGCGGTGCAGGCCGCCGAGGCGGGCAAACTCGGCGTTTTCGAGGCCCGGGATGGTGCGGAACACGCGCACCTGCTCGGCGTGCTTCAGCTTGGTCTGGAAGCCGACCATGTTGTAGAGCGTGCCCAGCGCATTGTCCTGGCGAAGCTGCACGACGGCATAGGCCTTTACCGACGGATTGTGCGCATTGGTCAGCCCCATCGGCTTCATTGGCCCATGGCGCAGCGTCTCGACGCCGCGCTCGGCCATGATCTCGATCGGCAGGCAGCCGTCGAAATAGGGCGTGCCTTCCCACTGCTTGAATTCGGTCTTTTGGCCCTCGAGAAGCGCCCCTACGAAGGCGAGATATTGCTCCTTGTCCATCGGACAATTGATGTAATCCTTGCCAGTACCGCCAGGTCCGACCTTGTCGTAGCGCGACTGGGACCAGCAGATGTCCATGTCGATCGTGTCGAAATGGACGATCGGCGCGATGGCGTCGAAGAAGGCGAGCGCATCGGCGCCGGTCACTTCCGCGATCGATTGGGCGAGCCCAGGTGCGGTCAGCGGGCCGGTGGCGATGATCGCCTGGTCCCAATCCGCCGGCGGCAGGCCGGGCACTTCCTCGCGCTGGATGGTGATGAGCGGGTGCGCTTCGAGCTTTTTTGTCACCGCTCCGGAAAACCCGTCGCGGTCGACAGCCAGCGCCCCGCCAGCCGGCACCTGGTGCGCGTCGCCGGCGCTCATGATCAGCGAACCGGCCAGCCGCATTTCGGCGTGCAGCAGGCCGACGGCGTTGGTCTGCGCATCATCGGAGCGGAAGGAATTGGAACAGACGAGCTCGGCCAATCCATCCGTCTTGTGCGCATCGGTGCCGCGGATGGGACGCATTTCATGCAGCACGACGGGAACGCCGGCATCGGCCGCCTGCCAGGCGGCTTCGGAGCCGGCCAGGCCACCGCCGATGACGTGAATGGGGTTCTTGTTCATGAGCGCCGAAATAATCCTTTGTCGCTGCGATTGCAATTGCACGAGTCGGCCGCGTTGTTGCCGCCAAGCGCTGCAATCGTCTACTGTCGGAGAATGGGCGGGATCTTTTCCAGAGCGACATTTCTGACAGTCGTGATCGCCGTGGGCGGATCAGCGGCCGCCGGCGAACTGGCCGCGACGGCTTCCAAGCGGATCCCCATCTGCCACGGCTACAGTTGCAACTATCGCACCATGCTGGCGCTTGGCTCCGGTGACGGCGCGCGTTTCCGCTCTATCCTGCGTGCCGGCGCCGGTTCGCCTCAAGCCGAGCGTGCCGCTGTTTCGAAGGCTGTTCGCTATTTCGAGCAGCGCATTTTTCGGGCCACCGGCATTCGCGATCTGCCGCAGTCGGAATTCGGTGCATCGCGCATCAGGGGCCAGATGGATTGTGTCGACGAATCGGCCAATACGCATGCGCTGCTGGTCTATCTTGCCGAGCGAAAATTGCTCAGGTTCCACAAGGTCGAGGACAGGGCCTCGCGAGGCCTGTTTGTCGACGGGCGCTATCCCCATTGGACGGCGGTGATCAGCGACCGCAGGGGCACCGAGTGGGTGGTGGATTCCTGGTATGCGCCGATGGGCGGCGCACCGGACATTTTTCCGCTGAACCAGTGGAAGAAGCGGGGCGTGCTGGAAAGCGGTGCGCTCGACTGACGGCAAGGACTTCCCCGCCAGAACGATTTTCGCAGAACGATTCTCAGAGAGTGCGTCGCCCCTGAAAAACAACAACACCCGCCGGGGGAGGATCCGGCAGGTGTCGTTTTGCTGGTCGATCCTCGGGAGGAGGTGAAGATCGACCGTATTCGCCATCGCCGGGGAGGAGGTCGGCTTTGACGAAATTCCTTTCGCCTAATGAAGGGGGCGAAACCCTTTTGGACCAAATTTGTTCGCCCTAGGACGAAATTTGCTTGGCCCCGGGGGAAACAGCGCCCGCCGCGGGAGGAGGTGCGGCGGGCGCCGTTTTTGTGGTCAACCCGCGGGAGGAGGTGAAGGCTGACCGTATCCGTCAGGGTCGGGGAGGAGGTCGACCCTGGCGAAATTCTGACTAGATCGCCTTGCGGGCGATGCTCTTGATCTCTTCGCGGACGATGCCGAGATCATGCAGCTGGCGGTTCGAAAGGCGACCCAGCTCGGTAACCGTCGAGCGATAAACGCGCCAGTTACGATAGTTGCGGATCAGGTTCATTGTCATTCTCTTTTCAAGTCAAACTGGTTCGGACCATTTGCGGTCCGAAGAGGATTAGACCGCCTTGCGGGCGACGTAGTGGATGTCGCTGCGGCTGATGCCGAGGTCGGTCAATTCGCGGTTGTTCAGGCGGCTCAGCTCGGAAACGGTGTCCCGGTAGCGGCGCCAGTTGCGGTAGTTGCGGATCAGGTTCATGGTATTCTCGTTTCGTCTTTCTTTCGGATCATTCCGTCTTTGTGTACGCCGAGAAGATAGGTCGGGTCATATCGATTTAAAAGCGCTATTGGTGCATGGCAGCAATGCAAATTGTGCAATGCACAATCACCGGCAATTCTCGTCTTCGACATAGATAGGCCCGAATCGGAAAATGCCGTAGCGTCAACGGTTTGTCCGGGTCGGCTGAAGAAACGACCAAGCTGGGGGAGAAAAGCATGGCGAGCTATTCGTCGCGGGTCAGGGCCGATATCACGCGATGGCTGCAGGCTGGCCTGATCGACGCCTCGACGGCCGACGCGCTGACGCGCGACGTCGAGGCCAATGAGCGCAAATCACTGAGCTTCGGCTCGATCCTGGCGATGATGGCGGCGTTGCTTTTTGGTGCGGCCGTGCTGATCTTCGTCGCCGCCAACTGGGAAGCCATTCCGCGGCTGGCGCGGGTGGCAGCGCTCTTCGCTATCATCTTCGCCGGCTATGTCGGCGGCGCCGTGCTGAAGACACGCGACCATGCTGCAATCGGCGAGGCACTCTGGATCGTCGCCGCAGCGGCATTCGGCGGATCGATCGCGCTGATCGGCCAGATGTACCATTTGTCCGGCGACGAAGCGTCGGCCTTGATCACCTGGGGCGCGGGCACCGCCCTGGCGGCCGTTGCGCTGCGCTCGAACCCGCTGACCGTTGCTTCTGTCGGCATTGCCGACGCGTGGCTGTTCCTGAGAGGCTTCGATTATTTCAGGCGCACGGAATTTCCGCACCCCTTCGTCGTCATGGCGATCGTGTTGTTCGCCATTTCGTTCTGGACCCGCAGCCAGGCGGCGCGGCATCTGATTATCCTGTCGGTCATCTTCTATCTCGTGCTGTTGTTTACGGAATACGAAACGCTGCAGGTCGCCGTCCCGCTCATTATCGTGTCGGCGCTGCTTTTCGCGGCTGCGATCTTCGCTGCCGGACCCGTCGACCGGATATTGCAGCTTGGCGGCAGATTGCCCTTACACGCGCTGATCGGGTTTCTCACCGGCCTGGCGATGATCCAGTTCGAACTGGCCGGTGAAAGCAGTAACAGCGGCTTCGGCATTGCCTCGGCCATTGCGCTTGCCGGCATGGTCGCGGCAATCGTGCTGGGCGGCCGCGAAAGCAGGGGCTTGCGCTGGGTTGCCTATGCCGGCTTCGCCTTCGAACTCGCCATCATCTATGTGGTGATGCTGCAGTCGATGCTCGACACGGCAGGCTTCTTCCTTGCAGCCGCTGTGCTTCTTGGCCTGCTTGCCCTTGTCATCCTCCGCGTGGAAAAGCGCATGAGGGCCCCCGACGCAGAAGGAGCGGCGGCATGATGACCGGTAAAAGACTGATCATTTCGGCGCTGGTGCTGGCGCTCGTCCAGATCGGCTTCCTGAGCTGGATCATCGCCGGCCGGGCGGCGATCCTGCGCGACGGCAAGCAAGTGTTGCTGAGGGTCGAACCGATCGATCCGCGCGATCTGCTGCGTGGCGACTACATTATGCTCGGCTATGATATTTCGCGCCTACCGGTGAAGCTGATCGCCAACATTCCGGCCGGCAAACTGACGAGCGACGATACGCCGATCGTGGTCAGGCTGAAGCAGGGCGCCGACGGCTATTGGGGCGCAACCACGGCCTGGTTCGGGCAAGCGCCTGCGCCGGCAGCATCCGATGAAGTCGATATCGTCGGGCATGTGTCAAAAGGGCGGGATCTCAGCGAAGCCACGACGATCGCGCCGGATTACGGCATCGAGCGCTTCTATCTGCCGGAAGGCGAGGGGATGGCGATCCAGAACAACATGCGGGTGCGGCCGTTCGGCGTCCGCGTCGCGATCGCAGCCGATGGCGCCGCGCAGATCAAGGCGCTGATGGACGGCGACAAGACGCTGTTCGAGGAACCGCTTTATTAGAATCGGCCGGTCGGCGACGACCGCATGCTGGGACCTGAACTTGCGAATTTGACCGGATGGTTCACACGCCAGGTATTTGATGAGCAGGCACCAATTGGTGCGGAAGAAAGGACTTGACCCCCAGCCTTCCGGTACTGGAACCTTGATCCACTGTTCGAGGGGAGCAGTGGTGCGGGTAGAGGGACTCGAACCCCCACGTTCTCACGCCAGAACCTAAATCTGGTGCGTCTACCAATTCCGCCATACCCGCTGGCTTCGTGTCACCGTGACATGTCTATGTCACAACCCGTGTCACAAGTTCAACACTTAGATTTTCGAGGTTTTTGGTCCCGCGTTGGCGTCTACGCCGGTCGCTTGGTAAGTCCCAGCCCGTGCCATGCGCGAACGAACTCGTCGGCGGCCGGATCTTCCTCCCAATGGATGTATCCAAATTTTTTCAAATTGATTCGGAATATTTTTCTACCCGTAAGGCACGACTGCAAACATTGTTTCGTGTTAGCGATTCTAACACTCTCTGAGTTCGTTATTTCTAAAGTAGCAGCTTTGAAACTGCTGCTGTGGGGTACTTATCAAAGGAGAGTGTCATGGCAAACGTCGTTAACGGCTTCGCCGCAGCTTTGGCCTGTGGTGCACTTGTTTTATCTCTTTCTTTTCCCTCCAGCGCAGGCGGCATTAGCGTCGGCGCCGGCGCATCGGTTGGCGGCCGAGGCGGCGCAAATGCCGGTCTCGGCGCCTCGGTTGGCGGCCGGGGCGGGGTAAACGCCGGTCTCGGCGCCTCGATCGGCGGCAGTGGCGGCGTTAATGCGGGAGCCGGCGCTTCGATCGGCGGTAGCAGCGGGGTAAACACGGGAGTCGGTGCATCGATCGGCCGCAAGAAACCCATTACCGCGGGTGTCGGCGCTTCGATCGGCGGCCGAAGCGGGGTGAATGCCGGCGCCGGTGCATCGATCGGCGGCAGCAGGGGCGTTAGCGCCGGTGCAGGCGCCAATGTCGTCGGCGCTCGTGGCGTCACGGCTGGGCTGGGCGCCAATCTCGGCGGTACGCGTGGGGCCACGGCTGGCCTGGGCGCCAATCTCGACGGCACCGGTGGTATCAGTGCCGGCGCGAGCGCAAATCTGGGCGGCACCGGCGGCATTGCACCGGGTGTGGGTGCCAATCTTGGTGCGACGAGCGGCGTCGGTGTCGGCGTCGGTGTCGGCGTCGGCGGCGGAACCGTTCCTGGCGGCACCTCTGGAGCACCCGGGACCCCTGGAGCGCCCGGCACTCTCGCCATGAGCGGGGTCGCGCAGATGTCCAGCAGCCAGCTGATGCGGATGAAGAAGCGCTGCGTCGACGTGCTCGCGAGCGGCGGCGCATACGATCGCGATCTACGTGAGCTTTGCTTGCTGATTGCACGCCGCTGAGAAGACTGTTGCGCAAACGGGAGTGTCGCATCGGCCGCGGAGGCTTTGACAACACTCTCCTGGCCTCGCGGCCGGCCCGCCACTCGCAAGGGGTGGCGGGCTTGTCTGCATCAGGACCGCTGCGCTGAGCGGCTGACTACTTGGAGATAGCTACACCAGCGGGAGCCAAGATGGGAGTGGAACCTGAAGCCAGCGCGTCCACCAATTCCGCCACATCCGCGTTGCCCGCAGGCAGCCATCATTCTGTCAATGTCGCGGTCAAAATAGCGGCCGTTCGCCGGCGCATGATCCCGAAACACGAAAAATCGTATTTTTGGGGATCATGTGCCATATTCAAGGTGCTCCAGCATCCTGTGTGCGTCCAAGATGAGGCGCGGCGCTGTAGACGCCTGTAGACGCGAAGATGGTTGAAAATCGGCCGCGCCTGTGACAAAAGGCGTGTCGAATGTGACGGGATGCGACGATCCACTTCTGCAGAATGTGACAAGAAGTCGGAAAAACAAAGACTTATTCACATTTTGGAGCGTGTTTCTGGACGATTTGAGCCGCGTTGAGTGGACAGATCGCCAAGTCCCGCACCAAAAGCCATTCCCGGCAAGATCATACCGGCAGGCTGTAAACGGCAAGAGCCGTTTGGCTGCCTCATTGGTGGAAACGAAGGTTCTATGATGCAGGTCACCGAAACGCTTAACTCCGGTCTCAAGCGCGAGATCAAGATCACCGTGCCGGCCGGTGACATGGAAGCCAAGCTGATGGCGCGGCTTTCCGATGCCAGGAGCAAGGTCCGCATCAACGGCTTTCGCCCCGGCAAGGTGCCGGTGCAGCACCTGCGCAAGGTCTACGGCAAGTCGTTCATGGCCGAAGTGGTCAACGAGATCCTCAACGATTCGACCCGATCGATCATTACCGGCCGCGGCGAAAAGGCTGCCATGCAGCCCGAAGTGATCATGACCGAGGACGAGAAGGAGGCCGAGAAGATCCTGGCCGGCGGCGCCGACTTCGAGTTCCGCCTTAACTACGAGATCATTCCGCCGATCGAGATCAAGGATTTCTCCGACATCAAGGTGACGCGTCAGGTGTTCGACGTGCCGGATTCGGAAATCGACGAGCAGGTCAAGCGTGTCGCCGAATCGGCGCGCACCTACGAACCGAAGACCGGCAAGGCCGCCGAGGGCGACCGCGTGACGATCGACTATGTCGGCAAGATCGACGGCGAAGCCTTCAGCGGCGGCGCCGGCACCGACCAGCCGCTGGTGCTCGGCTCCAAGGAATTCATTCCCGGCTTCGAGGATCAGCTCATCGGCAGCAAGGCCGGTGACGAGAGGCAGGTCACGGTCACATTCCCGGAAAACTACCAGGCGGCGCATCTGGCCGGCAAGGAAGCCACCTTCGATGTCACCGTCAAGGAAGTGTCCCAGCCCGGTGCGTTGGAGATCAACGACGAAATGGCCAAGAATCTCGGCCTCGAGTCGCTGGAGCGCCTGCGTGAGGTGGTGCGCGGCCAGATCGAGAACCAGTTCGGCTCGATGACGCGCCAGAAAATCAAGCGCCAGCTACTCGACCAGCTCGATGCCGCCTACGCGTTCGAGGCGCCGTCGAAGCTCGTCGAGGCCGAGTTCAACAACATCTGGAACCAGGTTAACCGCGATCTGGAAGCCGCCGGCCGCACCTTCGCCGACGAGGAGACGACGGAAGAAGAGGCGCGCGCCGAATATATGCGGCTTGCCGAGCGCCGTGTGCGTCTCGGCCTGGTTCTCGCAGAAATCGGCGAGAAGGCCGGCGTCACCGTGTCGGACGAGGAACTGCAGCGTGGCCTGCTCGAGCAGGTGCGCCGCTATCCGGCCAACCAGCAGCAGGAAGCCTTCGAATTCTACCGCAGCAATCCCGAAGCGCTGAACACGTTGCGCGCGCCGCTGTTCGAGGAGAAGGTGGTCGACCATCTGCTCAGCCAGATTTCGGTCACCGACGTCAAGGTCAGCAAGGAAGAACTGATGGCCGACGACGAGGACAGCGAGACGGCCAAGGCGAAGCCGGCGAAGAAGGCCGCAGCGAAGAAGGCCGACGCCAGCAAGGCCGACGATGCGGAAGAACCCAAGAAGAAGGCCGCGCCGAAGAAGAAAGCCGCCAAGGACGCCGAATAACACGGCATTCTGCGAAATGTGAAAGGCCGCCCACGAGGTGGCCTTTTTTTCGAGTGTGCCGAGCATGATCGACAGGTTGCTGCACACCCTCGGTTCAGTGCCCGAGGGCATGCTTTTGCCCGACATGCATTAACCCAGGACCTTGCCGAGAAACCGTCGCACCAATGGCAGGGCGACCTCGAAATGGGTCTCCAGCAGCCAGTGCCCGGCATCGTTCAGCAGATGCAGCTCGGCCTCGGGGAGATCGCGCAGATAGGCGCGCGCTGCCGGCTCGGGCATGTATTCGTCCTTCGGACCCCAAAGGATCATTGCCAGTGGCCGTTGCTCGCGCAGGTATGCCTGGTAACGAGGGAACCAGTCGAGATTGGCCTTGAGCTTCTCCATCAGTCCGACTGAAAGCGCGCGGCGCACAGGCGTATCCATCAGCGGCCAATGCAACTTCCACAGATCGGGCGGGACACGTTGGGCGACGTCGTCATCGACTTCGCCTACGAACTCGGCGCGAAAGCCGTCTTCGCTCACCGCCTGTTCGAGCGGCGCACGGTTCGCTGGCGAAGGATCACGCCAGAAACGCCGGATCGTTTCATACTTCGGGCCAAGAGCATCTGCGTAGATGTCGCCATTCTGGATGATCAGGGCCCTAATCCGCGATGGGTGCGCTATGGCATGGCGCGGGCCGATCTGCGAGCCGTAGTCATGCAACCATAACGCGTAGCTGCCGAGTTCCAGCGCGTCGGTAAACCGCTCCAGGAAAATTGCATAGGCATCAAAATCATAGCCGACCGTGCCGGATCGGGGGTTCCACTGTAGCCAAAGCCGGGGAAATCCGGCGCGACCGTCCGCCACCGATCGGCGAGCGCCGGCATTAGTCGGCGATATTGGAAGGATGAGCAGGGATAGCCATGCGGAAGCAGCAACACCGGCGCAGTTTCAGGACCTGCTTCTCGATAAAAGACGGTCTCGCCGTCGATCATGCGGGTGCCGTGGCGCACCTCCAGCTCGCTCCTGTCGTTCATAGACACTTCCCTGATTTTTGTCTTCCAGATGTTTAGCCGTAGCTGGTCTAACGACTTTACCCGGTATGCGTTCCGGTTGTGCTCGAGGCCGATCGGCCTGCCGCGTGGCCTCGGCGCCAATCTTGCTGGTCGACTTCTTCTATCTGCTGGCCAGATTCTGTGGTATGTAGATGCCGCAATTCCATGCGGGGAGAGGCGGGATATTCTGCCTGTCGTGCAAAGGGTGCATCGCGGCGAAGGTGTCGGCAGGCGCAGATCGTCCAGGCAGATTTGGCGATCGGGGAGGATATGCCATGCGTGCAATCGCGTTTTTCGCAGTCGTGTCCGTTGCGACCTCTGTCACGAGCCAATCCCATGCACAGGATGCCGCCGCGGGTGAGAAGGTCTTCGCCAAATGCAAGGTTTGTCACGTCGTTGACAAGGACCAGAACAAGGTCGGTCCGTCGCTGAGCGGCGTCATCGGCCGGACGGCCGGCACACATCCGGGGTTCAAGTATTCTAAAGCCATGACCGAGGCGGGTAAATCCGGCGTCAAATGGGACGACGCCACGCTGACGAATTATCTTCGCGATCCCAAGGCCATGATAAAAGGTGGGAAGATGGCGTTTCCCGGTCTCAAGAAGGACGAGGATCTCGCCAACGTCATCGCCTACCTGAAGCAATTCTCCAAATGACCCGGTTCTTCCGCCAGGAAGTAACCCGGTTCTTCCACCAGGGAGTAACCCGATTCTTTTGCCAGGAAGTAACCTGGCTCTTCCGCCGGCCGATGGGCCGGCCAGATTGCGTGTGCCAATCGGTAGTCGCTTGAAATGTCGGCTCGGGAAAGCGGCCTCAAGGATACCGGTATCCAGATCTCTGAAGCGACGATCAGTGATTTCTTCGCGCTTCTGAAACCACGCGTCATGGCGCTTGCTGTTTTTACCGCTTTCGTCGGCCTGATGGTGGCGCCCGCGGCGATGAATCCGGTCATCGCCGTGATTGCGATTGGTGCAATTGCGGTTGGAGCGGGAGCCGCCGGGGCACTCAACATGTGGTACGATGCCGATATTGACGCGTTGATGTCGCGCACGTCAAAGCGGCCGGTCCCGTCAGGCCGGATCACGCCAAGCGAAGCGCTCGGCTTTGGCCTGGTGCTTTCCGTACTTGCGATCATGACGCTCGGCGTGCTGGTGGGGTGGCTCGCCGCATCGCTGCTGGCCTTCACCATCTTCTTCTACGTCGTCATCTACACGATGTGGCTGAAACGCTCGACGCCGCAGAACATCGTCATAGGCGGCGCCGCGGGCGCCCTTCCGCCTGTCATCGGGTGGGCGGCCGCCACCGGCGCCGTCGGGGTTGAAAGTCTCGTCCTGTTTCTGATCATTTTCCTCTGGACGCCGCCGCATTTCTGGGCGCTCGCGCTGTTCAAGATCGGCGACTATGCCGCGGCCGGCATTCCGATGATGCCGAATGTGGCCGGCCAGGCTTCGACCAGAAAACAAATCTTCGTCTATTCGCTGATCCTGGCACCAATCGGCGTGCTTCCTTGGGCTTTCGGATTCGCGAGCGGATTGTACGGGATTGTTTCGGCCGCTTTGGGCGCGGGTTTCATCTGGCATGCCTGGAAGCTTCTGGTCGACAACAGGTGGGCCGAAGGACGGGAGATGAAACGCGCAAAGGCGCTGTTTGCCTATTCGATTCTCTATCTTTTCGCGATCTTTGCCGTGCTGCTTGCCGATACCGTAGCAATGCGTGCCGTCATGTCAGCCGGAGATTGACGGCCGGAAATTTGATGGCCGGAAATTGACGGAATGACCTGCTCAGGCCTCACGTCGGCAGTGCACAAAATCCCAAAAACAGCAGAATAACGACGCCAAGGCCGAGTATGAGAACGGTCTTTCCATCCATGACCTTCACCCCCTTCAACCCAGTTTGAGACTATCGAACAAAGGCCGTTAGGGCTAGTGGATCGATTCTGACACTTGGTGCCCGCGTTTGACGGCAGCAATGATCTTGTCGGGGTCGGCCCGCGCGCCAGATCTTTCGGTGATCGCCCGCAATTCGTCCTTCACCTACAAGGGCAGGGCCACCGATATCCGGCAGGTCGGCAAGGAGCTCGGCGTCGGCTACGTGCTAGAAGGCAGTGTCCGAAAGGACGCCGACAAGGTTCGCATTGTCGCGCAGCTTGTCGACGCCAAGTCCGGCGAGCATGTCTGGGCCGAGCGTTTCGACAAGACCGGCACCGATCCATGGGCGCTGCAGGACGAGGTGACGGGCAAGATCATCGGCGCGCTGACCGGCGAGAAGGGACAACTCAAGCGGGCCCAATACCGCGAAGCCTGGGGCCAGGATACGGCCAATCTTCGGGAGTATGACTATTATCTGCGCGGCCACGATCTGCTGATGCAACTCACGCCCGAGGGAAATACCGAAGCTGGCCGCATCTGGACCCAGGGCCTTGCCGAATTTCCCGATTCGGCACTGCTCCGTATCAAGCTCGGCTTTTATCACACCTTTGAAGTCGTCAATGGTTGGAGCGGTGCACCGACCGACGATATCCGCCGGGCAGGCCAACTCGTTCGCGAAGCCTTCGCGATCAAGGGGCTCTCTCCCTTGGAGAAGAAGCTGGCTCATTATTTGTTTGCCTATGTCCACACCCTCGAAGGCGATTTGCAAGCCGCGGTGCAGGAAGCGGAACTTGCAGTGGCCCTGGCTCCGAACGACGCCTTTCTGCGCGGCGACTGTTCGCAGTTTCACACATTTGTGGGAAACTATGACAAGGCTATCGACTGGGCCGACTTCGCGATCAGGAACGACCCAGCGCTCATTGCCATGTACGCGACGTACAAAGGCTGGGCGGAGACCGCTGCGGAACGATACGTCGAGTCGCACGAGACCATGAAAGAAATAGGCGATGTCTTCGTCAATGCACCGCTGCTGCGGGCCGTCAATGCGGTGCGGCTCGGCTTGCCCGATGAGGCGAAGGCGGAGATCGGGAGGGCCTTGAAAATGATCCCCGGCTTCACCGCCCATCGCTGGCACGAAATCGCCTTCGCCAGCGACCCCCCATCCTCGACCGCCAGATCGCCGATCTCATCGCTGCCGGGCTGCCGGAGAAATAAGCATAACGCAAGTTTGTCGTGACTGGATGTTCCAAATGATGCATCTCGCAGAGACGAGAAGTACGGCAGAAACCACCCTGAGCGGGCTTACGACGCCGGTACCAAGCGCCAGTCTTCGACCACTAGCCTGATCACCGAGGCCGTCCTCCCGGATAAAGGGCAGCGACAAATCCCATGCAAGAGCGTATGTTGATCATGGTGCAGGTTGCGATTTTGCGTGGCCAGTCACGCTGAACGCACCGTGAAATCGCGACCTTACCGGACCTGGTCTGGAGGAATGGTCATGGCAAGTTTTCACGTGATTGCAGGCGCCAGCGAGACGCTGGAGCACACCAGAATTCGAAAGATAGGCGTTTCCGACCTTTTCGACGCGCTCAAGCGTGGCGTCGACGATTTCATGGTCAAACCGTCGCACATCGTTTTCCTCTGCCTGATCTATCCGCTTGTCGGCGTCGTGCTCGCTGTCTGGACGTCGGGTAACAACGCGTTGCCGCTGTTGTTTCCGCTGGTGTCTGGTTTTGCGCTGATCGGTCCATTCGCGGCGCTCGGCCTTTATGAGATCAGCCGGCGGAGAGAGGCCGGGCTCGACGCCTCATGGAGCCACGCTTTCGAGGTCAGGAATTCTCCAGCGCTGCCGGCCATCGCGGCGGTCGGGATCATGCTGCTTGCGATCTTTATCGCCTGGCTGTTGACCGCGCAGATATTTTATCAGCAGGTGTTCGGCTCGGCCCCGCCGGAATCACTGTCCAGCTTCATCAGTGAAATATTCGCCACCGGACGCGGCTGGACACTGATTATCGTTGGCCACGCGATCGGCTTCGTCTTCGCCGCGGTCGTGTTGTGCACCACGGTCGTCGCGTTCCCGTTGTTGCTCGACCGCGACGTCGGGGCCTACGAAGCCATCCACACCTCGGTGCGGGTGGTGCTGGCGAACCCGATCGTCATGGCTGTCTGGGGACTGATTGTCGCCGTCGCGCTGATCATAGGCTCGCTGCCGGTGTTCGCCGGGCTGGCGGTGGTGCTGCCGATCCTCGGTCACGCCACCTGGCACGTCTATCGCAAAGTCGTGGAATCGCCGGCTTCCACCAGACCGGCGGACTGAAAAAATTCTGCCCTGCCGCACCGGCGAGAGGCCGTTGCGGCAGGTTGGCAAGAGCGTTCAGTAAGCCGGGTAGCTAAAGCGGGCTTGTTGTGCATCGCTGGTCAGGTTGCGGAAATCCTTGCCGCTGACATGCACGAGCGTCCTGTGGTCGCCACCCTCGAAATAGATATCGCCGGCATTGCCGAGGCTTTCATCGACAATCACCGGCACATCGTAGGCCGCGCCGATCGGCGGGATGGCGCCGGTGTCGCAATCCTCGAAGAGCGAAACCACCTCGTCCTCGGAGGCGAGCCCGATACGCTGGTGCATCACGTCCTGCAAAGTGCCGAGCTCGATCCTGTGCGTGCTGGGGACCACGGCCAGCGCATAGCCACCGTCGTGGTGAACCACCACCGATTTGGCCATTAAGCTGCCGGGCACATGCGCCGCTAAGGCGGACTGCCTGCTTGTCGACGTGCGGTGGTGCTCGACGGTATCGTAGGAAATTCCCTTCTCGTCGATAAAGTCCTTCAATCTGTTTGCGATCGTCATCTTGAGCCTCCCTTCCTGGAGTTCGCGACAGAGAAACGACGAAAATCGATCTCCTTGTCGTTTTCCGGTGGTGACAAAAATGGGCCAGCTGTCGACCGTTTCAAGGCAAGGCAGAGCGGGCCGTGAACAGCCCCTCCGGCCCTCGACGGGAAATGCTGCCCGAACCCGGATTGCGCGTCAGGGCTCGGCCCCAAAAAACAGCGTCCGGGTGAGAAGCGTGTAATCCGATTCGAAGACCATCATTGCCACGAACACCAGCACCAGGATCGGCGGCAATATGATCGCGTAGGTCAGCGCCAGCCGCTCCCAGGCCATGTGCATGAAGACCGCGACGATCAGCCCGGCCTTGAGCATCATGAAGATCAGGATCAGCGACCATCTGAGATAACCCTGGAGGCCGACGTAGTCGACCAGATAGGAGCAGGCGCTGAGGATGAACAGCCATGCCCAGACCACCAGATAGAGCTTGATCGGGTGCTCCTGATGAACCTCCGCAGGGGCAATGCCTGCTGCCGCCGCATCATGCGCTTGGGTTCCGTGGAGCGTATGTTGCCCCAGACCGTTTGCGGTTGCTTCAGCCATATCTGCCTCTCACCAAAGCCATGTCTCTCATCAAAGCCATGTCTGCCTCTCACCAAAGATAGAAGAATGCGAAAATGAACACCCACACCAGGTCGACGAAATGCCAGTAGAGCCCCATGATCTCGACGTGCTCGTAGCGGCCCCTGCGACTGGTGAAGAAACCAGGCTGGCCGGTTTCGTAATCTCCGCGCCAGACCTTTCGCGCCACGATGATCAGGAAGATCACCCCGAACGTCACATGGGTGCCGTGAAAGCCGGTGATCATGAAGAAGGATGACCCGAACTGCGCCGCACCCCAGGGATTGCCCCAGGGGCGTACCCCTTCGGTGATCAGCTTGGTCCATTCGAAGGCCTGCATGCCGACGAAGGTCGCGCCGAGCGCTGCGGTCAGAAGCATGAGGATCGCCGTCTTGCGGCGGTCGTGGCGGTAGCCGAAATTCACCGCCATGGCCATCGTTCCGCTGCTCGAGATCAGCACGAAGGTCATGATCGCGATAAGGATCAGTGGAATATTCGAGCCGCCAATGTGAAGCGCAAAGACCTCGCTCGGATTGGGCCACGGCACTCGGGTAGACATGCGCGCGGTCATGTAGGAGAGCAGGAAGCAGCCGAAGACGAAGGTGTCGCTGAGCAGGAAGATCCACATCATGGCCTTGCCCCAGGACACATTCTTGAAGGCGCGCTGATCCGAGGACCAGTCGGCGGCGACGCCTTGCAAGCCCGCCGGTCGCGGCTGTGTTTGGCCAGTATGCGTCAGTGTCGCGTCTGCCATCCGTCCGGCCCTCCTAGGTCAGCAACTGTCGGCAAATCTCGATAAAAGTCGCGGCCCAGCCGGCCAGAAGTGCAAAAATGGCGAGCCAGACGAAAAGCAGGAAATGCCAGTACATGGTGCACAGTTCGACACCGAGGCGAAGCCGCTCCGGCCTTGCTCCGTTCCAGGCGCCGGCGGTCGTTCTGCCCAGGCCCACCAGCCCGCCCAGTATGTGCAGGCCGTGCATCCCGGTTATCAGGTAGAAAAAACTGTTGGCTGGATTGGCGGTCAGCAAGTAGCCGTCGGCGGTCAGTTCCCGCCAACCCACAATTTGTCCAACCAGGAAGGCAAGCGCGGTGAGCCCAGCCGTGACGAGGCCGAGCCTGACCGCGTCGATCTCGCCCCGGCGCGCAGCGACCGAGGCGCATTGCAGCGCGATGCTGCTCAGGACCAGCACGCCGGTGTTGAACCAGAGCACGCGCGGCAGCGGCAGCGCCTGCCAGTCCGACAGCGCCATGCGCATGAAATAGGCGCTGGTGAACAGCGCAAACAGGCAGCCGACGACGGCGAGGAAGACGCCGAGGCCGATCTTGGCGGTCGGCAGCGCTGATCCTTCCGGGCCGATAATATCCCCGATCACACCTTGCTCGAGCCATGGCTTGGCCATCAGCCGCTGATGGGAAAGCCACCATCCGGCAAAGCCGACGATGACGAGGAGGAAGACCAGAATGACGCTCATGCCGGCTCCCTGGAGGATCCGAAGGAGCCCGGCATGTTTTGCGGGATAAAGTCCTCCTTGGCGCCCGGCACGCTGTAGTCATAGGCCCAGCGATAGACGATCGGCAGTTCCTTGCCGAAATTGCCATGGGCGGGCGGTGTTTCGGACGTCTGCCATTCGAGTGTCGTGGCGCGCCACGGATTGCCGCCGGCCTCGCGGCCGTGGCGGATGCTCCAGATCAGATTGAACAGGAACACGATTTGGGCAAAGCCGACGAGGAACGCCATGATGCTGATGAAGGCGTTCAGGTCGTGGGCCGACTCGGTCATCACCGTCGTGGCGGTCAGTTCGTTGTAGCGGCGCGGCACGCCCATCAGGCCGATGTAGTGCATAGGAAAGAAAATCAGATAGGCGCCGAGAAAGGTGACCCAGAAATGGAACTGGCCCATCGCCTCGTTCAGCATCCGGCCAGTGACCTTCGGGTACCAGTGATAGATCGCCCCACAGATCACCAGGATCGGGGCGACGCCCATGACCATGTGAAAATGGGCAACGACGAACATCGTGTCCGACAGCGGAACGTCGACGACGACGTTGCCGAGAAACAGTCCGGTCAGCCCGCCATTGACGAAGGTGACGATGAAAGCCAGGGCAAAAAGCATCGGCACGGTGAGGTGGATGTCGCCGCGCCACAGCGTCAGCACCCAATTGTAGACCTTTATCGCGGTCGGGACGGCAATGATCAACGTCGTGGTGGCGAAGAAGAAGCCGAAATAGGGATGCATGCCGCTGACATACATGTGGTGCGCCCAGACCACGAAGCTCAGCGCGCCGATGCCGACGATGGCCCAGACCATCATCCGGTAGCCGAAGATGTTTTTGCGTGCATGGGTGCTGATCAGATCGGACACGATGCCGAAGGCCGGCAGCGCCACGATGTAGACCTCGGGGTGGCCGAAGAACCAGAACAGATGCTGGAACAGGATCGGGCTGCCGCCGCCGTGCTGCAGTTGTTCGCCCATCTCGACGATGGCCGGCATGAAGAAGCTGGTGCCGAGCGCACGGTCGAACAGCATCATCACGCAGGCGACAAACAGCGCCGGGAAGGCGAGCAGCGCCATGACTGTCGCGGTGAAGATACCCCAGACGGTCAGCGGCAGGCGCATCAGCGTCATGCCGCGTGTGCGGGCCTGCAGCACCGTCACGACGTAGTTCAAGCCGCCCATGGTGAAGCCGATGATGAACAGGATCAGCGAGACGAGCATCAGGATGATGCCCCAGTTCTGGCCGCCTGGTGTGCCGGTCATGATCGCCTGCGGCGGGTAGAGCGTCCAGCCGGCGCCGGTCGGTCCGCCGGGCGCAAAGAAGCTCGACACCAAAACCAGCACGGCGAGCAGGTAGATCCAGTAGCTCAGCATGTTGACATAGGGAAAGACCATGTCGCGCGCGCCGACCATCAGCGGGATCAGGTAGTTGCCGAATCCGCCGAGGAAGAGTGCCGTGAGCAGGTAGATCACCATGATCATGCCGTGCATGGTGATGAACTGGTAGTAGGCTTCCGGGGTTATGAAGTCGAACGTGCCGGGGAAGCCGAGCTGCAGCCGCATCATCCAGGACAGCACCAGCGCCACCATGCCGATTGCCGTGGCCGTCGCCGAATACTGGATGGCGATGACCTTGGCGTCCTGCGAAAAGACGTACTTCGTCCACCAACTGTGCGGATGATAGAGTTCCATCTCCGCGACTTCGGCCGGCGGTACCGCATCTGCAGGTGTGACATCGACCATATAGGAACACCTCCGTGCCCTTTTCGGCCTGACTCGACAGTTTCGAGCCGCGCCGCAATTTCAACCCAAATCGCCGTCCTTGCCGGCGTCTACTCCGCCGAGCCCACCTGCTGGGGGGCCGACAATTGCGCAAAAGTCTGCTGTTCGCCGAGCCACGCCAGATAGTCTTCCGGCGTGTCGACCATGACCACGCCATTCATCAACGGGTGTCCCTGGCCACAAAGCTCGGCACACAGGACCTGAAAAGTTCCGGTCTTGGTCGGGGTGAACCAGAAATAGGTGACCGAGCCCGGGATCATGTCCATCTTGGCGCGGAATTCCGGCACGTAGAAATCGTGCAGCACGTCGATCGAGCGGAGCAGCATCTTGACCGGCTTGCCGACCGGCAGATGCAGATCGGCGGCTTCGACGACGACATCGTCCTGGCCGTTGGCGTCACTGGCGTTCACGCCGAGGGGATTTTCAGGGCTGACGTTGCGGGTGTCGGATGTTCCGAGCTTGCCGTCCTTGCCGGGCAAGCGGAAACTCCACTGCCATTGCTGGCCGACGACTTCGACCACTGTTGCGTCGCTTGGGACGCTGACGAACTGGTTCCAGACGAACAGGCCGGGAACCAGCATGGCGGTGACGCCGATTGCGGTGACGATCGTCAGCCACCATTCGAGCCGCTTGTTCTCGGGTTCGTATGCCGCCTGGTTGCCTTCACGATGACGGAAGCGGAAGACGCAATAGGCCATGAATAGGACGACGGCGGCGAAGACGACGCCGGTGATCCAGAAGGTGATGATGATGGTGTTGTCGATATAGTCCCAGTTAGAGGCAATCGGCGTCCACCACCATGGGCTCAGGAAGTGGAACAACACTGAGCCCACAACTACCAAAACGAGTACAAGCGCTATGGCCATATCCCGTTCCTCCCGGCATTCCAAGGGCGCGAAGCCGTCCCAGGAAATGCCAAATGCATCATAGCTCGATTTCCGGTCGCAATTCTAGTGCGGTCTTCCCGTCAGCCGAAAACGCAATGGCGATGATGTGGAAGAACCCAAGAAGAAGAAGGCTGCGACGAAGAAAAAACCTGCTGGGCCCCGAACAACACGGCTTTCTGCCGGATCGTGAAAGGCCGCTCCCTGTCGCCGGCACCTGCAACACCGAGTTGCCGTGATCGGATCAGCAACGCTGGCCTTGACCGCTGCGCTTTAAGAGATCCAGTGGGTTATTCCGGCGCAAACGTCTCGAACGCAGCCGCGCAGCCAGCGGTGCGCCGGATCGGCATCGAGCCGCGGGTGCCACAAAAGTGAGACCGAGATTTCCGGCAGGGGAACAGGCAGAGGGAACCAGAACATTCCATCGCGCAGGTTTCCCGTATAGCGTTCGGGAACGCTGGCGATCAGGTCCGAGGCACGCGCCAGAGCCAGAGCTTCCGAAAAGCCGCCGACGACCGTCACGATCTCCCGTTTCAACCCCAACGGCACAAGGGCATCGTCGATCGGCCCCCTGTCGAGCCCGCGACGGGAGATGAGGATGTGCCGGCAGGCTGCGTAACGGGCAGGGGTGATCGTCAGCTCGCATAACGGATGCCCCATCCGCACGACGCCAACGAAACGATCACGGAACAGCGCTTGCGCGCGCACCTCCGGTCCCGTGGCCTTTCCGACGACGCCGGTTTCCAGGTCTACGCTGCCGTCGCGCAGGGGCGTGCTGTCCTTGTCCGGCTTCAACACAAAACGCAGCCGCACGCCCGGCGCTTGTTGGCCGACGCGCGCAATGAGATCCGGTCCGAAATTCTCGACAAAGCCATCCCTGTTTCGAAGCGTGAAGGTCCGCACAAGCCGTATCAGGTCGAGCGTCTCAACAGGGCGCAAAACGGCTTCGGCGTCCTCCACAAGCTGACCGACGCGCTCGCGGAGCTCGATGGCTCGGGGCGTGGGCACGAGGCCGCGTCCGGCCCTGACCAGCAGCGGATCGCCGGTCGTCTCACGCAATCGCGCCAGCGCCCGGCTCATCGCCGACGGGCTGAGCCGCAGCCTTCTAGCGGCGCGCGCCACGCTGCCTTCCGTCAGCAACACGTCAAGCGTGACAAGCAGATTGAGATCGGGATGTGACATATGCTGATCGTAGCATGGCCGGCATGACCTGACATAGCGTCAAACGCAATGATCAAGTGCAAATGATGCGCCTTCCGCCATATCAAGCAACGGAATACCTGTCTGCCAGCTCCGTTTCGGGAGTCGCACCAGAAAACGGAGTTCATGTTGAAGCCAATCGATGCAGGACGGGCGATCGCCGGAAATCCAGACCGGGCACCTTCGGTTCGGTGGGCGCTCGCCAGCCTTTCGCTATCGATGTTGCTGTCCTCGCTCGGCATCAGCATCGCCAATGTCGCCTTGCCGACGTTGACGCAGGCGTTCGACGCCTCGTTCCAGGCGGTCCAGTGGATCGTGCTGGCTTACCTTCTCGCCATCACGACCCTGATCGTCAGCGTCGGACGGCTTGGTGACATCACCGGCCGCCGGCGGCTGCTGCTGGCCGGGCTGTTCCTGTTTACGGTGGCCTCGGTCCTGTGTGGCGTCGCGCCGACGCTCTGGCTGCTGATTGCAGCCCGGGCGGCCCAGGGCTTGGCGGCGGCCATCATGATGACCCTGACCATGGCTTTTGTCGGTGAGACGGTGCCGAAGGCAAGGACCGGCAGCGCGATGGGGCTGCTCGGAACGATGTCGGCGATAGGCACCGCGCTCGGTCCCTCGCTCGGCGGCCTGCTGATTGCCGGAGCCGGTTGGCGGGCGATCTTCCTCGTCAACGTGCCACTGGGCTTGCTGGCATTTGGTCTCGCCTATCGCTATCTGCCGGCTGATCGCCGGGGGCCGAAGACGGATCGGGTCGGCTTCGACCTTGTCGGCACGCTGCTGCTTGCCCTGACGCTTGGCGCCTATGCGCTCGCGATGACGATCGGGCGTGGCAGTTTTGGTCCGCTCAACCTGGCTCTGTTGGTGGCTGCAGTTTTGGCGGCCGGCTTTTTTGTGCTTGTCGAGGCGAAGGTGGCGTCGCCTTTGATCCGATTGGCTGCTTTCGGCAATACGACGTTGAGTGCGAGCCTCGCCACGAGCGCGCTCGTGGCGACGGTGATGATGGCGACGTTGGTGGTCGGGCCGTTCTATCTGTCTCGTGCGCTTGGGCTCGATGCGGCTGTTGTTGGCATCGTCATGTCGGTCGGTCCGCTTGTCGCCGCGCTGACCGGTGTTCCGGCTGGTCGCATAGCCGACCGTTTTGGCGCTGGGCGCATGACCGTCATTGGGCTCATCGCGATAGCCGCCGGTTGCTTCATCCTATCCGTGATGCCGGCAATATCAGGCATCCCTGGCTACATCGCCCCGATCGCCGTCATCACATCTGGCTATGCGCTGTTTCAAACGGCAAACAACACCGCTGTCATGTCGGATATAAGCCCTGACCAGCGCGGCGTCATTTCCGGCTTGCTCAATTTGTCGCGCAATCTCGGGCTCATCACCGGTGCATCCGTGATGGGTGGTGTGTTCGCATTCGGCTCAGGGGCCATCGACATCGCAACGGCGCGGCCCGACGCCGTCGCCACCGGTATGCGGATCACGTTTGCGGTCGCGGCGATACTGATCGTCGTCGCCCTCGCCATCGCGGTCGGAGGCCGCGCTCTCGCGGCACGCCCGTCGCTGCCTGGCGTGTCATGACATGAAACGGGACGCTTTCGGCGAGAAGCTGATGCTTGTTCAAACAGGGCGTCAGATCAGCAGCAGGCCCTTCATGCTGGCATGACCCTTCTTGCCGATGATGATGTGGTCGTGGACGGCGATGCCGAGCGGTTTGGCCGTCTCGATGACCAGCTTGGTCATCTCGATGTCGGCGCGCGACGGCGTCGGGTCGCCTGACGGATGATTATGCGCCAGAATGATCGCCGTGGCGGAGAGTTCGAGCGCCCGCTTGACCACTTCGCGCGGATAGACCGGCGTGTGGTCGACAGTGCCGACCTGCTGCACCTCGTCGGCGATCAGCGCGTTCTTCTTGTCGAGAAACAGGATACGGAACTGCTCGCGCTCCTCGAAGGCCATGACCGACCGGCAGTATCCGAGAACCTGCGTCCAGGACGACAAGACCTCGCGGCCCTTGATCTCGCTACGCGCCGCGCGTTGGGCCGTGGCGGCAACGATCTTCAGCTCGAGCGCCACCGTCGGACCGATACCTCTAACCTCCTCAAGCCGTGCGACGGGCGCGCCAAGCACCTCCGCCAGCGTGCCGAAGCGTGCCAGCAATGCCTTGGCGAGGGGCTTGGTGTCGGCGCGGGGAATCAGGCGAAACAGCAAGAGCTCCAGCAATTCGTAGTCGGGGAGAGCGTCGGAACCGGCCGCAAACCGTTGGCGCAAGCGGTCGCGATGGCCGAGATAGTGCGGCTTTTCGACCGGCTTATCGACCGTATTGGCTTTCGCGGACGATTTTATCGGTCTTTCGGGAAAGAAGATCCGTTCGTCTTCGTCGCTGGTTTTCCCCATAGGCGGCCCGCATTTTCTTCACCGGAAAGACCCGGCCCTCGCACAAACACTATGCTGGCAGACACTATGCCGGCAGGCCTGGGCGGTCGAGGTTTTTTGGCGACAGCGTGAAAATCTCGCATCCGGTCTCGGTGACGCCGATCGTGTGCTCGTACTGCGCCGACAGCGAGCGGTCGCGTGTCACCGCCGTCCAGCCATCCGACAGCACTTTTACGTGCGGCCGGCCGAGATTGATCATCGGTTCGACGGTGAAGATCATGCCCGGCCGCATCTCGACGCCCTCGCTGGCGCTGCCATAGTGCAGGATGTTCGGCGCATCGTGAAAGAGCTGGCCGACGCCGTGGCCGCAGAAATCGCGCACCACCGAGCAGCGCTCGGCTTCGGCGTAGGTCTGGATGGCGGCGCCGATGGCGCCGGTGCGGGCGCCGGGCCTGATCGCGGCGATGCCGCGCATCAGGCATTCATGCGTGACCTCGAGCAGGCGCTCGGCGGCGCGCTTGATCGTGCCCACCGGATACATGCGCGAGGAATCGCCATGCCAGCCATCGAGGATGTAAGTGACATCGATGTTGACGATGTCGCCGTCCTTCAACGGCTTGCTGTCGGGGATGCCATGGCAGACGACGTGGTTGATCGAGGTGCAGGACGACTTCGTGTAGCCGCGATAGTTGAGCGTCGCCGGCAATGCGCCGTGATCCATGCCGAACTCGAAGACGAAGCGGTCGATGGTTTCGGTGGTGACGCCCGGCGCCACTATCGACACCAGTTCGTCGAGACAGCGCGCGGTGAGATCGCAGGCCTTGCGCATGCCGGCAAAGCCTTCTTCGCCATAGAGGCGGATCTGGCCGGTGTTTCTGAGCGGTGCCGTGGCGGCGTCGAGATAGGTGACCATTGTATCCGTCTTGCCCGGGTGAAAGGGCTCCTGATGAGCCCGTGAGAAAAGTCTCCCAGATTTGGCACCGGACGGCGCCAGGTTCAAGGACGAACTGCCGGCGATTTGGCTCGAGCCGGCAATATTCACGCTTTGCGGCTTCCATCTTGTGTGTGTGTCCGGCCCAAGCCGAGCTGTTTGTCCGCACTGACGACATATTTCTGAACAAGATGTGGGGCTGAGCGAAAAGCCGGTCAAAGCAACGTTTTGCGACGAGCGGCGTTGCTGCGCGTTCTGGAGAGACAGGAATGGACAGATTGCAATTCGAGGTGCCGGTGCGCATCACGACCGCGCCTGGCCTGCCGGTCGAGGAAATATACAGCGTCGAACAGGCGCTGGATCTCCTGCAAGGCTGGCCGGTTCGCCGCCAGGGTCCAGTCTATCAGGCCGCGTTCAACGCCTGCTTCGGCGCCACGGTCGACCTGGTCGAGACCGAGGAGGCTTGCCGGGCGTTCATGGCATTCTGCCGGGTGAGCCGCCTGCTGGCCAGGGATATGATGGTTCCGCGCAAGCGGTCTGGCGAGGCGAGGGGGCTGAGGGCTTAACGGCCGAGCGGGCAAGTCCCAGCAAATTGCTTGATGCATTGATCCATGTGTTCACGAGTGACAAAACTGCCCCTCGGTGGCAAAGCCTGTCGGTGATGCGGTGCCAGCCAGTCACGAATCGGCTATGGCTCCGGCATGCAGGAAACGTCTCTTTACATCCCGGTGAAGCGGTTTCTTGAGAGTCTGGACTTCACTGTCAAAGGCGAGGTTGGCAGCTGCGATGTCGTGGGTCTGCGGGACGGCGAGCCGCCCGTGCTCGTCATCTGCGAATTGAAGCTGCAGTTCAACCTTGAGCTCATTCTTCAAGGTGTTGACCGTGCCGCGTCATGCGATGAGGTCTGGCTCGCGGCGAGGATGTCAAGTCGAGGCAAAGGCCGCGAGCACGATCGCCGGTTCCGTGCGCTGTGCCGGCGGCTCGGCTTCGGCCTTCTCGGGGTTGGCTCCGCCGGCAACGTCGAATTGCTGCTCAGTCCGGCCGCCTTGCCGCCCCGGCGAGACCCGAGGCGAAGATCGCGCCTGGTGGACGAGCATCGGCGCCGGCGCGGCGACCCCGTGGTCGGCGGCGGCTCGCGTACGCCGGTGATGACCGCTTACCGGCAGGACGCGCTGGCCTGCGCCGCTGCCATGGTCGATGGCCCGAAGCGCCCGCGCGATCTGAAGACCATTTCGCCACGCGCCGCCAATATCCTGCTTCACAATGTCTATGGCTGGTTCGCCAGGGCCGAGCACGGCGTCTATGCGCTTACCGACGTTGGCCGTGCTGCGCTACAACGCTGGCCTCAATCGGCGCGATGAGGATGCGGCACGAGTCGTTTGAACGGCTTGCAGCGGCAGGGGACCTCTCCCGACTTGATTGCCATTGCGTTTGGCCTCTGGACGGCCAATCGCACGCTGATCCTAAGGCAAGCCCCTCGTCAAGCGACAGAAGAGGTGGAGCGGCTTGCGGTTGCCGGCCGCGCAACCGTGAGCAGAGTCGTCAGCCCCAGCGGCACTGACGGCTGGATGACGGGCTTCTCGCGCTCAGGTTTCTTTAGAATGTAGAGCGGCTTGGCTGTCCTCAACTGCTGCAATTGTCGCCGGGCTTTGGCGCGCAGGGCGGTTTCCGCGGGCGCGGGCGATCCATTCTCAAGGACCAGCGTGAAAGCCTTGGCCGCCTCATCCGTCCGCTGCAGGGCGAGAAGGCTGCGGCCCCGGGCATAACGCGCCAGGATGAGGCCCGGATCGAGGTCCGTGGCTCGCCCAAACGACTCGATGGCTGCGGAGTGGTCGTTTAGCGACTGCTGCGCAATGCCGAGGCAAAGCCAGGCGTTTACAGATTGCGGCGACATCGCTGCAAGCGCGCCGAAGCATTCCGCAGCCTGACGGTGATCGCCCTTCGTACCCAAGACGTGACCGAGTCCGTACAGAGCCTGATCATGCGTCGGCTCGGTGTTCAGGATCTGGCGATAGACGTTCTCAGCCTGGATGATCCAACCCTTCTTGTGGAGGCGGGCCGCCTCCTCCAACGCGCCGACCAAGTATCGCCTGTCCAGCCGGTCGCCAAGGTTCCGGCCGGTTTTGGTTCGCAGCAGTGTGCAGTTGAGGACGGTGTCGCGGGTGCCGAAGGAATATTTGTAAGGTTCGTTGCCGCGCAGGAAATCGTATGTCTGGAAACCGTTCTCGATCGCGCGGCGGATGCAATAACCGTGCAGGACCAGTCCCGACGGCAGCATGTCGGCCGTCTCGTCGCGCCCGACCATGTGGAACAGCATGCTCTTCTTGATCGGATCGAGGAAGATCGCGAGAGCGCTCAAGGGCCGGTCGCCGTGCCAAAGCACAGGCAGGAACAGCGTGCCGCTTTCGAAAGCTTTTCTGAACAGCAGTCGGTTGCTCTTGACCAGGCCGGGAACCAGGTTCCCCTTCCGCGGCGTCCACTTGATGCGCCAGAACTCGAGCAGGATGTCGATATCGCGCTCGATGGTAGAGGCGTCGGCATGCGTTATGCGAAACTCGTCAGAGTTCTCCAGCTTCCGGAGAAATCTCCGCATCTTCTGGCGGGTGTTAGCGCTGAGATTGTGCAGAAGGTAATCTTCCCATGAGGACGGGAGGTGGATCGCCGGGCAGATGCAGTTGTCAACATTGTCAACCTGGTTGACGCGCCTCATCCGACGCATCGTCAGCCGATTGTCGGAAAGCTGCTCCATCAGCCAGCCTATCCTGCGTTCCGACATCCGCAGGTTCTCCAGATGCAGGCTGGCCCAATGCATCGTCTTCAGATGCTTCGCGAAAACCGCGATTGCCCGGTTGGCGTATTCCGGCGCGCAGAGGATGCCGGTATAATCGGCTGCGTGGTTTCCCCCCATATACACTTCATGGTAGATTTCGCCGGTCTTTTTCCTCATCCTGTTGCTCAGCCGGAGCGGCAGAAGCGCGACATAGGGAGACCCCGGCGGCCCCTTGCGCGCCGCCAAAATGAACCATTCACCGTCGAAGCGGCGAAGATAGTGGGAAAGAAAGTCCCACGAGACGAAGAAATGCGCGTCGGGATCCCTGGCGTAGAGGTCGTCCCAGTTGTCGCGAAGCCCCTTCAGTTCTTCCGGGCGTGTTAAGACGTCGATCTGCATATTTACCCCCCGCCGCTACGATCAGCGCTCCATAAATGCCCTGGCCATGCTGTCCTTGATCGGCTTGGACAGGTAGTTGAAAAAGGTCCGCTCCGCCGTCTGGATGAGAATTTCGGCGGGCATGCCAGGCGTCGGAGCAAATCCAGGCACGCGAGCCAGTTCGCTGACCGGCAGGTTGACGCGCGCCAGATAAACCTCCTTTGCAGTCGGACCGGAGGCGTCGGGGAGCGAGTCGGCAGAGACGTAGTAAACTTCGCCGTTCAGAACCGGCGTCGTGCGCGCGTTGAGCGCGACCAGCCGTACCGTCGCTTTTTGTCCGACCTTGACATTGTCGATCTCGGTGCGAGGCACCTGCGCTTCTATGATAAGCGGCACATTCGCCGGCAAGATCTCCATGATGCTCTTGCCGCTCTCGATCACGCCGCCGGACGTGTGGTAGAATATCCGCACGACAGTGCCCGAAACCGGCGCATGGATCGTCGCTCGGCGCAGCACGTTTTGCGCCTCGCGGGACTGTTCGCGGATGCTGTCCAGTTCGGTTTCAACGCCCTCGAGCTCGTCGAGCGCCGCCTGGCGGTAGGCGTTTTCTGTCTGCCGCATCTCCTGTTCGTGCTTGACGACCTGGGCGCCGGTCTCGGATATCTCGGCTGAGAGCCGCCCCATCTGCCCTTCGGCATCTGCTATCGCGCGCTGAATCGCCTTGATCTCGGTCGCGCGGATCAACCCTTGGTCGAGCAGGGTCTTCTTGCCGGTGTATTCCTCGCGTAGAAGACCGAGCTGTATCGTAACCGCTTTCAGCAACTGCTCATAACCGCCCGCCCGGAACTTCAGGGCGCCGATGTTCTGGTCGAGCAATCGGATCTCGCTGCTTAACTTGGTGCGCGAGCCCTCGAAGTTAAGACGCTGGCTATGCACGATCGAAGCAATTTCCGGGTCGTCGCGATTTTCGGTTATTATGGCCGGGAACTGTATGGTCTCCGCCCCGTGCACCTCGGCGGTCAAGCGCGCCACGATCGCTTCAAGGCGCGCCTGTCGGAAGAACAACTGCCGTTCCTTTGCCCGGGCGGCCGTCTCGTCGAGCAGCACCAAAGGCTGATTGGTTTCGACATGGTCGCCTTCGCTAACCAGAAGCTCCTTGATGATACCCCCTTCCAGGTGCTGGATGATCTTGTTCTGACCAGTGGCCACGAAGCTCCCTTGCGCGATAATCGCGGCTGCGAGGGGTGCTGTGAATGCCCAGGTGCCAAATCCGCCGAAGGTGACGGCCATCAGCAGCAATCCAGCGGTCGTCTGCTTCCAAATGGAACGCGGAACGGCGCCATACCATTGAGCGTCTTCGATCTTGGCTATTTCCTTCACGGCCGATCTCTCTCATTTGACCTGAATATTGGCAAAATGGCCGCCGTCGAGGCTCATGCCGCGCGCCGCCAAAGCCTGGAGCACGTCCTGACGCATCCCGAAAAGAGCCACGGTGCCGTTGACGAGCACCAGGATCTTATCCACGGTCTGCAGCAAAGCGGGCCGCTGCGTGATGGTGACCATCGTGATCTTTTGCTCTTTGGCTTGCTGTAGAGCGCGCGACAAAGCCAACTCGCCACCGGTGTCGAGGTTCGAATTCGGCTCGTCGAGGACCACCAATTTCGGGCTGCCGAAAAAGGCGCGCGCCAAAGCGATCCGCTGCTTCTGCCCGCCAGAAAGCGGCGCGCCATCGGCGGCGACGAAGGTCTCGTAGCCATGCGGAAGCGAGGCGATCAGTTCGTGAACGTCGGCCAGCTTGGCGGCTTCGTAGATTGCGCCATCGTCGACGTCCTCGCGCATTCTGGCGATGTTCGCCTTGATCGACCCCGGGAAAAGCTGCACGTCCTGGGGAAGGTAGCCGATGCTTTCACCAAATTGCCGCTGATCCCAGTTCCGCAGGTCCATCAGGTCGAGCCGCACGCTTCCCGAAGTTGGAAGGATCGAGCCGACGAGCATTTTGCCCAGGGTCGTTTTACCAGCGCCCGAATTGCCGATGATCGCAAGTGAGTCTCCCGCCTCCAGGCCAAAGCCGATGCCATTGAGCACGACGCGTTTGGTTCCTTGCGGCACGAACAGCAGCCGCTCGACATCGAGACGCCCTTCCGGACGCGGCAGCTTCAGGCGTTCGAAGTTCAGCGGGGATTCCTTCAGCAGTGCACTGATGCGGCCAAAGGCGGCGCGTGACTGCACAACCTGGTTCCACCCTTCAATCGCACCCTCGATCGGGCCAAGTGCGCGACCGGCAATGATAGACGCGGCGATGACCATGCCGCCTGTGACTGTGCCTTCGATGGCCAGATAAGCGCCCCAACCGAGCATCACGACTTGGGTCAGCAGCCGGACGCCCTTGGAAAGAGAAGCAAAGGCTATGTTTCGGTCCTGAGCTATGACCTGCCATTTGAGCGAGTTGCCGGTATCCTTGCCCCAGATCCACACGGCCTCCGGGATCATCGCCAGCGCGTTGATGATCTGCGAGTTGCGCGACATCGAATCGACGTGGAGGTTGGCTTTGGTTTGGCTTGTGTTGGCCTCGCCGAACGGCTTGGCGGTTGCGCGCTGGTTGGCGAGCGTGATGGCCAGCAGCAGCAGCGCCGTCGCCACGACGATAAAGCCGAGGTCGGGGTGGATCAGGAATATCGCTAGCATGAACAACGGGGCCATCGGCGCATCGAGAAGAGACAGCAACGTGCCGGACACCAGAAACGTACGCAGCTGCTGAAGATCCCCCAGCGTCTGATATTCGCGCCCGTTGCTGTGCAGTGAAGCCCTGGCAGCTGCGCTGAGGATTGGTCCGCCCAATTGCGCGGCGATCTCGACCGCTGTGCGCATGAGGATGAAGCGCCGGATGGCGTCAAATATCGACTGCAGGATGACCGCGCCGACAATTACGACCGTCAGCATCACCAGGGTGTCGACCGAGCGGCTCGTTAGGACGCGATCCGAAATTTGGAAGAGGTAGACTGGTATCGCAAGCACCAGCACGTTGGTCGCGATCGTGAAGATCATCACCGCGATGAGGTTCTTCTTGACCGCGCGAAGGCCGGCTGTGAGGCTTGCCGAGAGATCGACTGGGCCGAGACGCTTGTGGAACGCGCCGCCGCCGCCATTGCCGCCGCCCCCGCCGCCCCCCTTGCCGGTTCCGGTCGGACCGCCGCCACCAGGCACTTCCCGGGCAAGCAAGGGACCGCGGTCGCCCTCGATTGTCACGCCGGGCAGAACCGGCTTGTTCTTCATCTCCTGCGTGGGCGGCTCTACCCGCGCGCTCGGCTGTTCCTGTTTCCCGCGCGCGTCCTTCGGCGCGTTCGGCGTCTTCCGTTCCAATATTTCCGGCTCCGGCTTGCGCGCCGGTTCTTCCTTTGGTGGTACGGCGCGCTGGGCCGGCTCGGAAATCCGAGGGCTCGGTAGCCGGATCTCCTGCGTAGGCGACTCGCCTCCTCGCGCGCTCGGCTGGTCCTGCTTCGCGGGCGCGTCCTGCAGTGCGCTCGGCGGCTTCCGTTCCATTATTTCCGGCTCGGGCTTGCGCGCGGGTTCTTCCTTTGGTGAAACAGCGCGCTGGGCCGGCTCGGAAATCCGAGGGCTCGGTGGCCGGATCTCCTGCGTAGGCGGCTCGCCTCCTCGCGCGCTCGGCTGGTCCTGCTTCGCGGGCGCGTCCTGCAGTGCGCTCGGCGGCTTCCGTTCCAATATTTCCGGCTCGGGCTTGCGCGCGGGCTCTTCGTTTGGTGATACGGCACGCTGGGCCGGCTCGGAAATCCGAGGGCTCGGTGGCCGGATCTCCTGCGTAGGCGGCACGCCTCCTCGTGCGCTCGGCTGGTCCTGCTTCGCGGGCGCATCCTGCAGCGAGCTCGGCGGCTTCCGTTCCAATATTTCCGGCTCGGGCTTGCGCGCGGGCTCTTCGTTTGGTGATACGGCACGCTGGG
>NZ_JBVVPX010000041.1:60492-68492 GCF_055811375.1 Mesorhizobium sp. WSM4848
CCGGCTCGGAGATCCGAGGCCTCAGTAGCCGGATGGGGTCGGGCCTTCTGATGATGTCTGCCGCTGGAGCAGTGGGCGTGCCCGGCGGCGGAGCCGAAGGCGCTTTTGCTTGCGGAGAGGGTGGTTGCACCTCGCGTTGCCGAGCGCGGCTATCACCAGGTAAAGGCGCGGTGGAAGGGCGCGCTTCTTCGGTGACCCTGGCTTGTTCGGTGACCCTGGCTGGCGTCGCGTCGCGAAGCGATGGTGGCGTTTCGGCTGGCCGGGCGTCCACTAGGCGCCGCAATTCGGCAACGACATCGTCCAGTTCTTCCACCGAACGATCGACCGCCTTGCTCTGACGAAACAAAGACTGTGAGATCGGCTCGGCGGCCCCGATAGACGCCTCGCTTCGCGCGACTGCTTCGCCGCCGTCATCCGGCCGATCCCATTCTGGTTCCTGGGCGAAAGCGCGCCCGGTTTGATCGTGATCTTCGGTCATTGCTGCCACCCCGGTTCGAAAATCACGCGAGAACGCTTTGCATCGGATCGGAATAGGTCTGCTCAGGCACGAGTGAGGGATACGCCACGTTTTGAGAGGCTTCCGGCGCCAGCATATCGTCATCGAGGAAAGCGACCGCTTCATTCACCAGCACGTCGGGATTCTGGCCGCCAAGATCGGGGCCAGTGGAAATCAGCTCCGCCTGGATGAGGATCTCGTCCGAATAGATGCCGCCGCCTACATAGGTCTTGCCGGTGGAATCCACGTCGGCAATGTAGGCATAATTGACCAGCGAGTTGGTTCCCGTCGAAATTGTCCAGTCCGCCTCCGGATGCCCCAGTGCATTCATGGCCAGCGCCACCTGATCGCTGTCACCAAGAATGGTGGTCTGTTTGATGTATTGCAGATTGAGGATGTCGCCGGAGATGTAGAGCACCCGAATCGCCCCGATGCCCGCGAATGGGCCGTCGCCAAGTATGTCGGAAAGGTCACCCTTGCCGTTCTGCAGGCTTTCACACGCCTTGCGATAAGCTTCAGACATCGCCTCGAAGCGATCGGCGGCGCCGTAATTGACGATGTTGGCCTGGTTCCAAAGCAGATTGTCACTGGTGGAGGCCGCGCCTTCGCCGGTTGTCTGGAAACCATCGACCGCGCCGATCAGGTCGTTGTCCAGGAGCACGTTCAACTGATGGATGATGTTGGCGTCATAAATGTTTCCGCCGACGACGATCAGGTCGTAATTGAAGCCCAGTTCGTCCAGCGAAATCTCGTTAGCCGCCGTGTTGGCGCCGGCTGTCACCAGCGTCTTGACTCCCGATGACGACAGGACGGAAACGTCATTGTCGGTCATGAAGGTGTATTGCTGGATCCAGTTCATGATGAGCAGGTCGCCTTCGACCTCGGTGACAACCCAGTGCTTGGGAAAGTCACCCTGCTTTGCCTGCGACGCCGCAGCTTCCGCCGACGGATCGATGCGCTTGAACATCGCGATATTGAAGCCTTGGGTCGGATCGGTGGCGTTCAGGCCCCAACCGTTGATGGAGGAACTGACGAGGTCGCTGTCGCACGAGACATTGATCTGAATGATCGCGTTGAGCTCGACATGGTCGCCCACCACCGCGCAAACCGGCGACTGCAGCCAATTGTTGGCCATCGACACGCTGTTGACGAGGAGATTGCCGCCGGCTTCCAGCTCGACCGAAACATCGATGTCGATGCTTCCGGACCCAGGCGTGTAGGAGGGTTGCTCGGGCTCTTCTTCGTCGTCCTCTTCCTCATCGGCTCGACGGTGCTTCTCCGGGAGGTGATCGTCGAGCTTGGGCGCTTCGTCCACGGACTGCCCATTGACGTAAGTGCCTTCGATGACGTCAGCCTTGACGACGAAAACATCGGCTTCGCCATCCGTTTCCTCCGGATAGCCGTTGAGCCGTTCGCCGGCTGTCTTGATGACAGCCACTATCTCCTCGGACGAACCCGGCATTTCCAGATCGTCGATCGGCGACAGATCCGCCGCCGCGCCCAGTAAGGCCGTCATTTCGGCAGCATGGTCCGCTGCTGCGGGAGAGAATTTCAGGCCATGTCCGCCAGCGCCGACATAGTCGTTATCGGAGAGCCGAAGCTCCTGATTGATAAGGACCGCCACCGAGCCAGGGGGCTCGATATGGGGCAGGATCAGGCGTGAAGGCGCACTCCCCATCGGCGGCGCGTCCGGGTGGAACAGAAAACCTGGATAGGCGACGTCCGGCTGCGGGATCGCAGGGGTGTCTGGAGGGACGAATTGGAAATCCGACCAGGGTGTTGTCAGGACAAGTTTGGGTGCAACTGGCGAATACTCGATGGAGGGAACAAAATCCTCCAGATCGTATCCTGCGTCGACGTTGACTGTCTGACTGGCAAGCTCGGGCGTTTCTTCCTCGACCGCCTGGGCCGCCTTGAATTCGTCATAGGCCTTCCTGAGACGGGCTTGCTCCAGCGTGATTTCAAAGAGTCCCACAAAGTGGCTGATCGCCTCGGTGATCTTGTCCATATACACGGAAGTTTCCTCCGGTTTTCGAGATCATCCGCGCCCTTGCCGGGTCGCGCTTCTCTTCTCTGGTTGGGCAGACTGCGCGGGGTTTTCCCCCGCGCAGTCCCTTTTTTGCAGGTCTCGCCGCGGCGAGACCGGCCATGCCAGTTATGTCGCGTCGTCTTCCCCAACCAGCGAGCTGGTGAGGTTGCCGCCCACTACAGTCATGTCGACCGAGTGGCCTTGCAGGTTGGCGCCCATCACGATCTGCTGGTTGAAGCCGTTCATGTCGATGGTGCCATTGGCGTTGGCCTGGCTTATGGCTTCAATGTGCTGGTCGTGGCCGATATTCGACCCCCAGCTGCCGCCGCCGCCGCCATCGCCAGCCGCGCCGCCGGTCGCAGTCGCTGCGCCGCCGTTGCCGCCAGCGCCGCCCGTGGCGTCGCCGCTCCAGGCATAGCCACCGTCCGCTCCGTCAGCCCAAGCGCCGCTGAGAGCAACCGCGCCCGTTCCACCGGTCGCCGTCGAAGCGCCGCCAGTCGCATCGCCGCCAGTCGCGTCGCCGGCCGTGGCCGCACCGCTGGCGGCTGCGCCACCGGTGTTGACGTTGCTCGCGAAGCCGCTGCCGGCTCCGCCGCTGCCGGCTCCGCCGGTTGCGTCGCCGCTCGTTCCAGCCCCACCCGCGCCGCTGGTCGCACCGCCGCCGGCGCCGCCGACGCCAGAGCCAGTGCCAGCGCCAGTGCCAGTGCCAGAGCCAGCGCCGCCGGTCGAGCCTGCGCCGCCGCCAGTCGAACTTGCAGCGCCGCCATCGACATCGGCGAAGTTGCCGGCAACCGCGCCGCCACCACCGCCACCGCCGCCACCGCCGCCGCCACCACCGGTGTCACCGGCATCGGTGTCGCCATTCGCGGCGATCGGGATAGCTACGGCGATGTTGTCATCGCTTTTGTTCCCACCCCAAGAGGGATCGTTGTCGCTGCCAGCTTCGGCATCGTCCATCAGCGCCAGGGCGACAGGTACCGCGGTCGAGTTGCCGCCGTTGCCGCCATTGCCGCCGGACCCGCCGTCGCCGCCCTTGGCGTCGGCAAAGCCAAGCGCGCCAGCGTCGCCGCCCTTGGCGTCGGCATCGCCGCCGTCGGCCTTGGAGTCGCCGCCGACGCCGACGCCCAGGCCGAGGCCCAGGCCGAGCCCGACGCCGTCGCCGCCTTCGCCGCCCTTGGCGTCGCCGCTGTAGCCGCCCTTGGCGTCGCCGCTGTCGCCGTAGCCGCCCTTGCCGTCACCGCCGAGGCCTGCGCCGACAGCCACGCCGGTCGCGTCGCCGCCCTTGGCGTCGCCGCTAACCGCGATCGGCACGGCGTCGCCGCCATAAGCGTCGCCGCCGTCGGACTTGGCGTCCGCGGAGCCGACGACAATCGGCACGCTCACGGCCACACCGCCGCCCTTGGCGTCGCCAGCCTTGGCGTTGCCGGTATCGGCATCGCCGCCCTTGGCGCCGAAGCCACCCAAAGCGACCGAATCGCCAGCATGGCCGCCGTCGCCGCCGGCATCGATGCCTTCGTCGGACTTGGCGTAACCACCCTTGGCGTCGCCCTTGTTGCCGAAGTAGCCGTTATTCTGGACCGTCGCGCTGCCGAGATAGTCGTTGTCCTTCATGTCGCCGGTCTGGTTGATGATGGTGGCGCTGTGGCCATTGCCAGCCCCGGCAAACGCGCCGTTCAGGACGTCCGAGAAGCTGACGTCATCGCCCGGATCGAAGCTGATGTCGCCGTCGCGGCTGAACATCATGACGCCGCCGAGGCCGACATTCACGTCGTCGAGGTCAATGAAATCGTCGTCCTGCTTTCCGTCGGACGACGCGCTGGCGCTAACATTGGCGTTAACATTGGTGTTAACGTTGTTGGTGTTGGTATTGGTGTTGCTGTTGTTGCTGCTGTTGCTGCTCGAATTGCTGTTGTTATTGCCGTTATTGTTGGTGTTGTTGCTGGTCGAATTGGCCGTAGCGTCGCCAATGCCGATACCAGCTCCGACACCCACACCTACGCCGACGCCGACACCGGTGGCGTCAGCGTCGCTCTTGGCGTCAGCGTCGGATTTGGCATCGGCCTTGGCGTCGGCGCTGGCGTCGCTCTTGGCGTCGGCGCTGGCGTCGCTCTTGGCGTCGCCACCTCCGATATCGATTGTGGTGTCGTCATCGGAGACATCGCCGATGAACTGCCAACCGGTGTTGGAGTTATTGCTGTTGCGAGTAGTCATTGTCGTTCCCTCGGTTAGAGGCCGCGACAACCGAACCACATTCAATCTAACGTGGTCTTGGGCTGCTCGCGGCCGTTAAGTTTTCATGTGGTTGGTTTTGGATCGCCTGCGCCTAGGGGACTAAGGCCGGAGATCCGGTCATCGTCTGTTTGTGCGGCGTCACCTCCCTTTGACGGGGGAGCGAGGCAGCCAGATTGCGCACGAGTTACCGCCTGCGCCGCCCAACGGTGCGGTCGCTCGCTGCTCTCGTGAATCTCTGGATGTTCCCCAAACTCCCAATACGGAACATTGGAAGTCTGTGACCGTCAGCCGTAAATTGTAAGCTGATAGTTGGAGCTAGCCCGTTTGGGACGATCTGCTCGCCATGAAGGGTTTAATCCTGGGCGGAAAACCAGGTCGGCAGCAATCGTGAATGGCGGACGGTTGCGCGCCGCGCCGCTGCCAGCACAGGGTTACCTAGCAATTGCCTAGCTCGTCAGGACTATATTTTTTCGCCTAGTTTTGAGTTAGGAAGTCGTTAACGTGTGTCGTCCGGGTTAGGGGTTCCCGGCCTTTAGTGCTTGTTAGTAGACAGGTGGGCCATGAATGGGGTGGATGGGGTGGAGGCGAGCGGACGAGGTCGAGCTGATTCCGCCGATCGGGAATCCTGGGCCCGACGAACCTTGCTGTTCATCGCCCCTGACGACACGATCTCCGATAGCCTGGTGCATGCCGTCGAAAGGGAATTCCCGTGGATCGGGGCTGAGCGGGTTCGCGACCTGTCCGCCACCTGGACTGCGTTCGATCCTTCGGTTTCCCTCATTCTGATCGATGCGGTGTTTCTGAGCGAGATCGATTCCTGTTCCGCCCAGCTGGCCCGCTTCCACCCGGCAGCCATGACCGCTGTGATGCAGGACGATGGCAGGAGGCGGCTTTTCCCCGATGAGGTCTTTGCGTCGCGAGTGGTGCGCGGCGTGCTCCCCATGAACCTGAAGCTGGATGTGTGGCTTTCCGTGATCAGGCTCATGCTGCGCGGAGGCGAATATTTTCCCTTAGCCATGTTTCAGTCGTACCTGAACAACGGCATGCCCCATAGCGAGGCGAAGGAGTCGAAGCCCGCCATCAAACGGCAAGCCGCACTCGAGGAGTCTGGCCAACTGACATGTCGGGAGAGTCAGATCCTGGAAATGGCGTCGCAGGGACTGCAGAATAAAACCATAGCCGCCGCACTTCGCCTTTCCGAACACACCGTCAAAATTCACATGCACAACATCATCAACAAGCTGGGCGCCCACAACAGGACTGAAGCCGCAGCCCTTTTTCATGCCCGACGGGTTGCGGCCGCTGGAATGGTTGGCAGTCCCAGTACGGATCGCCCGGTGATCTCAACTCTCACGTGAGCAGGTCGATGCCACGCTTCCAGGAGATTTTACTGCTTGTTGGTCAATTGAACTACACATGGACCAACACGGAAAGCTTGCTGATCTACCTGATTGCCGGTCTGGCGAAAGTAGACAAGGAGACTGCGATCGTCATTTTCCTGACGCTGAACACCACGCGTGCACGGATCGAGTTGGTCGAGCGGCTGGCGAAGATGGCGGGAACACCGGTTGAATGCCGACGCCAGGTTCTGGAGATCGCCAGTCAGCTTACCCGGCAGGGAAAGCTGCGCAACAAATACAGCCACTGCATCTATTCGTTCGACGAAACGGGAACGCACGCGAGCACGCAACTCATGCGCATCTTCGACAGCAAGGATGCAATCAAATATGGGAAGATCGAAGAGCTCGACGATTCCGAGATGAAGCGGATCAGCGCCTCCATCCAGGCGATAAGCGCAATCAACAAGGATATTTGGCGGGTCGTTGAAAGCAATTCCTTTCCGCATTGAATCGCTTGTCCGGTGATGCCGCGCATCGAGGTCGACGTAGGCGGCGAGTCGGGTCCGGGCCGCCGCTGCCCGGACGACATCATCGCGCAGAGCAGGTGAGGTCGCGGCCAACCGTCGGACTGAGGACGCCAGATCGAAGATAGATCCGGTTTACGCCGCGGCGAAATCGATGCGGGGCGATCTAGGCACGGGTGTCAGGTTCTTATCCGCGTCCATTTGCCGTTTTCGGACTGGGACTGCCGAGCAAAATAACGGTACGACGTCCGTGACCAATTCCTGATTGCGCCCGTTCTGTTATCCAGCACCAGATCGCCCTGGTTCGTCCGCACCGTCAGGACCGTATGACCAGCGCCGCCAAGCGTCGCAACGGTCAGCAACAGGGCGGATGCGGGCCAGCCGCGTTTCAACAACTCGGCTTTCTTGAGGATGGCGAAATCCTCGCAATCGCCTTCGGCGGTCGGCAAGCCCCAGACGTCGGCTCGGCCTGCGGAGTCTCTGTCGCCTCTCTCCCTGATGCGGCGATTGACCGAGCTGTTCACGCTCGCAAGTTCCGCTTCCAAACTCGGCGTGAGCTCGACCGCTTTGACCTTGCCGCGGGTGCTGCAGAGCGCCGGATCGCTGGCGCAGAATTTGTAGAAGGCGGCCGGTGCAAAGGCGTAGCCTTGCGTGGCCATCTTCGTTGCTGTTCCGGTGGTTTGATTGCTGCAGCCGGCCAGCAAAATGGCCGCCGCGAAAAGCGTCGCTGAACGAATCACTTAGTGTCCCCTTTGGTGGGCCGCCATAATCTTGAAGGGGTCTGGTAAATCAACCCTGAGAATCGCAATTGCGCAGGAACAAATTGTTTGGCATACTTAATAAAGTGTTACCGATGGTCGGTAACATTGACCCTTTCGCGCAACCAAAGGGGACGGGAGCGCCTTTTTTCCCTCAAAAGGAGGAAGAAAATGCACCTGTACCCAGGCGTCTCAAGCACGATTCTAAGAATACTGCTCCTTTCATCCGCCGCCTTCACGGTGGCAATGATCACACCGGCAACCGCGCAGCAGAGTCCACGTCCGCGGCTTGCGGCCGCACAGTGCCAACCTCTTACTGAAGCCAATTTCGCGCTTTGCTGTATTGCAGCCAACCGCACCAGCATTCTTTCCGCCGAACAGATCGACATGTGCCCGCCGATTACCACGGCCCTTGTCGCCGCCGCCTTGAACGATGGCGGTGACGGTGATGGCGACGGCGACGGTGATGGCGACGGCGACGGTGATGGCGACGGCGACGGCGACGGTGATGGCGACGGCGACGGCGACGGTGACGGCGACGGTGATGGCGACGGCGATGGCGATGGCGACGGCGACGGCGACGGCGGTGGCGGCGGCGGTGGCGGCGGTGGCGGCGGCGGC
>NZ_JBVVPX010000042.1:0-184 GCF_055811375.1 Mesorhizobium sp. WSM4848
GGGGGAGAGGTGGCTCGGCGAAGCCGAGACGGAGAGGGGGACTGCGCCCTACGAAAGCCCCCTCTCCGGGCGCGGGGGGGGCCCCCCCCCCCCCCCCCGGGGGGGGGGGGGGGCCCCCGCCCCGGGGGGGGGGGGGGGGCACCCCAAAACCCCAGGTGGGGGAAGTTTTTAGCAAAGGGGCGGG
>NZ_JBVVPX010000042.1:194-58502 GCF_055811375.1 Mesorhizobium sp. WSM4848
AACCAACCCCCCCCTCCCCCCCCCCCCCCCCCCCACCTCTCCCCCGCCTCTGGGGGGGGCGAGGAACCCAAGCCTTGTCGGGCCGTTGGCTCCCCCTTCTCCCCTTGTGGGAGATGGTGTCGCCGAAGGCGACGGATGAGGGGTGCTCCAGCTTGGCTCCGACAGCACTCCGTCCAACACCCCTCATCCGTCTCGGCGCTAGGCGCCGATCCACCTTCTCCCACAAGGGGAGAAGGAAAGGCATGACCGCCCGCCGCCGCAAACTGGTCGGCGCCGGCCGCCGGCAGTGGATCGGTCTGCTTTATGTCGCGCCGGCCGTCGCCCTGGTCGTCGTTTTCTTCATCATCCCGCTTTGCATGACCGCGTGGATGTCGCTGCACAATTGGCCGCTGATGGGCGCGCACTCGTTCATTGGCCTCGACAATTACTGGGCGATCCTGCGCGATACCAGGTTCTGGAACGCGCTCAAATTCACCGGCTACTATACGGTGATCGTCACCATCGCGATCTTCGTCGTCGCCTTTCCGCTGGCGCTGTTCATCGAAAGGCCGCGGCCGCTGACCGGCTTCTACCGGACGTCGTTCTTCATGCCGGCCGTCATCGGTTTCGCCTCGGCCAGCCTGCTGTGGTCGTGGCTGCTCAATGTCGATTCCGGCCTGTTCAGCCCGGCCGCCTTCGAACTCGGCCTGACCGAAAGGAAGGTTAATCTGCTGGCGACGTTCCAGCCGGCGTTCTGGTCGATCATCGCCATGGTCGTCTGGAAGGTGGCGGGTTTTACCATGATCATCCTGATGACCGGCCTGCAATCGATCCCGCCGGATCTGCAGGAGGCGGCGATGATCGACGGGGCAGGGCCGCTGGCGCGGTTTCGCGCCATCACCCTGCCGCTGATGCGCCGCACGCTGGCGCTGGCGCTGATCCTGTCGGTTGCCGGCTCGGTGCTCGCCTTCGACCAGTTCTACATCATCCTGCGCGGCGGACCGCGCAACCAGACGCTGACCGCCGTCTACTGGATTTTCAACCAGTCGTTCGTGTCCTTTAAGCTCGGCTACGGCGCGGCCCTGTCGATGGTCCTGCTGGTCATCCTGGTCGCGCTCAGCGTGATCCAGCTGCGGCTGCTGCGCCAACCGGAGGGCGTTGACTGATGGCGCAGGCACGGAGCCGCAAACGCCGGATCGGCATGCAGATTGCCGAGCACGCAACGGGCATCGTCGCCTCGCTGCTGTTCCTGGCGCCGATCGTCTGGACCGTGCTTTCGGCGTTCAAGCCGGCGCAGGAATCGCGGCAGCCGCCGCTGCCGCCCTGGCCGACGACCGGTTTTTCGGTCGAGAACTACGCCACGCTCAACACCTTCGGCGACGGCCTGTGGCTGCCGGCGCAAAACAGCATCTATGTCTCGGTCATGACGGTGGTGCTGTCGGTGATCGTCAGCGTGCTGGCCGGCTACGGCTTCTCGCGCTTCCGCTTTCCGCTGAAGAACCTGCTCTTCGTCCTCATCCTGTCGACGATCATGATCCCGTTCCAGTCGATCCTGACGCCGATCTTCCTGGTGCTGACCAAGATCGGCCTGCACAACACGCTGACCGGGCTGGTCTGCGTCTATGTCACGCTGCAGCTGCCGTTCTCGATCTTCATGATGCGCAACGCCTTCGACGCGGTGCCACGCGAGATCGAGGAGGCGGCGCGCATGGACGGCGCCAACAACGTCACCATGCTGCTGCGGGTGATGCTGCCGCTGGTCTGGCCGGGCATCGTCACCATCGCGCTGTTCGCGTTCCTCGGCGCCTGGAACGAGTTTTTGGCAGCACTGGTGCTCATGACCGACCAGTCCAAATTCACGCTGCCGATCATGATGACGGCGCTGCAGTCGGGCCGCTTCGGCGCCATCGACTGGGGCGCGGTGCAGGCCGGCGTCACCGTGATGATGGTGCCATGCCTGGTGCTGTTCCTGTTGCTGCAGCGCTTCTACATCCGCGGCCTCATGGCAGGGGCCGTGAAGTGACCAATCGAACCGAACCGGAGTAAGTTGATGACCGCATCGCAATCCGCCAAGCCGGCTGCCGAACTGGACAAGCCAAAACGCGCCTTCCGCCCGCTGCCGGTGCCGCAGGTCGATGTGCGCGGCTTCTGGGGCGACCGTGTCGATGCCGTCGCCACCAGGACCGCCAGCATCCTCTACGACCGCTGCGTCGAGGCGCGCATGCTCGAGCAGATCGATCCGGACCGGCCATCTCCGGGCGTCGTCATTCCGTTCCACTCCCCCTCGCCGGACGAGGCCGCCACCGCCGGCAACGAGTTCACCGGCTCGACGGTGACGACCCAGATGTTCTGGGACTCTGACTGGGGCAAGACCATCGAGACCGCCGCCTACTCGCTGTACCGCCGCCGCAACGACGCGCTGGAGAAGAAGATCGACGCCGTCATCGACATGTATGGCAGACTGCAGCAGCCCGACGGCTATCTGTCGAGCTGGTACCAGCGCATCCAGCCGGGCTTGCGCTGGACCAATCTGCGCGATTGCCACGAGCTCTACTGCGCCGGCCATCTGATCGAGGGCGCGGTCGCCTACTACCAGGCGACGGGAAAACGCAAGCTGCTCGACATCATGTGCCGCTATGCCGACCATATCGCCGAGACCTTCGGTCCCGAGCCCGGCAAGAAGAAAGGCTATTGCGGCCATGAGGAGATCGAGCTGGCACTGGTCAAGCTCGCGCGGGTCACCGGCGAGCAGAAGTACATGGACCTGGCAAAATACTTCATCGACCAGCGCGGCCAGCAGCCGCATTATTTCGACGAGGAGGCGCGTGCCCGCGGCGCCGACCCAAAAGCCTATCATTTCAAGACCTACGAATACAGCCAGTCGCACAAGCCGGTGCGCGAGCAGGACAAGGTGGTCGGCCATGCGGTGAGGGCGATGTATCTCTATTCCGGCATGGCCGATATCGCGACCGAATATGGCGACGACACGCTGCGGCTGGCGCTCGATCGGCTGTGGGACGATCTCACCACCAAGAACCTCTACATCACCGGCGGCCTTGGACCGTCGTCGCACAATGAGGGCTTTACATCAGACTACGACCTGCCCAACGAAACCGCCTATGCCGAGACTTGCGCGTCGGTCGGACTGGTGTTCTGGGCGAGCCGCATGCTCGGCATGCGCCCCAATGCGCGTTACGCCGACATGATGGAGCGGGCTCTCTACAACGGCTCGATTTCGGGCCTGTCGCTCGATGGCTCGCTGTTCTTCTATGAAAATCCGCTGGAAAGCCGGGGCAGGCACAACCGCTGGAAATGGCATCGCTGCCCGTGCTGTCCGCCCAATATCGGCCGCATGGTCGCCTCGATCGGCAGCTACTTTTATGGCCTGTCGGACGATGCATTGGCGGTCCACCTCTATGGAAACAGCACGGCTCGTTTCGATATCGCAGGAACGCAAATGGAGCTGCGCCAGACCAGCAACTATCCATGGGACGGCGCGGTCTCGATCACGATCGAGCCCGAGGCGCCGACGACATTTACCTTGCACCTGCGCCTGCCGGCCTGGTGCCGCAAGGCGGCGCTCAAGGTGAACGGGGAGGCGGTCGATCTGCAGGCGGTCACCAGCGACGGCTATGCCGGGATCCGGCGCGAATGGCGCAAGGACGACCAGGTCGAGCTCGAACTCGAAATGGCCATCGACCGGCTCTATGCCAATCCGCAGGTGCGGCAGGATATCGGCCGCGTCGCGCTTGCCCGCGGTCCGCTGATCTATTGCGTCGAGGAGACCGACAATGCCGGCCAGCTGCACCGCATCGCCTTGCCACGGACGACACAGATCGCGGCGCGTGAGGAGCCGAACCTTTTGGGCGGTGTCGTGACGCTTTCGGCTGTTGCCAGGAAAGAGGCGTTTGAAGACTGGGACAACGGCCTCTATCGCGTCGAGCCGCCGGCGGTTGAAGAAGCAAAAATCACCGCCGTGCCGTATTTTGCCTGGGACAACCGCGATCCAGGCGAGATGCTGGTCTGGCTGAGAGACTCGTGATCCGGGGGACGAAGATGATGCCGGCGACGAAAGGGATGTCTTGAATTTGCCCCGGCGGCGCTAATTTTAGAGGGGAGAGTGGCGCCAGCCACTCGAATGGGTGGAGGCAGAGTTGGCGCTCGAAGATGTCGCGCGTCCGAGCGCTGGCGTTCGCGCCATGGTCCTGACCGTCGCAGCGGTGCCGTTGCTGTTCGTGCTCAGCGGGCTGGCCATTCGCTATGCGGCTTTTGCTTCGGTGTCGGAGGAAACAGGTTTTGCGGGCTATGCCCGCGCGCTGTGCCGGTGGGATTGCGCCTGGTACATTGGCATCAGCGAACAGGGTTATGAGCGCTTTCCCATTCCAGACCACAGCAATGTCGGTCGCTGGGGCTTCTTCCCGCTCTATCCGATGCTGGTGGCAGGGATCCGGTCAGTTTTCCCTTTTCCTACGATACTGATCGCGACGATCACCTCGATTGCGTGCAGCTACGCCGCCTGTCTGGTGGCGTGGCCGCTGCTCGAGAAGAACATGCGCGCCTATGTGCTGTATTGCGCGTTTCTGCTCAGTGGCCCGTTCTCCTTTCACTTCACGACCTTCCTGAGCGAACCGCTTTTCGTGCTCCTGACTTCGTGCGTCTTTCTGGCGCTCAAACGCTCCAGCTATCTCGCCGCGGGGGTTTCATCCGCTCTGCTGTCTGCGACGAGGCTGGTCGGGGTCCTCGTCGTATTTGCGATCGTCTTTCAAATGTTCAGGGAGCACCGCCTGCAGGGCGGATCGGCACTGTCTTTCCCACGCTGGCTACTTGGCCGACCGGATCTGCTGGTCGCTATCTTTATCTCGCCCGCTGGTTTGTTCGCTTACATCCTGTTCCTGTACCTCACCGTCGGAGACGGCTTTGCGTTCTTGCACATCCAGCGCGCGTTCGGACGGGTGGCCGGCAATCCGCTGGTTTTTCTATGGGACGGGCTCTCCGTTGTTCCGAAGACGGGCTGGCTGCCCACGGCGCCGCAATGGAGCGCGCTCGCCGCGATCGCTGGACTGGCGCTGTCGGCCGGTCTGGCGGCTCGCAGGCAATATGGCGCGGCCCTGTTCTGCGCGCTCTGCATCATCCTGCCGCTGATCACCAACCTGGCCTCGATGGTCAGATATGTGACTGGGCTTGCGCCTCTGACGATGTTGCTCGCCGTCCTGTTGTCGGCGTCGAGGCTGATTTGGCTCGCGGCTTTGGTTCTCTTCCTTGGCGCCTGTTATTTGATGACTGTGGCGTGGATCGGAGGCTACCTTGCCCTGGTCTGACGTTCCGGCCCCGGGTCGGCGCGCTGCCTGGCTCGGTGGCTACGCGCTCGCGGCGGTTCTGGCCGGGTCCGAGATCGTCATCCTTGCGCTTGCTCTCAATCCGAACGTCAACGCCGATTATCGCGCCTATTACATCGATCGGACGACGACCTGCCTCAATCGCGATGCGACCGGCAGCTACACACTTGGCCAGACGGTATCGTTCCGGAGCGACGGCGCCAAACGGGCAGCCAGCATAAAGGTCTGCGGCTGGTCGGGGTCGGCAGGCGACGGCACCCATTCCCTAGGCGAGACCTCGCGGCTTCGCGTGAAGATACCGCCGCTCCGCGACAGCCTGACGGCCACGCTGCAAATGGCCGCCGTCATTCGTCCACCGCAGATCACGCAAAGGGTTGTGATCTCGGTGAACGGTGTTCGGGTGCATGCGGAGACGCTGTCTGGCAAAGAACCACGAACGGTCTCGTTCGTCGTTCCACCGGCGGCTCTCGCCGAGGCCGATACACTCGAAATCGCCTTCGATTATCTCGACGGCATCCCGCCAACGCCGGCCGCCAGCAGCATCTACAAGCGCTCCATCAAGCTGGTGTCGTTCCGGCTGGATGTCATTTGAGATCACGCTCAACGTCCTGCAGTCCATGCGTTTCATCACGCGCGAGCATTGCCGTGCGCTGGCGACCAGTACAGGACCGCACGGTACCAACTGCGCCTGAGCGCGCTTTAGCGAAAGGTCTCCGGCCCGGGGCGCGCCATGGCCTGCTCGGGAGGCGTTTTGTCTGCGGCCGCCGTGATCAAGTTGGCGAAGCGGGTGAGATCCACATTGCCGCCACTAACGATGACACCGATGCGCTGGCCGCGCAGGCTTTGCGATTCACTGCGAACCGCCGCCGCTGCAAGACAGCCGGTGGGTTCGACCACGATTTTCATGCGCTCGGCGAAAAAATGCATCATTTCGATGAGCGCGTCGTCGCTGACCGTGGTGATGGCGGCAACCTTGTCGCGGATGACAGGAAAATTATGCGCGCCCAGATGGGTGACGACCGCGCCATCGGCGATGGATTTCGGCACCTCGATGGTGACGATCTCACCCCGGGCGAGCGATTGCTGACCGTCATTGCCGGCTTCCGGTTCAACCCCGACGACCCTGCAGGCAGGCGCGCATTCCGCCGCCGCCAGTGCGGCGCCGGCGAGCAGGCCGCCACCGCCAAGGCAGACATAAAGGGCATCGAGAGAGCCGGCCTCCTGGATAAGTTCAAGTGTCGCCGTGCCTTGCCCGGCAATCACATCGGGGTGGTCGTAGGGTGGAATGAGCGCGGCTCCCCGCTCGGCGGCGATCCTGCCGCCAATCTCTTCGCGGTTCTCGCTGTAGCGGTCGTAGAATATCACTTCGGCGCCATAGCCGCGGGTGGCACGCACTTTCAGCTCGGGCGCATCGCTGGGCATGATGATGACTGCCTTCACGCCCTCGATCGCGGCCGCATAGGCCAGCGCCTGCGCATGATTGCCCGAAGAATAGGCCACCACGCCGCGCGCCCGCGCCGACATATCCAGGGCCAGAAGCGCATTCATGGCGCCGCGGAACTTGAACGCGCCGCCACGCTGGAAGTTCTCGCACTTGAAGAACACCTCGGCGCCGGTCAGCTCGTTGAAGGTGCGCGAGGTCAGCACCGGCGTCCGGTGGGCCAGTCCGGCGAGGCGCGCCGCGGCGGTCAGGACATCGTCGAATGTCGGGATTTTGAGGGGCATTGCGGGTCGCCTTCTACGGTTGCCGATGGTGGCTTGGCCGATGGGCTGGCTTGTCTGCGAGGATATTTGTTTGCGCGAGCCGGCGAACGCATTCGATGCAAGCTTGGCGCAACATTCGCCCGAATGACGGGCGACAAGCCGTAGGAAATGCCGTTCGTTGGCCAACACCGCTGTCTTCCCCTGAGAGCCGCTGGCTAGAATGAGGGAAAGCCGGGGGAGATGTCATGTCCGTAATCGCAGACGAGTCGCAGCTAGTGCTGCTTGCGGGCGATCAGGTCGCGCCGCTGTTGGAGCCGGATGCCGTCCTCGATGCCGTGCGACGCTCCTTCGAGCTTCACAGTGCGCGCGAAGGCAGGGTCTTTCCGCTTGTGCGCGAGAAGCTGCATACCGGCGGCATTTTCGGTATCAAGTCGGGCGACGTGCCGAAAGCCGATCTTCTGGGCTTCAAGGCGGCGGGCTTCTGGCCAGCCAACCGCGAGATCGGCAAGGAGCCGCATCAGGCGACCATCGTGCTTTTCGACCCGCACACCGGGCGCCCCTTGTGCATCATCGACGGCAACGCCATCACCACCTTGCGCACAGGGGCGGCTGGCGCCATTGGCCTGACCCTGCTGGCCCGCCGCGAAAGTCGGTCGATCTGCGTTTTCGGCACCGGCACCCAGGGCCGGATCCAGCTGCGCCTGGCACTGCGTGCGATGCCTCGTCTGGACACCATCCATTACCTGACGGCGGACGGCCGCCCCGACGCGGCGTTCGAGGCGGCGTTCGAGGATTTCGCGCCGGCCCATACGAGCCAAACCGCCAAAGCCGTCGGCTCGAGCGATATCATTATCACCGCGACCCCCGGCAGCGGGCCGCTGTTTCCGCCAGACGCGGTGCGGCCCGGTACGCACATCAACGCCGTGGGTGCCGATACGCAAGGCAAGCGAGAACTACCCGACGGCCTGCTGCGCCGGGTACGGCTCTTTGCCGACGACTGCGAGCAATCGGCCGCTATCGGCGAAGGCCAGTGGGACACCGGCTGCCGGGCGACCGAAATCGGCGATCTTCTGACCGGAAAAATGCCGTTCACGCGCGATGCCGCCGACATCACAGTCTTCGACATGACCGGGCTCGCACTGCAGGATCTGACGGTCGCGGATATGCTCTGGCGACAGGCCAGGAGCAGGGGCACAGGAACGCGCGTGCCATGGCGCTGGTAACGCGAGAGAAACAGGCAATGACGACCAGGACCGTCCATTTGTTCAATGCGTGGAGCGGCATATTCGCCGCGGGCGCCCCTGGCGCCGCCGGTTCGGACGGCGGAGCCTGTGTGTATTGGATGCCGGAAGAGGGTGCGGCGGCGGCGACCGCATCGGCCGGAGCGGTCACCAAACGGTCCAGATCGCGCTTGAGCCCGTAGGTAACGAACGTACGCATCTTTGCCCTGGCCAGCCAGGCCCTCGGCTGAGGCCGACTAGTCAGAAGGCCATGGATCAGGTGGGGGGTCGCCGTGCTCGCCGGGTCCTCGCTGCGCAAAAACCCATCGGTCGAGCATGAGAAGATTGACCGCCGGAACAAGCAGGCATGTAACCAGAATGGCAATGATCGGCGGCAGGCCCAGTTTCGTCGTCAAAAGAGTCGGCGCCGCGTAAGCCACGGCAAAGCCTGTCGCCGTCAGCAGGAGAAAACGCGCAGCTTCCGATCGATGCGATCCATTCGACATGAAGGTCACTGATTTATGGGCGAAATACGAAAACACGGCAGCCGCCGCGTAAGCCGCGAGCGACGCCTGGACTGGCGAAAAGCCGATCCATTTCGATTCGACCAAACCGATAGCCAAGGCAGCATACAGGATTGTCGCGGCGATGCCGACCAACCCGAAGCGCGCCAGCAGCTTCAGCCCGGCGCCGGCAGTCGAACGGTCCTCAGACATGCGCGCTGCTCGCATACTGGGCCCCGAGCGGCAGAGGCGCGAGCAGGCGCTCGAGTCGTCTGGCGAAGGACCTGGCCGACGGCAGCAGCAGGAAGTGCTCGGATCGGATATCCTGAAAACCCGTCTCCTGAAAAAGGGACCTTGCCTTGGCGGCGTCGAGCAGGACGGCGTCCTGGTCGAACGGACACCGCAACACCGCAAGACGCGTCAGCGGATTATAGGGGTTATGCTCGATGATGCAGGCGACGCCGCCCGGCCGCACGACGCGCCGCATTTCCCGGAAGAAATCGAGCCACGAGGCGGGCGGAACGTGATGGACGACGCAACTGGCGAAAGCCAGATCGAACGCGCCGTCGCCGTAAGGCAGGCACGGCGTCGTGCAGGCCCTGTATGTCACACACGGATTGTCCTGGCCGGCGCGCAGGATCGATTGTTCCGAGACGTCGCAGCCATCCAGGCTCTCGAACGCGCCTTTGAGGTAAGGGTGGAGCGACCCGACGCCGCAGCCGATATCCAGCGCCCGCACCCCGCCCTGTCGAAGCCCGCGCTCGACGACGAGACGCCGCAGCAGGTCGGCCTTGGCGATCAGAAAAAAGTCGTGCCCGAGTCCGGAAAACCGGATGGATCCCGCGACCGCCTCGCCATAATTCGATTTATAGCTGTCGAAGAGTTCGGCCATCAGCCGAGGCTCCGTTCCTGGGTTTTCGAAACGGTCGACGGCTGTCACTGGCGGCACGCATCGCCTTGTCGAAGCCGGCGACCCGATCGATCACGTAAAGCGGACGGCGTTTCACCTCGGCATGGATGCCGCCGACATAGAGCCCGACCACGCCGGTCATGAAAAGATTGATGCCGCAAAGAAGCGAGACGATCACCACCGTGGATGTCCAGCCGGCGATGATGCCGGTTTCAAAAATCCAGGCGAAGATGGCGTAAGTACCGAACATCACCGCAAGCGCGGAGATCGCCAAGCCGCCCCACAGCGCCATGCGCAGCGGCTTCTCGGAGAAGCTGACGATGCCGTGAACGGCAAGGTGCAGCATCTTCCAGAATGGGTATTTGGTTTGGCCAAGGGTCCGCGCCGGGCGTTCGAAAGACACCGCCGTCTGCTTGAACCCCATCCAGGCGAACATGCCCCTGACGAAACGGTCGTGTTCGGGCATTTGCTTGAAGGTTTCCAGAGCCTTGCGCCCGACCAGGCGAAAATCGCCGACGTCGCGGGGGATGTCGACCGACGTCATCTTCTCCAGCAGGCGGTAGAAGAGACTCGCCGTAATGCGCTTGAACCAGGATTCGCCCTCACGCTTGACACGGCGGGCATAGACGATCTCGAAGCCTTCCTTCCATTTCGCCACCAGATCGAGGACCACCTCCGGCGGGTCTTGCAGGTCGGCATCCATGACGATGACGGCATCACCCGCAGCCGCATCCATGCCGGCCGTGATCGCGACCTGATGGCCGAAATTGCGGGAAAGCTCGATCAGTCGGAAGCGCGGCTCGACGGCGACGACGTTGCGAAGGTATTCGACGCTCCCATCGAGGCTTCCGTCATCGATGAAGATCGCCTCAGTCTCGCCGTCCAGCCGGCAGATCAGCGAGTTGATCCGCTCGATCAGTCGCGGCAGCACCTGTTCTTCATTGTAAATGGGAAGGACCAGCGAGTACCGCGGCGGCGACACGTTCACCGCAGTCCTGATGCTTTGCATCACAGAGTCTCGCATGCCGTTGAAAATGGAACGCAAGCTACAAAGTTCCAAGTACACATAAGAAATCGCTAAATTTAGCGGTTTCGGGCAGGTGCCGATCATGCGTGGAAAGGACCATAGGCGTTACCGCAATCGAAGTCCCAAACCGCCGCGAAGCAACTTTTGAGGACCCGCTTCGATCATGCCGCCCAAAACCGGGTGTCTGCTGGCCGATCTACCCCGCTTGCCACTTCTGCCATTGCACAAGACACATCAGAACAATAGATGGTGCGGAGCGGCCGCCCCTATGTCAGGCGGAAAAACAGGACTATGCGCATGACCGATACGCTGGACTCAGCGAAATTGACCGACCGGGTCGCGGCCCTGGTCGAGGCTGCCAAACGGGCCGGCGCCGATGCCGCCGACGCGGTTGCGGTGCGCGGCCGTTCGACCGGCGTGTCGGTGCGGCTTGGCAAGGTCGAGGGCACCGAGGCGTCCGAGAGCGAGGATGTCTCGCTACGCGTCTTCGTCGGCAAGCGGGTGGCGAGCGTCTCGGCAACCGCTGCCTCCGACCCGAAAGCGCTAGCCGAGCGCGCCGTGGCGATGGCGAAAGTCTCGCCGGAAGATCCCTATCAGGGCCTCGCCGATCCGGCCCTGCTGGTCAACAAGCCGCGCGACCTCGATCTGCTCGATCCGACGGAAGTCTCGGCCGACCAGTTGAAGGAAGCGGCGCTCGCCGCGGAAGCGGCGGCCCTTGCCGTCAAGGGCGTTACCAATTCGGCCGGCAGCGGCGCCAGCGCCGGGCTTGGCGGGCTGGTGCTCGCCACCTCGCACGGCTTTGTCGGCCACTATGTCGCCTCGCGCTTTTCGCGCTCGACCAGCGTCATCGCCGGCGAGGGCACCGGCATGGAGCGCGATTATGAATTCTCCTCGCGCCAACATTTCTCCGATCTCGACGCACCCGAAGACATCGGCCGCAAGGCCGGCGAACGCGCCGCGCGGCGCGTCGGCGCGCGCAAGGCGGCGACCGGGCCGGTCGATGTGGTGTTCGACCCGCGCGTCGCCCGCGGCATCGCCGGCCATCTCGCCGGCGCCATCAATGGCGCCTCCGTCGCGCGCAAGACCAGCTTTCTGCGCGACATGATGGGCAAGCAGGTGGCGGCGGCCGCGATCACCGTCACCGACGAGCCGCTCCGGCTCCGTGGCCAGGCGTCGCGTCCGTTCGACGGCGAAGGCATCGAGGGCGAAAAGCTGCTCATGGTTGAGAAGGGCGTTTTGAACCACTGGTTCCTGTCGACCTCAGTCGCGCGGGAATTGGGGCTGACCACCAACGGGCGCGGCTCGCGCAGCGGCTCCTCCGTCTCGCCGTCATCGACCAATCTTGCCATCGAGCCGGGCGAGCGGACGCCCGAGGACCTCATCAAGTCGCTCAAATCAGGCTTTTACGTCACCGAAGTGTTCGGCCAGGGCGTCGACATGGTGACTGGCGAGTACAGCCGCGGCGCTTCCGGCTTCTGGATCGAGAATGGCGAACTCGCCTATCCGGTTGCGGAAGTGACCATTGCCTCGAACCTGAAGACCATGTTCCTCAACATGCTTCCGGCGAGCGATCTCGATCGCAATTTCGGCACCGCGGCACCAACGCTGCTGATCGAAGGCATGACCCTTGCCGGAGCTTGACCAGGTCGCCTCCGCCGGAGCTCGCGAGGATCTGCCGCTGCTGCGCGACGCTGCTCGCGAGGCGGGCGCCATTGCCATGCGCTATTTCGGCAACAATCCGCAAGTGTGGATGAAGGGCGGCACCTCGCCGGTGAGCGAGGCCGATCATGCCGCCGACGCCTATCTGCGCCAAACCTTGCTTGCAGCGCGGCCGGATTATGGCTGGCTGTCGGAGGAAACGGCCGACGATCCGGCAAGGCTTGCCGCCCGCCGCACCTTCGTCGTCGATCCGATCGACGGCACGCGCGGCTTCCTCGAAGGCCTACGCTCCTGGTGCGTCAGCGTCGCGGTGGTCGAGGACGGTCGCACGCTTGCCGGCGTGCTCGAATGTCCCGCCACGGAGGAGACCTATTCGGGGCTGCCCGGTGAGGGGGCGTTCCTTAATGGCCGTCGTATTGCCGTGCGCCGCCCGGCAGCGATGGTCGAAATTGGCGGGCCGAAGCCGTTGATCGCTTTGATGCCGGCGGAATGGCAGGGCCGGCTGAGCCGCGTGCCCTATATTCCCTCGCTCGCCTACCGGCTGGCGATGGTCGCCAATGGCAGGCTCGACGCGACCTTCGTCAAACCCAATGCACATGACTGGGACATCGCCGCGGCGGATCTCATCCTGCGCGAGGCCGGCGGCGCATTGCTCGACCAGAAGGGCCGCGCACCGCGCTATGCCGGTGAAGTGATCCAGCACGGCGCGCTGGTCGCCGGCAGCGGCGAACTGCTCGCCGTGCTCTCCGCCATCATCGCAGAGCTGGACGGTTGAACGTATCATCATGGTTCCAAAGTCGGCGGCTTTGGTCTAGACCTGTCACAAACTCACGATATGTGAAGGACCGACATGACCGCGGAAGACGGAAAGAAGCAGCTTTTGCACCTGGTGTTCGGCGGCGAACTGAAGACGCTTGGCGGGACAGAATTCCGTGATCTCGACGCGCTCGACATCGTCGGCATCTATCCGGATTATCAATCCGCGCAAACGGCGTGGAAAGCCAAGGCCCAAGCCAGCGTGGACAATGCCCACATGCGTTATTTCGTCGTTCACCTGCACCGGTTGCTCGACCCCGACAACAAGCCTGCCGGTTGACATGGATGGATCATGAAGGCGTGAAAGGGCCGGCCACGAGGTCCGCGGCAAGGCGGCGTCGCGGTGGTACCCCGAAGACATTCTGGCGCAAAATACGCGAACCGCTGGCGCAATCGCGATTCGTCAAGAACGCCATCGCCAGCCTGTTTGCGCAGTTCGTTCGCCTTGTCCGCCTGACCAACCGTGTTGTCGACGGATCGGCTGAGATGTCGGGCGGCGCCTACTCCCAGTTCGAACCGATCATCATCGCGCTGTGGCATGGCCAGCATCTTCTGACACCGGCCTACTATCCCGGCGGACGGCCGGTGGTCGCCATGGTGTCGCGTAGCGCCGATGCCGAGCTCAACGCACTGGTGATCGAGAAGTTCGGCATCGAGGCGGTGCGCGGCTCGGGCGGACGCGAAAGCTCGAAGCGTCGCGACAAGGGCGGCGCCAAAGCGTTGATTGCCCTGAAAAAGTCACTCGCCACCGGCAAGAACGTTGCCATGATCGCTGACATTCCCCATGGCACGCCGCGCGACGCGGGGCTTGGCATCGTTCTCCTGGCGCGGCTCTCGGGTCGCGCGATTCTGCCCGTTGCCATCGCTACCAGCCGTCGCAAGGTGCTGGAGCGCAGCTGGGACAAGACCACGATCAATCTGCCGTTCGGCCGCTCCTCGATCGTGCTTGGAGCACCGGTGTTCGTTTCGGCCAATGCGGACGAGGCTGAAATGGAACGCAAGCGCCAGGAGGTCACGGCCGCGCTCAACGCCGCGACCGCCGACGCCTACCGCCTCGTGGATGGCTCAAAATGAGCGAGCGCTGGGCGCGCACTTTCCTGACGGCGTATCGTTTCGCAGGCGCAGCCGCCTATCCCCTGGTCGGGCCCTATGTCGCCTGGCGCACCTCCAGAGGCAAGGAGGACCGAATTCGCCGGCGCGAACGCTATGGCATCGCCGGGCGCGAGCGCCCCGACGGGCCGCTCATCTGGATTCATGCGGCGAGCGTCGGCGAGACGATCGCCGTCGTGCCGCTGGTCGAGAGCATCCTCGACTACGGCGTCAACATCGTGCTGACGACGGGGACCGTCACCTCCGCTCAGGTTGCCGAGGAACGGCTCGGCGACCGCATCATCCACCAATACGTGCCGCTCGACCTCAAGCCGGCGGTCAGCCGCTTCCTCGACCATTGGCGGCCGGATCTGGCGATCATCGCCGAATCGGAGATCTGGCCGATGACCATCCTCGAGCTCGGCGCACGCCGTGTGCCGCAGGTGCTGGTCAATGGCAGGCTGTCGGACCGTTCGTACAAATCCTGGAAGAAGCGCGCCAACATCGCCGAGGCGCTGTTCGAGAACCTCGCCCATGTTGTCGCCCAGTCGGATGTCGACGGCGAGCGCTTCCTCTCGCTCGGCGCCCGGCCGGTCACCGTATCCGGCAATCTCAAGGTCGACACCTCGCCGCCGCCGGCCGATGAAAGGGCGCTGTACATGCTGAAGCGCCAGATCGGCGCCCGCCCGACCTGGGCGGCGATCTCGACCCATGACGGCGAGGAGGTGGTCGCCGCCGAGGTTCACGCGATGCTGCACAAGCGTCACCACGGTCTTTTGACGATCGTCGTGCCGCGCCATCCCGATCGCGCCGAAGCGCTTGCCGCGCAGATCTCCGGCATGGGCCTGAAACTCGCGCGGCGCAGCAAGGGCGACCGGATCATCGCCGATACGGACATTCTGCTCGGCGACACGATGGGCGAGATGGGGCTTTATCTCCGGCTGACAGAGATCGCCTTTGTTGGCCGTTCGCTCACCTCGGAGGGTGGCCAGAACCCGCTGGAGCCGGCCATGCTCGACACGGCGGTGCTGGCCGGCCGCAACGTCCAGAATTTTCGCGAAACCTATCAGCGCCTGCTCAACAGCGGCGGCGCCAAGCTGGTGCGCGACCGCGACATGCTGGCCGGTGCCGTCAATTTCCTTTTGACCAACGAGGTGGCTCGCCACGAGATGATGGCGGCGGGTGCGGCGACTGTCGACGAGATGCGCGGCGCGCTGGCGCTCACCTTGAAGTCGCTCGAACCCTACATTCAGCCTTTGGTCGTCAAATCGCGCCTCAAGGGCGCCAGCGGCCGTTGAGATGGCCAGCGAAGCGCCCCCCTTCTGGTGGGAAGAGCCGGACTGGCGGGCGCTGGCGCTGGCGCCGCTGTCGGCGGTCTATGCGCTGGTTGCCGGCCGCCGCATGCGCTCGGCGGCGCGCGAAAAGGTCGAGGCGCCGGTGCTTTGCGTCGGCAACTTCACAGTCGGCGGCACCGGCAAGACGCCGGTGGCGATCGCACTGGCCCGGGAAGCCAGGCGCATGCAGCTCAATCCAGGTTTCCTGTCGCGCGGCCATGGCGGTTCCTTCGCGCGGCCGCATGTCGTCGATCCGCATCATGACGCAGCCAAGCATGTCGGCGATGAGCCGCTGCTTTTGGCTGCGCACGCGCCGGTTGCAGTGACGCCGAACCGTGCCGCCGGCGCCCGCCTCCTGCTGGAAAAGCACGGCTGTGATTTCCTGATCATGGATGACGGTTTCCAGAGCGCGCGCATCCACATCGACTATGCGCTGGTTGTCGTCGACGCACGCTACGGCATCGGCAACGGCCGCGTCATTCCTGGCGGTCCGCTCAGGGCTGGTATCGTCGACCAACTGGTTTTCACCAGCGCGCTCTTGAAGATGGGCGAGGGCCTTGCTGCCGATGCCGTCGTTCGCCAGGCGGCGCGTGCCGGCCGACCGATCTTCGAGGCGCATACGCGGCCAAGCAGCAAGGTGGGGCTGGCCGGCAAGCGATATCTGGCCTTTGCCGGCATCGGCCATCCCGAGAAATTCTTCGACACGGTCCGTCATGCCGGCGGCGAGGTTGCGCTGACCCGGTCGTTTCCGGACCATCATTTCTATGGCAAGGACGAGCTTGCCGAACTGGCGACGACAGCGCGAGGTGCCGGACTTGGCCTCATCACCACCGCCAAGGACGCCGCCCGGCTGCGCCATGATGCCGCATCGGCCGATTTCCTCGGACAACTCGATGTGCTGGAGATCGACACCGTGTTCGATCCCGACCACGTGCCCGAACGCATCATCGTCGAGACGCTGGATGCCTGGCGGCAGCGCAAGCTGCAGGGGTGACCTTGGAGCGTTGCGCCGTTGGGAGAGCTGTTTGACGCTGGCGGGACAGCGCCCCCTCCGTCCTGCCGGACATCTCCCCCACAAGGAGGGAGATTGGCCGTCACCCCGGCTTTGGCCAATCATCAACGTCGCAGGATGAGAGGGCGCTAAAGCTGCCGATCTCCCCCCAAGTGGGGGAGATGCCAACTTTTGGCAAAGAGGGCAGGGCAGAGGGGGGCGCGAAGGATCGCTACAGAAAGTCTTTTATTCGACTAACGCCGGCTGCGCAGTTCGGGATGTGCCTCGATCTCGCGGCGCAGCGAGGCCGCGGCACTCACATAGGGCTCCTGCCTGGCGACACTCCAGTATTTGAGCTCATCGAGCGGGATGTTTTCGCCAGTGACCGCGCAGCGCACGAAGGCGCCGGGGCTGGTCACCTGGAAGTCGCCGTCCAGGTAGCGGATACGGGCTTCCTTGCCGCCGGGGCCTTCAAAGCGATTCATCATGACATGCAGCCAAGGTTCATGACGATGTCATCGCCACAAAATGCCGGCAAGGTCAAGCTCGGAGCGAGGCAAGATTGGCTTCGTCAGCTTCGTTTCGGACGGCAACCAGCCGAGCAGGCCGGCAAATGGATGCCCCGCATCTTACTGCTCGGCTGCGATGAAATCCTCGATCTTTTCCGCCGCCAGTCCGGCCTGGGCCGCGATGCGCCGGGCAAGCTCGGCTGCGGCGGCGCGCGGGCGCCCGATCGGCCGGTCGAGCCAGTAGGATATCGGACTGAGGACGACGCGGTCGTCGGCGGCGATGATACGGCCAGACTTCAGTTGATCCTCGGTCATCGGCGGCCGCGCCAGCGCGATGCCGAGACCATGGGCTGCGGCGCCGAGCACCAGATTGTAGTCCTCGAAACGGCGGTCCTGCGGACGTGGGCGATAGTCGATGTCCTGTGCGGCAAACCAGGCACGCCAGGCCGAGGCGTCGGAATCGTTGATCAGCGGGAATTTGAGCAGCCGGGCAGGGTCGCCGCGGCCGATCTCGCGGGCGAGGTCCGGCGAGGCGACCGGAAACACATGTTCCTCGAACAGCTGCACCGAGACGCGGCCGGGGATGCGGCCGCGGCCGCAGCGGATCGACAGATCGATGCCCTCGTCGGCAAGGTCTGCCTGGCGGATATCGACGTCGAGCACGATGCGCAGCCTGGACGGATTGTTTTCCAGCGCCGCCATGCGCGGCATCAGCCACAGCCCGCTGACCGAGGGAATCGAGGTCAGCCGCACCACGGCGGTGCCGCGCGGTCCGATCCAGCGGTCCGAATTGCTCGATATCAGCGCGAAGGCCTCAGTGGTGCGCAGATGCAGCCGGTTGCCTTCGATGGTCAGCGAGACTCCACGCGCGCCGCGATCGAACACTTTCAGCCCGAGCCAATCCTCGAGCTTGGCGATCTGCCGGCTGACGGCGCCATGGGTGAGATTGAGCTTTTCGGCAGCGGCCGAAAAGCTGCCCGTTCGTGCCGCGGCGTCGAAGGCGCGCAGGGTTTCGAGCGGCAGCATCGCGTCTGAGCTGTGATCCATAGTCACAGCTGGCCCTCGATTTGGTCGTTTGTCAACCGATCGGGAAAGGCGCTTTGTATGTTTGAGGACATGAAACGCGGGAATAATGAAATGAACGCCTGTACCGGCACGTTGAATACGACACAGCGGATAGATACCACGGCGGCCATTGCGGTGGCCCTGACGGTGGTCGGCTGGGCCTCGGCCTTCCCGGCGATCCGCGCCGGGCTCGTCGCTTTCGGGCCGCTGGAGCTCGGCGCGCTGCGCTTCGCCATCGCGGCGGTGCCGGCGGCGATCTTCCTCGCCGTCAAGCGGCCGGCGCTGCCCCGGCTCGATGAATTGTGGCGCTTTGCCTTCGGCGGCGCCGTCTTCGTTGCGCTGTACACGGCGATGCTCAATTTCGGCGAGCTGACCGTTTCGGCTGGTGCTGCCGGCTTCATCATCAATGTCAGCCCAATCTTCACCGCGATCATGGCGATGGCGCTGCTTGGCGAACGTTTCTCGGGCTTGGCCTGGGCCGGAACATTCCTGTCCTTCGCCGGCATCGGCATCATCGCCATGGGCGAGGGGCAAGGGTTGCATTTCAACAATGGCGCGCTGCTGGTCCTCGGCTCGGCGCTGTGCTCGGCGGTCAACACCATCGTGCAAAAGCCGCTGTTTGCCCGCCATCATCCGCTGACCATTTCGGCCTCGAACATGGTGCTCGGCGCGCTCTGCCTGCTGCCCTTCCTGCCGAACGGCCTGGCGCAGGCGGCAGTTGCCGATACCGCCGGTCTCGGCGCCGTCATCTTTCTCGGCATCGTGCCAAGCCTCATCGCCTACGCTGCCTGGGCAACCGCACTTTCCCGGCTACCGGCGGCGCGCGCCTCGAATTTCCTTTATCTGGTTTCGCCGGTGGCGACGCTGATCGGCTTCTTTTGGCTGGGCGAGGTGCCGACGCTGCTCGGCATCCTCGGTGGCGCCCTGGCGCTCGGCGGCGTGATCGTGGTGAATTTGAAGCGGTGAATCAGAGGTTTGGGGCTGCTTCTTGACTCGACCCCACCCCGCTGCTTTGCAGCGACCCGCCCCACAAGGGAGAGGGTAAGTTCCTCGCGAGGCGTCCGCAGCCAGGCTCCCTACCTCCCCCTTGTGGGGAGGTCGGACCGAGGGTCCGGGTGGGGGCTGCGCCCTGCGCGTTCTTCACCGCCGCCCGAACAGCCTCTCAATGTCGGCGAGCCTGAGCTCGATATAGGTCGGGCGGCCGTGGTTGCAGGTGCCGGACCCGGGCGTCGCCTCCATCTGGCGCAGCAGCGCGTTCATCTCTTCCGGCTTGAGCAAGCGGCCGGAACGCACGGAGCCGTGGCAGGCCATGGTCGCGGCTATTTTGTCCAGCCGCTCTTTCAGCGTGTCGACGGTGTCGTTGTCGGCGATCTCGTCGGCAAGGTCGCGCACCAGCTGCTGGACATTGGTTTCGCCGAGCATCGACGGCGTCTCGCGCACCGCGACCGCACCCGGGCCGAAGCGCTCGACGGCGAGGCCGAAGCGGGCCAGTGTTTCGGAATGCAAGGCGAGCCGCTCTGCATCCTCTTCCGGCAGATCGACGATCTCGGGCAAAAGCAGCATCTGCGACGGCACGGCGCGCGAATGCAATGCGTTCTTCAGTGCCTCGTAGACCAGCCGCTCATGTGCCGCATGCTGGTCGACGATAACAAGCGAATCCCTGGTCTGCGCGACGATGTAGTTCTCGTGTACTTGCGCGCGTGCGGCACCCAGCGCCATGCCGAGCAGCGTCTCCGCCGCTTCGTCTTGTCCGGCGCGTGCGTCGGCGCTGTGAAGCGAACCGGCATCGAACACCGCCTGATCGTTTTCGCCGAAGCCGCCACTGGCAAATCCTGCATCCAGCGGCCGTTGCGGCGAGCGGGCCGGATCGAAACCGGCAAAGCCGGAGGCCCGGTAGGCCGCTTCGTAGCTGCGATGGCCGTTGGCCGGTCCTGGATGCGCATAGGATGCTGCGCCTGGCCGGAATGCCGCCATCATGCCGGCCGCTCCTGATGTGGCGGCACGGATGCCGGCATTGGCCAGCGCCTCGCGAATGGCGCCGACGATCAGCCCGCGCACCAGCCCCGGATCGCGGAAGCGGACGTCGGCCTTGGCCGGGTGGACATTGACGTCGACGATGGCCGGATCGAGCGTCAGGAACAGCACCGTCACCGCATGGCGGTCGCGCGGCAGCACGTCGGCGAAGGCGCCGCGGATGGCGCCGGCAATCAGCTTGTCGCGCACCGGCCGGCCGTTGACATAGGCATATTGCTGCAGCGCGTTGGCGCGGCTGAAGGATGGTATCGAAACGTGGCCAGCAAGATGCACACCGTCGCGCATGGCGTCGATGGCGATCGCGTTGGCCGGAAAGTCGGCGCCCATCACTTGCGCGACGCGGCGCAGCCGGCCTTCCGGGCCGTCGTCGGTCGCCGGCAGCTCCAGCGTCGAGCGGTCGGAACCGGTCAGCGTGAAGCGCACGGCCGGGAAAGCGATCGCGATACGCTTGATCACGTCGCTGGTCGCCGAGCTTTCGGCGCGCTCGCCCTTCATGAATTTGAGCCGCGCCGGCGTGGCGAAGAACAGGTCGCGCACCTCGACCGTGGTGCCGCGATTGGCGGCCGCCGGCTTGACGGCAGACACGCGGCCGCCCTCGATGCCGATCTCGGCGGCGCTGTCGCCGTTGGCGGTGCGCGAGCGGATCGACAGCCGCGCCACCGAGCCGATCGACGGCAGCGCTTCGCCGCGAAAGCCGAGCGAGCGGATGTCGTGAATGTCATCGGCGAGCTTCGAGGTGCAATGGCGTGCGATCGCCAGCGGCAGTTCCTTTTCCGGGATGCCCGAGCCGTCGTCGGTGACGCGGATCAGGTTCAGCCCACCGCCGGCGGTGACGATCTCTATTCTGGCTGCGCCGGCATCGAGTGCGTTCTCGACCAGTTCCTTGACCACGCTTGCCGGACGCTCGATGACTTCGCCGGCGGCGATCTGGTTGATCATCGTTTCGGAAAGCTGGCGAATGGGCATGGGGGTACTATACGCGGATTCGTGGTCGATGCGGGAGGGGGAGAATAGCGTCGACTGTTGCAAGGCAGCGAGACTGCTCCGTTTGCGCTCCGCCCCACCCCCCTCTGGCCTGCCGGCCATCTCCCCCGCAAGGGGGGAGATCGGATGTCGCCTCGGCCTTCGCTAATCTCCATCGGTTGAAGGCTGGCGGAACGCGTGAACTGCCAATTTCCGCCTTTGCGGGGGAGATGGCCGGTAGGCCAGAGGGGGGTGCTGTCCCGCCACGACGTAGAGATAGGAATATTGTTGACGTGAATGGGCTTGGTCCCCAATTGACTTTAGTGGAATTGGTCGGAATAAGGCCAAAGTCAAATTGCCGTTGGAGGCGACATTTGGACGTCATCCTAGATTACTTAATGGTAAAATTCGGTCGATGGATACAGCGTCGAAAGGGTAGAATTGCAAAAATAGTATGGTTCACAATCTGGACGGTTATTTCGATATCGCTTACGGTTTTTCTGCTTTACCTCCTGTATATACGAGATCTGACCATATAGCTTCTTGTTCTATCGTCGGGTCGTTCTCAAGGAAATCCAGGCGGCTGAGCGCTCGTGCATTCAACTCATGAGCCTGGGCAGTGCCGCTGCCAGTGCGTCGACGGCAAGGCGGACCTTCAGCGGCAAGTGAGGCGTCTGCAGCCAGAGCGCATAGGCGTCGTAAAGAAATCTCGGCTGTTCCGGCAATAGCACGACAAGTGTGCCGGCCTGAATGCGCTCACGGACCAGCCAGTATGGCAGCCAGGCGAGCCCCATGCCTGCCGCCGCAGCATCGGCGATCGCAGCGAGGTCGTCGAACCGCAGCCGGCTGACCGGCATGACTTCCAGCGCAGGCTGGCCGTGGCGCGGGAACAACCACGGTTGAACGACACGGCCCGAACGGCGGTAGATGATGGTCTGGTGGCTGCCGAGATCCTCTATCTGCCGTGCCTGCCCGTGCATCTCGAGATAGGATGGCGACGCGCAGACGACCATGCGCTGGCGCGCAACGCGCCGCGCCATCACGCCGGCCTGGTCCTCCAGATTGCCGGTCCGGATGGCAAGATCGCAGCCATCCTCTGCAAGATCGGCGATGGGATCGCTGAAAGACAGGTCGAGTTCCAGAGCGGGATATCGCTGCGCAAGCTCCAGCAGGATCGGGGCAACGCAGCGCCGGCCGAAGTGCACGGGCATGATGACGCGAAGCTTTCCGCGTGGTTCGGAAAGTTGATCGGCCGCGAGTGCATCTGCAGCTTCGGCTTCAGCGAGTACCATCCGGCAGCGCTCATAGTAGGCGCGCCCGAAGTCGGTCAGGTTCTGGCGGCGTGTGGTCCGGTTGATGAGGCGCACGCCCAGACGCTCCTCGAGAAACCGGACATGCTTGCCGACCATCGGTCCGGACAGGTCGAGAGCGGCAGCGGTCGCCGCGAACGAGCCGAGATCGACGGTTTTGACGAACACGGCCATGCTCGTAAGGCGATCCATATTAAAAACTCCCAGTTTCTACTGTCTTGCCCACGCAGCCATTTATCTGCCGGATGGCCGCTGGCATAGCGCATTCGGTTCAAATATTTTGGAGTTATGGCCGCATGGCACGTGTTGTTCGCTTTCATGAGCACGGTGGTCCCGAGGTTCTGCGCATCGAGAATCTCGATATTCCCGCGCTCGGTCGGGGCGAGATTCAGATCCGGGTCAAGGCATTGGGTCTCAACCGGGCCGAGGCGCTGCTCCGTTCGGGCACTTATATCCAGGCGCCGCCGTTGCCTTCCGGTCTTGGCCTTGAGGCAGCGGGTGTCGTCGAAGCGGTCGGCGAAGCCGTGCACGGTTTTGCGCCAGGTGACGCCGTCAGCGTCGTGCCGCCATTATCGATGGCCCGCTGGCCCGCCTATGGCGAGATTGCCACATATCCCGCCGAGCTTGTGGTCAAGCACCCGCCATCGTTTACCTGGGAAGAGGCAGCAGCCGTCTGGATGCAATATCTCACCGCCTATGGCGCACTGATCGACATTGCCAAGCTCAGCAGAGACGACTTTGTCGTCATCACCGCGGCATCGAGCAGTGTCGGACTTGCCGCGATCCAGATTGCCAACATCGTTGGTGCGACCGCGATCGCGGTCACGCGGACATCTGCCAAGAGACAGGCCCTGCTCAAATTCGGCGCGGCCCATGTCGTCGCTTCAGCGGACGAAGATCTGGAAGCCAGGCTGAAGGAAATCGCCAGTCCGGACAACATCCGAGTGGTGTTCGACGCGGTCGGCGGCCCGATTTTCGAGCCTCTGACGGCGGCGATGGCACGGGGTGGCATTCTCATCGAATATGGCGGCTTGAGCCTCGAGCCGACGCCGTTTCCGCTGTTCGCTGTGCTGGCCAAGACGCTGACGCTGCGCGGCTTTCTCGTCCACGAGATCACGGGCGATCCGGTGAAGTTGGAAGCTGCCAAGGCATTCATCCTCGACGGATTGATGTCAGGTTCGCTGAAGCCGGCCATCGCCAAAACCTTTCCATTCGAGCAGATCGTCGAAGCGCATCGCTTTCTCGAGTCGAACGAGCAATTCGGCAAGATCGTCGTGACGGTTTGATTGAGCATTATTGGGAGCGTCACGCCTGCGCAGCCAGCCAGTCCCGCACCTTGCGGGCATTGTCGCTGAGCTCGCGGGTTTTCGACCAGATGACATGAAAGCCCTTGCCGGTCGTCATCGTGTGGCCGGTCGCACGCACCAGCAGTCCCGACGCCAGCAGGCGCTCGGCGAGGTGGCCCCAGCCGAGCGCAATGCCTTGCCCTTCCATGACCGCCTGGATCACCAGCGCATAATCGTTGATGCGCAAGCCGCGTCCGGCATCGGTGATGTTGACCCCGGCCGAGGCGAACCACTCGTCCCAGCTCGCGGCTTCACGAAACGGCTCTTCGAGATGGATGAGCCGGTGTGATGGAAGATCCTCGACGGTTTCCGGCAGTCCGAACCGTGCCACATAGCTCACGCCGGCGACGGGGAATATCTCCTCGTCGGCGAGCGGCAGCGAATGATAGTCCGGCCATTCCCGGGGCTCGCCACCGCGCACAGCGAGCGGGATGCCCTCGGCGATGATGTCGAGATCGCGGTCGGCGGTCTGGATGCGCAGGTCGATGCCCGGCAGTTCGTCGCGGAACTGCTGCAGGCGCGGCATCATCCAGAACGAGCCGAAAGCGGTCGAGGCGGCAAGCGTCACATGGCCGCCGGTCGCCTGTAGACGCAAATCCTCCGCCGACTTGCGGATGTGCGACAGGCCGAGTGAGACGTCGGCATGGAAACGCTCGCCGGCTTCGGTAAGGCTGACCTGACGATGGCGGCGCTGGAAGAGTTTCGCGCCGAGCTGCTCTTCAAGGCCGCGGATTGCATAGGACACCGCAGCCTGCGTCATGCCGAGCTCCCGCCCGGCGGCGGTAAAGCTCGACAGCCGGCCGGCGACCTCGAAAACGATCAGGCTGCCGGCCGAGGGCAGCAGATGGCGCAAGCTTCGCATAAGCTGACCTTATACAAGTGATCAGGATTTTCCAGCGTCACAGCCGTATTTCCTCTCGCTAGGCTGGTCATTATTGGGAGGATGGAACTGCCATGAACGCACCGGCCGCCGAAGTCACCGAACACGCCAGCCGCCGAGGCGGCGGCCGCCTGGGCCGCAAGGCGCTGCGGGGAACTCCGATGGCGTCGTTTCCGACCCTGGTCCGTAAGATCCCGGTCTATCAGATGGTGCCGGACGAGGCGGTGGAACTGATCCACCAGGAGTCGCTCTCCATCCTCGAAGAGGTGGGCTGCGAGTTCCGCGACGACGAGGCCATAGCACTGTGGCAGGCCGCCGGAGCCGATGTCTCTGAGACGCGCGTCCGCATTGACCGCGCGCTGTTGATGGAGCTGGTCTCGAAGGTCCCGCCGGAGTTCACGCTCAATGCGCGCAACCCCGAGCGCTCGGTCCGCGTCGGCGGCAAGAATTCCATCTTCGTGCCGATGTATGGCGCGCCTTACGTGCGCGACCTCGACAACGTCAGGCGCTATGGCACGCTCGCCGACCTTCAGAATTTTCATAAGCTCGCTTACATGGCGCCGGCGCTGCATTCGTCGAGCTCGATCATCTGCGAGCCGATGGAAATTGCGGTGCCGAAGCGTCACCTCCACATCATTCATTCGGCGCTGAAGCATTCCGACAAGCCGTTCATGGGCATCGTGACATCAAAGGATCGCGCCGAAGACACGATGGCGATGGCGGGCATCGTGTTCGGCGAGGATTTTGTCCGCGACAACCCTGTGTTGGTCGCGATCACCAATTGCAACTCGCCGCTGGTATGGGACGCCACCATGCTGGACGCGATGAAGGTCTATGCGCGTCACAACCAGCCGTTGATCCTGGCGCCGTTCGCGCTGTGCGGCGCCTCGACTTCGGCCTCGGCGGTGGGAGCGGTGGCGCAGGTCAATGCCGAAGCGCTGGCGGGCGTCGCGTTCACCCAACTGCTGCGTCCCGGTTCGCCGCAGATCTACGGACAATTCATGGTCACGGTCGACATGAAGACCGGCGCGCCGATGGGTGGCACGCCCGAGGCCGCCCAGATGATGTATCTGATGGGAGCACTGGCGCGGAAATACCGGCTGCCATGGCGCACCTCGGGCTTCCATGTCGGGTCGAAACTGAACGACGCCCAGGCGGGCTACGAGGCGAACATGCTGATGCATGCCGCCATCCTTGCCGGCGCCAACTACATCTGGCACTCCGCCGGATGGCTCGAGGCCGGCCTGACCTGCGGCTATTCAAAATTCGCGACGGACTGCGAACAGCTTGTCGGCTGGTACAAATATGCCGGCGGGCTGCCGTTCGACGATTTCAAGGAAGCGATGGCGGCGATCCGCGAGGTCGGGCCGCAGGGCCATTTCCTCGGCACCCAGCACACGCTCGAGCATTTCCAGTCCGCCTTCTTCATGCCCAGCATCATGGACTTCAATTCGTACGAACAGTGGAAGGCTGAAGGGGCAAAGGACCACGACACGCGCGGCCGCGAGAAAGCGCGCAACATGCTCGCGGATTATGAGGAGCCGAAGCTCGATGAGGGCATCGCCGATGGTCTCAAAGATTTGATCGCGCTGCGCGAGGAGAAGCTGCCGGACAGCGTTAGTTAATCCAACGGGCGAAGACCCAAAGGGAACCATAAGGGAGGAAATAATGGCACTCTTCAGAAACAACGGTGATCGTGTCCCCAGCGTTATCGAGGCGATGGCTGAAGAAGCCCGCTCAGGCCGGATGGACCGGCGCGAGTTTCTGGCGCTGGCAAGCGCGTTCGGCGCCTCGACGGCTTTCGCTTATGGCATGATCGGCCTCGCCGCACCGACAAGAGCCCTGGCCGATGAACCGAAAAAGGGCGGAACGCTGCACGTCGCGATGTCGGTCAAGGCGCAGAAGGATCCGCGCACCTATGACTGGACCGAGATGGCAAACGTCACCCGGACTTGGCTGGAGCCGCTCGTCCGCTATACGCACCAGTTCACGTTCGAGCCGGTCCTGCTCGAAAGCTGGGACGTCAATGACGACGCCACCGAATACACACTGCATCTGCGCAAAGGCATCACCTGGAACAATGGCGATGCCTTCAACGCCGATGACGTGGTCTCCAATCTGAACCGCTGGTGCGAGAAGGGTGCTTCCGGCAATTCAATGGCCGCGCGCGTCGGTGCGCTGATCGACGCAAAAACCGGCAAGGCCAGGGATGGCGCCATCACCAAGGTCGACGACCACACGGTCAAGCTGAAGCTGCCCGAACCCGACATCGCGATCATACCGGGCTTCACCGACTATCCGGCTCTGGTCGTGCATCGCGACTTCGACAAGGATGGCGCCGACCCGATCAAGAAGCCAATCGGTACCGGGCCCTTCGAATTGGTGTCCTATGAGGTAGGTACGAAGGCGGTCGTCAAGCGGCGCGAGAACGGCAAGTGGTGGGGCGGTGAAGCGCCTCTCGATAGCGTCGAATTCATCGACTACGGAACTGACTTCAATGCCACGCTGAATGCCTTCGAATCCGGCGAGATCGACCTCGATTTCGAAACGCCGGCCGACTTCATCGATGCCCTTGATCAGATGGACCTGGTGAAGTCGGAGGTTGCGACGGCGACCACGCTCGTTGCCCGCACCAACATCACCCACAAGCCCTATGACGACCAGCGAGTGCGCAATGCGCTGCAGATGGCTGTCGACAACAATGCCGTCATGCAGCTCGGCTACGCCGGGCTCGGCACCGTCGGCGAGAACCACCACGTCGCCCCGATCCATCCCGAATACTATCCGCTGCCCAAGAAGACACGCGATGCCGCCGCCGCCAAGAAGCTGATGGCGGATGCCGGGCAGGCCGACTTCGAGCACGAGCTGATCACCGTCGAGGACGAATGGCAGAAGAACACCGGCGATGCGATCGCCGGCCAATTGCGCGATGCCGGCATCAAGGTGAAGCGTACGGTGCTGCCGGGCTCGACCTTCTGGAATGACTGGACGAAGTATCCGTACTCGATGACCATCTGGTACATGCGGCCGCTGGGCGTCCAGGTGCTGGCGCTCGGCTATCGCTCGGGCGAGGCCTGGAACGAAACGGCCTATGCCAACCCGGATTTCGACGCCAAGCTGAAACAGGCGCTCTCGCTGGCTGATCCTGCCAAGCGCAAGGAGGTGATGAAAGACGTGGAGCAGATCCTGCAGGATTCCGGCGTCATCATCCAGCCGTTCTGGCAGAAGCTCTACTGCCACATGAGCAAGAAGGTGAAGAACTACGGAATGCACCAGACCTACCAAATGGACTTCCAGAACGTCTGGCTGGACGCCTGAGTTAGCTCCCAAGGCTGGCAATGACCCGCCGGCACCCGTTGCAGAAACAGGTGCCGGCGGACCGCAAACCTTTGAAATCAGCGAGTGCGTCAAACATGGCCGACGACGAGATCATCCTTTCCGAGCTTTCCGACGAAGAACTCGTGCAACAGATGCACGACGATCTTTATGACGGGCTGAAGGAAGAGATCGAGGAAGGCACCAACATCCTTCTTGAGCGCGGCTGGGCGCCTTACAAGGTGCTGACCGAGGCACTGGTCGAAGGCATGCGCATCGTCGGCGAGGATTTTCGCGACGGCATTCTGTTCGTGCCGGAAGTGCTGTTGTCGGCCAACGCGATGAAGGCGGGCATGTTCATCCTGCGTCCGTTGCTCGTCGCCACCGGCGCGCCGAAGCAGGGCAAGATGGTGATCGGCACCGTCAAGGGCGACATCCACGACATCGGCAAGAACCTTGTCGGCATGATGATGGAGGGCGCCGGCTTCGACGTCATCGACCTCGGCATCAACAATGCGGTGGAAAAATATCTCGACGCCATCGAACAGCACCAGCCTGACATCATCGGCATGTCGGCGCTGCTGACGACGACCATGCCCTACATGAAGGTCGTCATCGACACGATGAAGGAAAAGGGCATCCGCAACGACTATGTCGTGCTGGTCGGCGGCGCCCCGCTCAACGAGGAATTCGGCAAGGCCGTCGGGGCCGACGCCTATTGCCGCGACGCGGCCGTGGCGGTCGAGACCGCCAAGGACTTCATGAAGCGCAAGCACAACGTTCGCATATCATAGCCGCAAGGCAACTTTCCGTCCTTCGTGGAAGGCGTAGGGCGCCTGGCGCGGAGCGACGGCGTCGCCGACCTCCATGAAAGGCTGGGACGTGCTTTCCAACTCTTTCGCCAGCCAATTCGCTGCTACATTGGTGGTTGCGAGAACAAGGCAATCGCCCGGCACAAAGCTCTCTTCTCGGGTGTTGTGGTCGACGACGGTCACGCCGTCCCCGTGCCATTCCAGCACGCTGACATCCACCAGCCATGTGACGCCAAGCTGGCGCAATGTCCGTCGCAGCGGGAAATCGGCAGCCGTCCGCTGCAACTCCTTACCGACCAACGGATCGGGCGTGAGAATGGTCACTTGGTGGCCTTCCTCGGCAAGTTTCCAGGCTGTGCCGCAGCCGCGCCACCCTCCGCCCTCGTCGAGCAAGAGCACCCGCTTACCTGGTCGCGCGAGGCGGTCCATGACGGATTCGATCGAGAAGACATTGCCCTTCCCGATGCCCGGCAGGCTCGGCATTGCCGGCAGAGCCTTCTGAAATCCGGTTTCGGGAGCCACCGATCCCGTGGCCAGGATGACGGTATCAGCTTGGAAAGAGGCGATTTCCGAAGCCTCGACGTAGGTGTTCAGTCGTACGTCGACATTCAGTTTGCTGAGCTGGCGCTCATACCACCCGAGAAGGTCGAGGATTTGCCCGCGGCGTGGCTGCAGTCCTGCGAGCAGAAAGTTCCCACCCAATCTACTAGAGGCTTCGGCCAGCACCACGTTGTGCCCTCGCTCGGCGGCAACGCGGGCCGTCTCGAGGCCGGCGGGACCGCCGCCGACGACAAGCACCCGTTTCTTGATGGCAGCGGACGTGAACCGGTCACCACCCCATTCAAACTCGCGCCCCGCAGAGGGATTGATAAGGCAGCTGATCCAGTAGTCGCGCGAACGACGGCCCCAGCACATCTGGTTGCAGGATATGCATCCGCGCACATCCTCGGGCCGGTCTGCCGCGGCTTTGCGTGCCAGATGCGGATCGGCGATCTGGCCCCGGACGATCGAGACCAGGTCTGCAGCTTTCTCGCCGAGCACGCTTTCGGCGTTTTCAGGCGTCCTGATATGGCTTTCGGCGACCACGAGGGCCGTCTTGACCACGGCCTTGAGGGTCGTTGCGAGATCAGTGCCAAGCTTCTCCGGATAGAGAAAGGTCGGCATTATCTTGTAGAAATCGAGGTAGCTGCCAGTGCCGCAGGTCACGTAGTCGATCAGCCCCTGCTCATCATGCAGCCGAATGATCTCCGCCAGTTCCTGGCGACTGAGCGCAACTGTGTAATCGGGCTCATCGCTGACCGAGAGGCCAACGATAAAATTCCGGCCGCATGTTTCGCGGATGCGGGTCAGGATCTCGCGCGAAATCCGCGTGCGGTTGTCGAGCGACCCTCCCCACTGGTCTTCACGTTGGTTTGTCCATGGTGTCCAGAACTGATCGACCAGTCCGAGATAAGCAGCCCAGACTTCGACGCCGTCGAAACCGGCTTCCTGGCAGCGGCGCGCCGCCTGAACGAAGCTGTCGATGGTTTCCCAAATCTCACCCTCGGACATGGCGTGGGAACCGTCGCTGTCATGATAGCTTGGCAGGCCCGAGGGCGACCAATGCGCGTGAAATGAGTTGTCCGAATCCCCGTGCGCTCCGACGTGATAGAGCTGCTGGATGGCGATCGCTCCGTGGTCCTTGATCGCGCGCGTGACCTGTTGGAAATGAGGAATGACGCTATCGTCGCCAGGTCGAAAATTGCCGCGTGTCAGGACGGCGGCTTGATGGACGGGCATGGGTTCGACAACAATCATGCCGGCCCCACCGAGCGCTCGCTCGGCATAGTAGGCAACGTGTCGTTCGGTCGGCACGCCATTTTCGGCCATGTTGGCGGTATGAGCCCCGAACACGATCCGGTTTCGGAGCGTGCGGCTGCCTAGCTTTGCAGGTGAAAACAGATGCGGAAAGAGTTTTGACATAATATCACACCAGCGGTCGGAGGAAGGCCCCGTGCGGCAGTCAGGTGGCTTGTCCCATAGTCACGGATTTCTGGAGCGCTGCGGCAAGGCCGTCTGCCACGGCAGATTCAAACCCGGCTGCGCGCATGGCCTCGATCGCTGCCGCGGTGGTGCCGCGGTAGTCGAGGAAGGTCTGGACGATGTCTTTGGGACAGTCTGCCCGAGCCGCGAGGAGCTTTCCGGTTCCAATAAGCACTGCGCTGACGCTCCTTCGGGCGATATCCGGGCTCAATCCTCGGCTGACGGCATCGTCCATCATCGCTGCCGCCAAGAGCGCCGGAAACGCCGGGCCGGATCCAGTCAGGCCCGTCAGATAATCGATATCTGCTTCGCTTTTGACTTCATCGGCAGCGCCACAGGCCTCCAGAATCCGGCGAACGACATTGCGGTCATCGGCGGTGACGCTCTGAGAGCCTATCCAGGGAGTATAGGAATTCCGCACCTCTGCCGCCGCATTCGGAAGCGTGCGGACGACGCGGTCGGTCTTGAGACGTCGAGCCAATTGGTCGAGAGGCACCCCGGCCATGACCGACATGGCGAGCTTGCCGGACGCAGTAATGTCGATGGAAGGCCAATCCTGGGGCCGGACCGAGACGATGATGACATCAGATCGATCCACCAGTTCCTGGTTGTCCCTGGTCCATGTAGCGTTTGGCAGAAAGTCGGGTTGCCCGCTTCTATGAGAGAGCGTGAGGTACTCTGCGGCGACTATTTGCGCATCGATAATGGCCTCGGCGATAGCGCGTCCAAGCCAGCCACCTCCGCCGATTATTCCGATGCTCAAGGGTTCACCCATTGTCGAAACGCTTCCTCAGCCCGCCGAATGGCCGTGTCTGGCGAAGAACCGGTCGAGTTCGCGCTTCCGCGGAGCCTTGCCTGTAAAAATCTCCACGTACCCGGGAATGCGCTTCATGCGGTCTGCGAGATCTTCGCTGGTCTGCATTGAGATGTAGCCGATCTGCACGAGGTAGATGGTGCGCGCTCGAACATCGGCTGAGCCTTCGTCGTAACCAAAGCGGACAAACATCTGGCTCACCGCATCGAGACGCGTCTGGTCGGCTTTCTGCACCTCCGCCAGAATGTCAGGGGATTGAAGCGCCCAGCTTCTGACTGCGAACTCGAACTGGGAATCGAACAAGGATTTGTCGAGCCAGCAGTCGAAAACGTTCAGCATCGCTTCGGCGACCGTCTCGGCATATGCCTCAGCCTGCTTGACGAGGTTGCCGGTGTTCTTGTCCCGCCAACGGGTCACGAGGGCAGCCAACAGTTCTTCTCTATCCTTGAAGAACCAATAGAAGCTGGTGCGCGACAGGCCCAATTTCTTGGCCAGTGGCGATATTCTCACAGTGTCGACGCCGGATTCAAGAAGCAGGTCGTAGGCGGCTTCAAGCCACCCCTCCGGCGATCCGCGCCATCCGCTATCGTTCGAAATTTGCTCCATGAGCGATCAGCCTAACAAAATGTCAAAGTGAAAACCAGCAAAATGTACACCTATGTCGACTCCATCGACTTCTCCGAAGTGAAACTTGACATGCATGTACATTTTCGGCTAGCGTTCGCACCTGCCATCTCAGCCCGGAGTCCGTCAGATGTCGAGCGATCCCCTTCTGCAGCCGTACAAACTCAAGCATTTGACCCTGCGCAATCGCATCATCGTGACCTCCCACGAGCCGGCTTATCCGGAGGACGGGATGCCGAAGGAGCGCTATCTTGCCTACACGGTTGAAAGGGCGAAGGGCGGTGTGGCGATGACGATGACAGCCGGGTCCGCTGCGGTCTCGAAGGACAGCCCCCCGGTTTTCAACAACCTGCTCGCCTACAAGGACGAGATCGTGCCGTGGATCAGGCAGATGACAGATGCGGTGCACGAAGAGGGCGCCGCCATCATGATCCAGTTAACCCATCTTGGACGGCGTACACGCTGGGACAAAGGTGACTGGCTTCCCGTTGTGGCGCCGTCCCATCATCGTGAAGCCTCCCACCGCGCGTTTCCCAAGAAAATTGAAGACTGGGATATCGAGCGCATCATCAAGGACTTTGCGGACGCCGCTGAGCGGATGAAGACGGGCGGGATGGATGGCGTCGAGCTGGAGGCTTACGGCCACCTGCTCGACCAGTTCACGTCTCCTCTCACGAACGAACTTGACGGCCCTTATGGCGGTTCGCTTGATAACCGCATGCGCTTCTGCATGGATGTCTTGAAGGCGATCCGGTCACGGGTCGGCGAGGACTTCATCCTGGGTGTGCGATATACTGCGGATGAACGTCTCCCCGGCGGCACTGGCGTGTCGGAGGGCATGGAAATCTCCAAGCGCCTCAAGGAAAGCGGACTGATCGATTACCTCAACGTAATACGCGGCCACATCGACACCGATGCGGGCCTGACGGACGTCATTCCGATTCAGGGTATGGCGAATGCGCCGCATCTTGATTTTGCCGGCGAGATTCGTGCGGCAACCAACTTCCCAACCTTCCATGCAGCGAAAATACCGGATGTGGCGACAGCGCGCTACGCGATTGCATCGGGTAAGGTCGACATGATCGGCATGACGCGCGCTCACATGACCGACCCTCACATCGTGCGCAAGATCATCGAAAAGCGCGAAGACGAAATCAGGCCCTGCGTGGGCGCAAACTATTGCCTTGACCGTATCTATCAGGGCGGGGCGGCATACTGCATTCACAACGCCGCGACCGGCCGCGAACTGACCATGCCGCACATTGTCGCCAAGGCCGAGACCCGCAAGAAAGTTGTCGTCGTCGGTGCAGGTCCGGCTGGCCTCGAGGCCGCCCGTGTCGCGGGTGAGCGGGGACACGAAGTCGTGGTCTTCGAGGCCGCCAGCGATCCTGGAGGGCAGATCCGCCTGACAGCGCTGAGCCCGCGCCGCAAGGAGATGATGAGCATCATCGATTGGCGCATGGCCCAGTGCGAAAAATACGGAGTGACCATCAAGTTCAATACCTGGGCGGAAGCCGAAACCATCGAGGCAGAGCATCCGGACGTCGTCATCATAGCGACGGGCGGGGTGGCGCACACCGATGTCCTTTCCAAGGGCAACGAGTTCGTGGTGTCGTCATGGGACATCATCTCCGGAGACGCAAAGCCGGGAACCAATGTCCTCATCTTCGACGACGCGGGTGACCACGCGGCACTCCAGGCCGCGGAATTCCTCGCCGGCGCCGGAGCGAAGGTTGAAATCATGACACCGGACCGGTCATTCTCACCCGAGGTCATGGCTATGAACCTCGTGCCCTACATGAGGTCTCTTCAAAAACTCGACGTGACCTTCACCGTTACCTATCGACTTGAGTCTGTTGAAAAGAATGGCAATCAGCTCATTGCAAATGTCGGCAGTGACTACGGCGGTATATCCAAACAGCGCATCGTGGATCAGGTTGTCGTCAATCACGGCACCATTCCGCTGGACGACATCTATTTCGAACTGAAACCGAAATCGACCAATCACGGCGAGATTTCGCAAGATGAGCTCATCGCCGGGCAACCACAGTCGGTGGTGCGGAATGCGCAGGGCCAATTCCAACTCTTTCGTATCGGCGACGCCGTTTCAGCTCGCAACACCCACGCCGCGATCTACGACGCGCTGCGACTGGCGAAAGATATCTAACGTCCGGCAACGGACGATAGCGTCCGCTCACAACAAGGGCTGCAGATGAACAGAAGTGAGGCTCTGCAATATTTTCTAGACAAAGCTTTCGTGGCCTTTGACCAGTTCTCACACGATCTGCGATCGCGCAGATCGATCATCCAGCTCTTCGCCCAATCGGAAGTTCCCGGGCTGGAAAGGACCAAGGCCGGGAGCCGTTTGCCGGTCTGTTCTTATCTTGGCTCGGCGTTGGCAGAAGAGGCGATCCCGTCTACGCTCCGCAACTTGATTGAGCACTTCAAGGCGATCGAGCCGCTGCTCGAATGGCGGCCAAAATCAAACCCCGACCCCTCTGCCAGCAACAACTTCCGCGACGGTCACGCCAATGCGATGATCCTTGGCCCGGGTGGGATCGAGGACAGAAACGATCTGTGGCTCGGAGTCACTTTGATGGCTCCTCAAGTCCGGTATCCCGACCACGATCATCCGCCGGAAGAAACCTACCTCGTGCTCTCGCATGGCGAGTTCAAGCAGGCTGACAAGGATTGGTTTTCGCCCGGCATCGGTGGATCATTATACAATCCGCCAGGCATCAAACACGCAATGAGATCGCTGGATCCGCCGCTGTTCGCTTTCTGGGCGCTGTTGGTGGATCAGACGCATCACTGAGCCTGGTCGGCAGCAATTCTATGGACCCGCTGTTCGTCGATGGCTTCACCGACCTCCGCCTTCGATTAATCGCGCAGTCGCCGCGCATCGAAGATGCGCCTGATTGAAGATCGGTCGAATGCTTTCTAAGCCGCTACCTTCACACGACCGATCGGGCGAGAACAGCAGGCAAGGATATAGCCATCGACAATGTCCTCGTCGGTGATGCCGCCATTGTGCACCATGTGCACCTGCCCTTCGGTCTTGCGGACCTTGCAGGTTCCGCAGATTCCCATCGAGCACCCTGAAGGGATCACAAGACCAGCAGCGCGCGCTGCTGCAAGCACGGTATCAGTCTCGGCGCATTTCGCCGTGACGCCGGACGAGGCGAAGACGATCTCGGCCTGACTTTCTTCGTTCGGCACCACATCGTCTGGAACGTCCTCGGCGTGCTCTGGCTCTGCGGCGAAGCTTTCTTGATGATAGCGGCTCATGTCGTAGCCGAGACCGGCGAGCGCCTCGCGCACGGCCCGCATGAAGGGTTCGGGCCCGCAGCAGAACACCTCGCGATCGAGATAATCCTGCGCCATCAGGCCTAGCATGATCTGGTTGAACATCCCCCGATAGCCGGTCCATGACCGGAAAGGATCGGCCTCTTCGACCACCCATTTCAGATCGATGCCGACGATGCGCGAGGCCATGAGTTCCATCCTGTCGCGCAGAATGATCTCGGACGGACGGCGCGCGCAATTGATGAAAACAATGTCCGGTTCGCGACCGGAATCATAAAGCCAGGTGGTCATTGCCACCATGGGCGTGATGCCAGATCCGGCTGAGATGAAAAGGTATTTCTCGGCCGGGTGATGGACGATTGAGAACCTCCCCGCAGGCCCTGTGGCCCTGATGCGCATTCCCTTGCGCAAATTGTCGAGCATCCACTTGGTGCCAATGGATCCGTCCTGTGCCTTTACGGTGATCGTCAGGGCGGTCGGCCGTGAAGGCGAAGACGAGATCGTAAAGGTACGATAGAGCGGCCCGCCAGGAACGGGCAGTTCCAGCGTGACGAACTGCCCCGGTTCATGGTTGAACAGCGCGCCGGACGGACTCTGAAAGCTGAAGGTCACGACATTCGGCGCTTCCGGAGTACGGGTGACGCATTCCAACTCTTCTGCGTCGGTCCAGAAGGCGAGTTTATTGAATGCGCTCACCGGGTCATTCCGCTGCAACTTGAAGCGGCGCAAGGGCGCGCTCAAGCCAGGCTGCATACCAATCGACAAACTGCGTCACGCCGCTTTCCTGCCCGGGCGAATAGGGGCCAGGGATGTAAGCCGGCGATAAGATTCCCAGCTGGTTGTTTTCGACAATCTCGCGGTCTTCGTCATTGGTAGCTATCCAGACCTCAGTCAGGCGCTTGAGGTCGTAGTCGACGCCTTCGACCGCATCCTTGTGCACAAGCCACGTGGTGGTAACTTCAGTTTCCGTGGGGCTGATCGGCAATACCCGGAAGGTGAGGGAATGGTCTGGTAGGAAATGGTTCCATGTCGTCGGATAATGGAACACCAAGAGCGAGCCCGCGTCGGGCAGCGCAACCCGGCCAAGGTTCTTGGCTACTGCGGCCTTGCCGTCCATCGTATAGCTCAGGGCCTTTTCCTGAAGCGGCATACGCGCCAGACGGTATTGTCCCTCTCCGGCGAGTTGGAACTGCGCCGGCGCGCCGGCGGCCGAGCAACGGTCGAAATGCGCCTGGAGCTTTGCCGACACCCTCCCATCAGCCTGGACGCCAGCGACTTCGGGATCGAGCGGGAAGGAGCGGCACAGCGCCGGATGATTACTGCTGCAATGATAACATTCGCGGTTGTTCTCCCACACCAGCTTCCAATTGGCCTTTTCGATGATAGTGGACGTGAACGCGACCTTGGAATCGTTAAGGTCATGGATTTCGAGATAAGGTCGCGCCAACCTGGCGAACGCATCGAAATCAGGTGGCGAATCGGACAGGCAAATGTAGATCAACCCGTCGAGATTGCGAAGATTGACGGGCTTCAAACCATGTTTTGAGGCATTGAAATCGGGTCCCATGTCATTCGCCCAGATCAGCTTGCCATCGAGCTCATAGGTCCACTGGTGATAGGGACAAACGAGCTTAGCCACCTGGCCTTCGCGCGCCTTGCAGATCAGCGACCCGCGATGACGGCAGGAATTGTGAAAGGCACGGATTTCGCCATCGCGGCCTCGAACGACGATTGCCTCGTAGGCACCAACACGTAGCGTCACATAGCTACCAGCTTTGGCAAGCTGGCACGCCGGGCCTGCGTAGAGCCACTCCTGGTAGAAGATGTGCTCGAGGTCGAGCTGGTAAATCGTCGGCGATGTGTAAAACGGCTGTTCGAGGGCATAGCCCGAGACGCGGCGCGCTAGCATTTCTTGGATGGACGACGGGGCGGCATTCATGCGGAAATTCCATAGAGGGCGTGCATATTTGAAGTGAAATTTTCTTGCTTGAACGCCTTTTGCGCAACAGCAGTAATTTTCAGCACGATTTAGTTCAGCTAATGTCTTGCACGCCGCGAGCCACCCATGAGCCCGGTTCCGAAGAGGCTTTGATGCCAAGACCGTACGATCTCTCCTCGGTGACCGCGCTCATCTGCTTCGAGGCGGCCGCCCGAAATGCGAGTTTCAAGAACGCCGCTCAGGAGTTGAACGTGACACCCGCGGCTATCAGCCACCAAATCAAGGCGCTTGAGGGTGACTTGGGATGCAACCTGTTCCTACGCATGAGCCGCGGCGTCGAATTGACTGAGAAAGGGGCGTTCTTGTTCGTTGCCGTGCAGCGCGGGCTTGAAACGATTTCCGACGCCGTCACTCACATGCGCGATCGCCCGGAAACCGCTGACGTGACCATCCGGACAACGACGGCCGTCAGCTCGCTATGGCTTACACCGAAGATCTCAGCCTTCTGGAAAAGCCATCCCACCGTCACTGTGTCGCAGATCGTCAGCGACGTGCCCGCAACAGCGATCCGCTGTGATCTAAGTATTCAATACGGAGATGCGCAGGAAAGTCCCGAGGAGTGTCACAAACTTTTTCAAGATCGCATTGTCGCGCTTGGAACTCCAAAATTCGCCGCCGAGCACGGCATTGGCCGAGTTGAGGATCTGCTCATGGCGCCTTTGATTCATATGAACAACGAGGAAACCGACTGGACGAACTGGCCGGAGTGGTTTCAAGCGCTTGGACACACCATCCCAAAAGGCCGCAGGTTTAGCGTGAACAACTACATGATTGCCCTCCAAGCTGCTCAGGATGATATCGGGGCGGTCTTGGGGTGGGATGGATTGGTCAAAAGCCTGATGGAACAGGGCCGGCTGGTCACACTTGTACCCGACAACATTCCCTCACCCAGGGCATTTTATCTGAAAATCCATCCCAGGGCAGGTTCGAAAGCGCGGCTTTTTGCGAGTTGGCTCGCCAAAAGCTCTTGAGCAGCTGCTCTCTTGCTCGCTGACTTCCTCGGGCGGCTTCACATCACCGCGCTCGCTATGCCTTGGCCAAGGAAGAATCCAAGGAGCTTGCGCAGCGGGGCAGTAGGATCATCAATGGCCGCGCAAAAATCATAGTTCAGACTTCCGCGCTTCTACCACATGAACAAGTAGGTGAAGAATTACGCTGTCCACCAGACTTTCGAGATGGATCTCCAGAACGTCTGGCTGGACGCCTGAGTTAACGCCCAAGGGTGCCTGAGTTAACGCCCAAAGGGATTTCATGGGCCGCAAAAAAGCCGGGATGCAGGATTCGTGGTATTGAACGGTCACGAAAGCCTGGAGATTATCGGATGAGACTGATTGTGCTTGCCGCCGCTCTCTCGATCGCAGCGCCTGCGGTCGCCCTGGCCGGGCCGGCCTCCAATGCGGTGAAGTTCTTCTACATGCCCGAGGTCAAGTTCGAGGCCGACGCGAAATACCGCGACCGCTTCACCGAGCCGGTGACAAGGCTGTTCGAACTCAACGACCAGGCGCAGAAGAACAAGCCGGACGAGGTGCCTTGCATCGACTTCGCCCCCGGTCTCGACGCGCAGGACTTTGACGAGAAGACGGTCGCCACGACGCTGAAGCTGTCCGAAGCAGTGGATGGCGACAGCGCCAACGTGACAGTGACGTTCAACCTTTTCCCGGAAGGCGATGGATCCAAACGCGAAATGGTCTGGTCGCTGAAGAAGGTCGACGGCCAGTGGAAGGTTTCCGACATCACCTCGAAGACCAGCGGCTGGACGCTGAGTGCGCTCGAATGCCTGGCTGGCCAGACTCCGGAGTGATGCCATGGCCCGCGCCCTGGCCCTGGCGACTGTGTGCCTGCTGGCCGCGGGTTTGAGCAGCACCGCTGGCCAGGGCCTGTTCGGCGCGCCTCCGCCAGCAGAAAATGCACGGGCAGCTCCGCTGCGGCCGGGTTCGCCGACGGCGGTGGTGAAACCGTTTTACGAGCATGTCGGGCGCGAGCTCGATCCGGCCCAGCGCAGCCATTTCGTTGATCCCGCGAAGTCGGTGCTCGACAAAAGCGATGCGCTGCGGAAATCGGGGCAGGGCGAATGCCTCGATCCCAACATGGCGCTCGACAATGCGGCCTACGACAGGGCCGAGATCGACAACAGCCTGAAGACTGTTGAAGCGGTCAAAGGCGATGAGGCCAAGGTCATCGTCGCCTTTATCGTTGCCGGCAATCCGCACCGGCTGGAATGGAAGTTCAAAAAGGTCGACGGCGACTGGAAGATATCGGACCTTCTGTCGGTGACCGGCGAATGGGCGCTCAGCCAATATCAGTGTGAGTGAGAACGGACCGATGAGTTGATCGCCTGATGGCGATCGAAACCAGAGTTGGCGATCCTGCTGTCCCGCCGGACATCTCGCAGCAGAATTCAGCCGCGCCCGCGATAGGGCGCAACACCGGTGTCGGGCAGCCATGCGCCTTCCGGCGGCGCGCCGGTCTGCCAGAACACGTCGATCGGAATGCCGCCGCGCGGATACCAATAGCCGCCAATCCGCAACCACAGTGGTTTGGTCGCGGCGATGATGCGGCGGCCGATCATGACGGTGCACTCTTCATGGAATGCGCCATGGTTGCGAAACGAGGTCATGAACAGCTTCAGCGACTTCGATTCCACCAGCAGCGTGTCGGGTGCATAGTCGATGACGATGTGGGCGAAGTCCGGCTGGCCGGTGACCGGGCAGAGCGAGGTGAATTCCGGGCAGGTGAAGCGAACGATGGCTGGCGGCCCGTCGCCGCGCGAAAACGGCACGGTCTCCAGGACTGCCGCTTCAGGGGTCTGTGGCGCCTCGACGTTGGTGCCGAGCTGGGTGAGGTTTTTCGTATCGGTCATGAGCGGGTTCCCTACTGCTTGTCGCCCAAAAGCCAGCCCACGGCCCTGACCCGAGGGTGCGCGGTTTTGGGTACGACATGCGCAAAAACAAAAATTTGCCGCTCATTAGCACAATTTGAAACAGGAAGACGATGACCACCAGCGATCCGCTTCTCCAGCCCTATCAGCTCAAACATTTGACGCTGAAGAACCGGGTCATGTCGACCAGCCACGAGCCGGCTTATTCGGAGGACGGCATGCCGAAAGAGCGCTACCGGCTCTACCACGCCGAAAAGGCCAAGGGCGGCATGGCGCTGACCATGACCGCCGGTTCGGCGATCGTCTTGCGCGACAGCCCGGCCGCCTTCGGCAATCTGCATGTCTATGACGACCGCATCGTGCCGTGGCTCACTGAACTCGCCGATGCCTGCCACGAGCATGACTATCCAGATCACCCATCTCGGTCGCCGTACCGACTGGAACAAGGCCGACTGGCTGCCGGTGCTGTCCGCCTCGCCAGTGCGCGAGCCGGCGCACCGCGCCTTTCCGAAGACCATCGAGGACTGGGACATCGAGCGCATCGTTGCCGACTACGCGGTTGCGGAGCTCGGCTCAGACTTCGCTGACGGCTGGCGCGGCGAGCGGCGGGTCGATCAGGTGGTGGTCGAGCACGGCACGCTGCCGCTCGACGATCTCTATCTCGCGCTGAAACCGCTGTCGAAGAACGGCGGCGCGGTCGATTACGAGCGGCTGGTCAATGGTGGCGACATTTTCCCGGCGCGCAATCCGCAAGGCGGTTTCGTGCTCCTGCGCATCGGCGATGCGGTCGCCTCGCGCAACATTCACGCCGCCATCTATGACGGCATCAGGTTCGGCCCGCGGATCTGAAGATCACCTTCGGAATGATTGGTGGCGCGCAGCCGAACCTCCGCAGGGAAGCCAGGCGCGTCGGTCCGATCTGCGCGCCGCAAGGGCGCATCGGCCAGGGTTCGAAGACATAGCGATCGCCGCTACGGCCGAGGTCCACGGTTTGACGATACTGACGGACAACGAGGGTCATTTTGCGCCGCTCGGGGTGCCGATGCTCAACCCGCTGGAGAACTTGCCGCCATTGCGGCAGTCGGCGGCACCTTAGCCGGACTCACCCGTTAGGCGCCATTTCCGAAGCGGCGTGACAAGGTTGGCGCCTTACGCCAGCCTTCCCTGCAGCACCGTCAGCCTGGCTCTCTTCGGCGCCCGCGCGACCAGCCATTCGCGTGTCTGATCCTGCGGCATCGGGAAGGCGATGGAGTAGCCCTGCACCTGGTCGCAGCCGATCGCCATCAGCGAATCGAGCTCAGCCTCGGTTTCGGCGCCCTCGGCGACGATCGAGATGCCAAGGCCGCGGGCGAGTTCGGTGATGGCACGCACGATCTTGGTGTTGTCGCCGTTCGCATTGATGTTCTGGACGAAGCGGCGATCGATCTTCAGCCTGTCGATCTCGTTCGGGTTGACGTGGCTGAGCGACGCGTAGCCGGTGCCGAAATCATCGAGTTCCAGATGGACGCCGCCGGCGCGGATGTGCCGCAGCTTTGCCGCGATGCCGGTCTTCTCGTCGTCGAGGATGACGGATTCGACGATCTCGAGCGACAGTTTTTGTGGCGGCAGCCCAGCCTTTTCCAGCGCGCCGAACAGGAAGGCGTCGAAATCGGCCTCACGCAATTCGGAGCCGGAGACGTTGACGGCGAGCCGTCCGAAGGCAATGCCGGCGCGGTTCCACTCCGCCGCCTCGCCGATTGCCTTGGCGATGACGATGCGGCCGATGGCAGGCATGAGTCCGCATTTCTCGGCGATGGGAATGAACTCGCCCGGTGCGATCATGCCGCGCTCGGCATGTTTCCAGCGAACCAGCGCCTCGATGCCGCCGATCGTGCCGTTCGACAACGAAACCTGTGGCTGGAAATAGACCTGGAACGTCTTCTCCGCGATAGCGATTCTGATGTCATGCTCGAGCCGCTTGCGGTAATCGAGTTCATGCCGCAACGCCTCGGAGAAGAATGAGAGACTGCCGCCACCCTGCTTCTTGGCGGCGTGGAGCGCGAGGTCGGCATGGACGAGCAGATCTTGCGCATTGTCGGCGTCGACCGGATAGACGGCGACGCCGGCGCTGGCGCCCGGCAGGATGGTCGCGCCCCGGTAGACGATCGGTTCGTTGATCTGCGACAGGACGCGCCCGGCGACCGTGTTGATGTCCTCGGTGCCGCCGGCACCGTTGAGGATCATCACGAACTCGTCGCTGCCGAGACGCACGCAGAGATCCGACGCCCGGCAAGAATCACGCATGCGCTGCGCCGTCACCACCAGCACATAATCGCCGGCGGCGTGGCCAAGCGTGTCGTTGATCTGCTTGAACCGGTCGAGGTCGAGGTGGACCGCCGCAAGCCGCTCCCGTCGGCGCTGCGCGCCCTTGATCAGCGTATCGAAATGGTCGGTCAGGAAGGTTCGGTTGTGCAGGCCGGTAAGGCCGTCATGCACGGCGATGAAGGCCATGGAATTGCGGGTATCGATCAGTTCACGCGTCTTGCGCAGGATAGCGTTCGACATCGGCCTGAAGATGAAAAGTGCCACCAGCACGATGACGCTGAGGGTGGTGTAGAACAGCGTTCGATGGAGATCGAGAAGGCTCTCCGATCGCGCGTCGGCTTGGGCGCTGATGCGCTGGCCGAGTGCCGCATAGCCCGACAGGGTCGCATTGGCGACGGAAGCGTCGAGGTTGACGCGCTCGCCGCCACCCTTGTAGCCGCCATTGTCGGCCATGCCGAGTTGCGATTCAAACGCCGAAACCAGGCGTTCGCCGTTGGCGATAAGCCCGACCGAGAAGTAATCGAGATGAAACGGCTTGGCAAAAAGGACGTTCTCGACTGATTTTGGATCGAGCCTTGCCGGTGACGCCGGGTCGGCGACCACACGCTCGAGCAGAAGGTCGTAGTTCCTCTCGAAGTCGGCCGTGGCCTGTTTGAATGCGGTGACCAGAGCCGGTTGTTGGTTGCGCGTAGCTGCTCCTGCCGCGTTGGCAAGGAAGACAATACGTTGCGACAGCACTTTTTGCATGCCGACAATATCGAGCAGCGTGTCGTCGTGCCGATGGCCAGCCATCATCTGCTGGAGTAGGATGAAGGAGGCCATCACCATGGCTGCAATGATCAGCAGCGCCAGCCAATAGCCTGCCTTGATCAGCAATATGAGCTTGCCCGAAATGGTTTGCATCGGTTGCTGCGACATTTTCTGGGGCGGTCCCTCTCGCCGACAGATTGTTGGGTGTGACAACCATTGGCTTGAAAGGTTAACAGCTCCGGAAGCCGACAGAGCAGCCGCGGTTGAAAGCTCGCAAAATGGTTATCGCCCTCTTTCGCGCCGCAGCTGCATTTGAACATCTGCCATTTGGCGGCATTCTGGGGCGGCATTCTGCCACTGACCGTCGGGTCGCCGAAGCCGTCGCTTTTGCGGTGGATTTTTCGCCCGCGCGGGGCGACAGTTCATTCAATCTCAACAGGGCCAGATCATGAGCGCGGCATTCCTCTCCCATATCGACAGCGAGCTCCAAGGGCTGAAATCGGCCGGCCTCTACAAATCCGAGCGGGTGATCACCTCGACGCAATCGGCTAAGATCGACGTGGGCGGCGAGAGGGTGCTGAATTTCTGCGCCAACAATTATCTTGGCCTCGCCGACAGCGCTGACTTGCGCGATGCGGCCAAGCAGGCACTCGACCGCTATGGTTATGGCATGGCGTCGGTGCGTTTCATTTGCGGCACGCAGGAAGAGCACAAGCAGCTCGAGGCGACGATTTCTGGCTTTCTCGGCATGGAGGACACGATCCTATACGGCTCCTGCTTCGACGCTAATGGCGGCCTGTTCGAGACGCTGCTCGGCGAAGAGGATGCGGTAATTTCCGACGCGCTGAACCACGCCTCGATCATCGACGGCGTGCGGCTGTCGAAGGCGAAGCGCTTCCGCTATGCCAACAACGATATGGCCGATCTGGAGGCGCGGCTGAAGGAGGCAAGGGATTGCCGTTTTCGGCTGATCGCCACCGATGGAGTATTCTCCATGGACGGCATCATCGCCAATCTGAAGGGCGTCTGCGATCTTGCCGACAAGTACGATGCAATGGTGATGGTCGACGACAGCCATGCTGTCGGCTTCGTCGGCGAGAACGGGCGCGGCTCGGCCGAGCATTGCGGCGTCGAGGGCAGGGTGGACATCATCACCGGCACGCTGGGCAAGGCGCTGGGCGGCGCGTCGGGCGGCTACACATCGGGCAAGAGCCAGGTGGTCGACTGGCTGCGCCAGCGCTCGCGTCCCTATCTGTTTTCCAACACGCTGATGCCGGCGATCGCCGGCGCCTCGATCCGGGTTTTCGAACTGATCAAAAATGGCGATGCGCTGCGTCAGCGCCTCTATGCCAATGCAGCGCGGTTCCGGTCTGAAATGGGTAAGCTCGGCTTTACGCTGGCCGGCGCCGATCATCCGATCATCCCGGTCATGCTCGGCGATGCGACACTGGCGCAGGAGATGGCGGCGCGCATGCTGAAGCGCGGCATCTATGTCATCGGCTTCTCGTTTCCGGTGGTGCCTAAGGGCCAGGCGCGCATCCGCACGCAGATGTCGGCCGCCCATTCCAGCGCCGATATCGACCGCGCCGTGGCAGCATTTGGCGACGTCGGAAAAGAGCTGGGTGTAATCGCTTGACCCTATCGCAGGAAGCCGGCCATGACGATCGACGTGACGAGCAAGATCGAGATCGCCAGGCCACGCGCGGTCGTCGCCGACTTTTCCGCCGATCTGGACAACGTTCCCCGCTGGTACGTCAATATCAAATCGGTGGAATGGAAAACGCCCCGACCGGCCCGGGCAGGATCGAGAATTGCATTCGTGGCGCAGTTCCTCGGAAGGCGGCTTGTTTACACCTACGAAATCGTCGAGCTCGTGCAGGGCGAACGGCTTGTAATGCGAACCGCCGAAGGGCCGTTTCCCATGGAAACGAGTTATGCGTGGCGGGATGCTGGCGAAGGCCGTACCCATATGGCGCTCAGGAACCGCGGCGCGCCAACCGGCTTTTCCCGTCTGGTTGCCCCGTTCGTGGCTTTGGCCGTCCGGCGTTCGACCGATCGAGATTTGCTGCGACTGAAGAGAATCCTGGAGGCGGCCGCCTGATGCAACCGATTCGTCAAGACAGGCAAGATTTTTGAGGAGCGTCTGATGTCGAACATGATGAAGGCGCTGGTCAAGGCCAAGGCCGAGCCGGGCATCTGGATGGAAGAGGTGCCGGTGCCGGAAATCGGCCCGAACGACGTTCTGATCAAGATCAAGAAGACCGCGATCTGCGGCACCGACGTCCACATCTACAATTGGGACCAGTGGGCGCAGAAGACCGTGCCGGTGCCGATGGTGACCGGCCATGAATTCGTCGGCACGGTCGCCGACTTCGGCGCGGCGGTCACCGAATACAGGATCGGCCAGCGTGTTTCGGGCGAAGGCCACATCGTCTGCGGCCACTGCCGCAACTGCCGCGCGGGCAGGGGGCATCTGTGCCGCAACACCCTGGGCGTCGGCGTCAACCGGCCGGGCGCCTTCGGCGAATATCTGGCGATCCCGCAGCACAACGTCGTGCCGATCCCCGATGACGTGCCCGACGAGATCGCCGCAATCTTCGATCCCCTGGGCAATGCGGTTCACACCGCACTGTCCTTTGATCTGGTCGGCGAGGACGTGCTGGTCACCGGCGCTGGCCCGATCGGCATCATGGGCGCGCTGGTGGCGCAGTGCGTCGGCGCGCGAAAAGTGGTCATCACCGACATCAACCCGGTGCGGCTGGCACTGGCGAAAAAGCTCGGCGTCCAGCATGTGGTCGACGCGTCCAAGGAAAAGCTGCGCGATATCATGCCGGCGCTCGGCATGACCGAAGGTTTTGACGTCGGCCTGGAAATGTCGGGCGCCGCACCCGCTTTCCGCGACATGATCGACGCCATGAACAATGGCGGCAAGATCGCCATTCTGGGCATCGCGCCGACCGGCTTCGAGATCGACTGGAACAAGGTCATCTTCAAGATGCTGCATCTCAAGGGCATTTATGGCCGCGAAATGTTCGAGACCTGGTACAAGATGATCGCGCTGGTGCAGGGTCCACTCGATGTCAGCGGGTTGATCACCCACCGCATCGGCATTGACGACTTCCAGACCGGGTTCGACGCGATGCGCAGCGGCAATTCGGGCAAGGTGGTGATGGATTGGTGAGTGTTTGGCCGGGTGCCGTTCCGGAATGTGGAGGGACAGCACCCGGGTGGGAAGGATCGCTACGTCGTTGATCTATCCAATGCCCCCTTAAGTGCCGCGATCCCTTCCGTGACCGCCGCTCGCTCGCTGGCGTTCAGCCTTCCCAGCAAGTCCCGCTCGAATGCCTTCGCCAACGGCACCATCTCGCGATAGGCGGTCAGGCCAGCCTGGGTCAGCGTCAAATGCTCGACACGGCGGTCTTTTCCATCCGGTTTTCGCGTCAGCCAGCGGCGCCGTTCGAGTTCGGCGACGGCGCGCGAAACCTTGGTCTTGTGCATGGCCGACTGCTCGCCGAGCGCTGTTGCCGTCATCGTCCCGTGCTGGCCGAGACCGGCCAGCGTGCGCCATTCGGGCCGGGTCAGGCCGTGGCGGTCCTTGTAAACCTTGGAAAATTCGCGGCTGACAGCATCGGCAAGGCGATAGAGCCGGTAGGGCAGGAAGCTTTCAAGTTCGAGGGTGTCAGCCTCCATGGTCTGCTCCATCACGATTGATAGTTACATTTTCGATGGTTACAAACGAAACCAATTTGGTCAATCCAGGGAGGATGCCATGGCCTTTTCCTACATGCCGGGGTTCGGCAACGACTTCGAAACCGAGACTTTGCCTGGTTCGCTGCCGCAAGGGCGGAATTCGCCGCAGCGGCCGGCCTACGGCCTCTATGCCGAGCAGCTTTCGGGCTCGCCCTTCACCGCGCCGCGCGGCACCAATGAGCGTTCCTGGCTTTATCGCATCAGGCCGAGCGTCAGGCACACCGGCCGCTTCAAGGCGGCGAACTATCCGCTGTGGAAAAGCGCGCCGAATGTCGGTGACCACGAACTGGCGCTTGGCCAGTACCGCTGGAACCCGGTGCCGATGCCGAAGGAACCGACCGACTTCATTGCCGGCATGCGCTCGATCACCACCGCCGGCGACGTGCTCGGCCAGACCGGCATGGCCGCCCATGTCTATGTCGCCAACCGCTCGATGGCCGACGACCATTTCTTCAACGCCGACGGCGAGTTGCTTGTCGTGCCGCAAGTGGGGGCGCTGCGCTTCGTCACCGAGATGGGCGTCATCGAATTGCGACCGGGCGAGATCGCCGTGCTGCCGCGCGGCCTCGTGTTCAAGGTCGAACTGGTCGATGAAACAGTGCGCGGCTATGTCTGCGAGAACTACGGCGCCAAGCTGACGCTGCCGGATCGTGGCCCGATCGGCGCCAATTGCCTGGCCAATCCGCGCGATTTCAAGACGCCTTGCGCCTGGTTTGAGGACAAGGAGACGCCGTGCCGGCTGATCGTGAAATGGTGCGGCCAGTTCCATGTCACCGAACTCGATCATTCGCCGCTGGATGTGGTGGCGTGGCACGGCAATTACTCGCCCTACAAATATGATCTTGCAACGTTTTCGCCGGTCGGTGCGATCCTGTTCGACCATCCCGATCCGTCGATCTTCACGGTGCTGACCGCGCCGAGCGGCGAAGAGGGCACCGCCAACATCGACTTCGTCATCTTCCCGCCGCGCTGGCTGGTGGCCGAAAACACGTTCCGCCCGCCCTGGTATCATCGCAACATCATGAGCGAGTTCATGGGCTTGATCCACGGCCAGTACGACGCCAAGGAAGAGGGTTTCGTTCCGGGCGGCATCAGCCTGCACAATCTGATGCTGGCCCACGGGCCTGACGCGTCTGGCTTCGAAAAGGCCTCGCGCGCCGAGCTGAAACCGGTCAAGCTCGACAACACCATGGCCTTCATGTTCGAGACCCGATTCCCGCAGATGCTGACCCGCTACGCCGCCGAGGTTGAAACCCGGCAGGACAATTACATCGACTGCTGGGCCGATCTGAAGAAGCGCTTCAACGGCACGCCGGAGGGCGACTGGTCTTGAGCGCTAATCCAATCCGGGATCGGCTGGTGCTGCTGGGCTCGAAGGGCGGCCCGGCGCTCCGGCCGGGCGGTCCGTGGCCGAGTTCGTCGCTGCTGAAGTTCGGCGGACGTACCATCGTCGTCGATTGCGGGCTTGGCGTGACACGCGGGCTGGCCGAGACCGGCATCAGCTTGAAGTCGCTCGATCTGGTCTTCATCACGCATCTGCATTCCGACCATGTGCTGGAACTCGGTCCGCTGATCCACACCGCCTGGACGGCGGGTCTGGCGACACCGGTCACCGTCTTCGGCCGCCCGGCACCGGCCATTACTGGCAGCGCTTTTGCCAAGCGATGGAATTCGACATCGAGATCCGCATCGTCGATGAAGGGCGGCCTGATATCGCAGATATGGTGTCGATCATCGAGTTCGGCGAAGGCCGGGTGATGGACGAGCGCGGCCTGAAGGTCTTCGCGCTGCGCGTCGACCATCCGCCGGTGACCGACTGCCTTGCGCTGCGTTTCGAGCATGCCGGACAGAGCGTGGTGTTTTCCGCCGATACGGCGTTCTTTCCGCCATTGGCCGATTTCGCCAAAGGCGCCGACATTCTCGTCCATGAAGCCATGCTGGAACAAGGCATCGAGCGGCTCGTCGCGAAAACCGGCAATGGCGCGCGGCTCAGAGAGCATCTGCTCGCCAGCCATACTTTTGCTGAGGAGGCGGGGCGCATCGCCAGTGACGCAGGAGCCAAAAAACTGGTGCTCAACCACCTCATTCCGGCCGACGATCCCGAGATCGGCGAGGCCGATTGGATCGCGGCCGTCAGGAAAACATGGGCCGGAGACTTGACGATCGCTCGCGACGGCCTTGTTGTGGGGCTGGAGCATGATCCCGAACCGAAGGACCGCGCTAGCGAAAAGTGAGAACCGCTTTCGGAAGCGATTATTGCGCAGAACAAAATTCAAAGCGGCACCAAAGCCGCATCAGGAGAGGAAACCGCATGAAGCTTGCCACATTGAAGGACGGGACGCGCGACGGAAAGCTGGTCGTCGTCTCGCGCGACCTGACGCGCTTCACCGATGCCTCGTTTCTGGTGCCGACGCTGCAGGCAGCGCTCGACGACTGGAGCCGGATCGCGCCGCATCTGGCGACAATAGCGGAATCGCTGGAGAACAATGCGGTGCCGTCAGCGCGCTTTCACGAGCATGATGCCCATTCGCCGTTGCCGCGCGCCTACCAGTGGGCTGATGGCTCGGCCTATGTGAATCATGTCGAACTGGTGCGGAAGGCGCGCGGCGCCGAGATGCCGGCAAGCTTCTGGACCGATCCGCTGATCTACCAGGGTGGATCAGACAGTTTCATCGCGCCGCGTGATCCGATCCGCACGGTCGACGAGGCTCTTGGCGTCGACATGGAAGGGGAAGTCGCTGTCATTGTCGACGATGTGCCGATGGGCGCAAGCCTTGATGAGGCGCGGGCCGCGATCCGGCTGGTCATGCTGGTCAATGACGTCACGCTGCGCTCCCTGACTGCGCCAGAGCTTGCCAAGGGTTTTGGCTTCTTCCAATCAAAGCCGTCCTCTGCGTTTTCGCCCGTCGCGGTGACGCCGGACGAACTGGGCGAGGCCTGGGATGGCGGCAAGGTCAGCCTGCCGCTGCTGGTCGATCTCAACGGCATGCCGTTCGGCCGCGCCAACGCCGGCGTCGACATGACCTTCGATTTTCCGGCGCTGATTGTCCATGCCGCGAAAACCCGGCCGCTGGCCGCCGGCACCATCATCGGTTCGGGCACGGTTTCCAACAAGCTCGACGGCGGCCCCGGCAAGCCGGTGTCGGCGGGCGGCGCCGGTTATTCCTGCATTGCCGAGTTGCGCATGATCGAGACGATCGGGGCCGGCGAACCGACAACCCCGTTCCTGCGCCTTGGCGATACCGTACGCATAGAGATGAAGGACAGGACCGGACATTCGATATTTGGTGCGATCGAGCAGAAGGTCGAGAAATACGGAGAATGACAGGCGGGACGGTCTATCTTCTGTGCGGCGTCTGGGCTCTTCTCATGCTGGCGATCTTCATCCAGGCGATCCGGCTGAGCTATCGCATCGAGGCGCGTTCGCCTGACCTTACCAACCGCAGCGGCTTTCCGCGCAACGCGATGATGTTCCACGTCGTCACCAACATGAACGTCGCGCGGGACGAGGAGACGCAAGCCATGCGCCGGCGCGTGAACCGGCTGCGCTTCTGTGGGCGGGCGTGTCCTTGGTCCAGTCAGCGGAGCGATCTAGCTTAATAGTTCCGAACGCGGGTGGACCCAAGATGCCCTACACCGCTACTTACCTTTGGTTCGTGGGAATTTGTAGCATCGCTACTGCCTGGCTTTTGATTTCGGCGATCCGGCTCTGCCGTCAGGTCGAGGATCGATCTGAAAGACTGCGTAACTTCAGTACCGTGGCGCGTCTGCCGAAGCTTGTTAACGTCGCTATAAATCGGGACGTTGCGAGCGATGTTGAAACGCAGGCGCTGCGCCGTGGTATGATCGCCCGTCTGCTAGCCATAGGTGCTATCGGTTTCGCTGTGAATTTGGTTGCCTGGACTGGTGTGTGACGTGGACCTGCTCGACCATCTGCGCCGCATGGGGCGCAACAATCTCTGGTCGAACGACCGGCTCTATCGCGCCGTGCTGCAGCTTGAGCCCGGCGAATTCGAAGCCGAGCGCACCAGCTTCTTTCCGTCGATCAAGGCGACGCTCAACCACATCCTGGCGGTCGATCATCTTTATCTCGATTTTCTCGAAGAGGGCGGTGTTGGGGCCGCGGCCCATGACGATTTCGTGCCGTTCAATGAACCACAAGCGCTGTTTGCCGCCCAGGGCGCATCCGATCGGCGATTGATCGCCTTTTGCGATCATTTGTCGGCGGCCGATCTCGACCGCCGTGTCATCACCGACCGAGGCGAGGACGGAAAAATACCGGAGCGCATCGGCGACCTGCTCGCCCACCTCTTCATCCACGATATCCATCATCGCGGCCAAGTGCACGCCATGCTGTCCGGCACCTCGGTAAAGCCGCCGCAACTCGACGAATTCTTCCTCGACTATGATCTGAAACTCAGGAAAGCGGAGGTCGAGCGGTTGGCGATTGATGGCGGCAATTAATTGTAGTTACGAAAATTCTTGACTTAATTATTGTAGGTACATAAATTTCGATGAAGATCGTCTGGGACGAGATCAAGCGGCGGGCGAACATCTCGAAACATGGGATGGACTTCGCGGACCTTGAAATCGATTTCTTCTATGCCGCTACCATCCTGCCAGCACAGGGCAAGCGCTTCATGGCGATCGGCGGCATTGGAGGGATTGCGGTTACCGTCGTTTTCTCACGCCTTGGAAGCGAGGCTGTTTCCATCGTTTCCATGCGGCCCGCCAGCGAGAAGGAAAGGAGTGTCCGATGATGGCTAGGAAGCCAAACATCACCGAGCCTGACAAGAAGTTCAAGCCAAGTAAAGGCTTCACCAAAGCCGATTGGGACGCAGTGGACAGCCCGGAGGCCACCGAGGAGCAGATTGCACAAGCTCGTCCCTTCGCTGAAGTTTTTCCGGACCTCGCCGAAAGCATTCGCCGGTCGCGCGGGCGGCCGGCGCTCGACAATCCGAAGAAGCAGGTGACACTCCGGCTCGATAGTGACGTGGTCGCCCGCTTTCGTGCCGACGGGCCCGGCTGGCAGAGCCGCATCAACGACATTCTGCGCAAGGCCGCCGGCCTCACCAAGTAAGCTTCGGTGCTTGGAGCTTGCTCCTCCGCCTACTGGTGCGACGTCATTGATTGGCGCACGTGTCCATCATTTGACATACCCGCCCCATTCAGGTCCGCCCCATTCAGGGCCGAGTTCGTCAAAGTCATCAGCGATACGGATCTTGCCTTTCAAGGCGCCGATGCGAGGCAGGTGCTCTGCGGTAGCCGGCGGCACGAGGCGAGCCGCGACTTTGCCGTAAGCGCGTGAGCACTACCTCCTCACCGGCTTCCGCACGCCTGACGAGTTCCGACAATTTGGCCTTGGCCTCGGCGACAGGAATATTCATGGCTGGAATCTGAGCCACAACCGATCCAACCGCAAGAGGTTAGGCCGCTGGCTACTCCGCCGCCTGCACCTTCAGCACGCCGCGCTTGATCTGGTCCTGCTCGATCGATTCGAACAGCGCCCGGAAATTGCCCTCGCCAAAACCCTCGTCGCCCTTCCTCTGGATGAATTCGAAGAAGATCGGCCCGATCACGGTTTTCGAGAAGATCTGCAGCAGGATCTTGGTCGTGCCGCCGTCAACCACGCCTTCGCCGTCGATCAGGATGCCGTGCTTTTTCATCAGCTCGATCGGCTCGTCATGGCCGTGCACGCGGGCATGAGACATCTCATAATAGGTTTCCGGCGGGCCGGGCATGAACTTCAGCCCGTTGGCGGCCAACCTGTCGGTGGCGCCGTAGATCTCGTCCGTGCCGACGGCGATGTGCTGGATGCCTTCGCCATTGTACTTCTTCAGATATTCGGCGATCTGGCTGGTCTCGTCCTTGGACTCGTTGAGCGGGATGCGGATCTTGCCGCAGGGCGAGGTGATGGCGCGGCTGACAAGGCCGGTGATCTTGCCGTCGATGTCGAAGAAATGGATCTGCTTGAAGCCGAACAGGTCACGATAGAAATCCCACCATTTGTCCATATTGCCGCGATAGACATTGTGGGTGAGGTGGTCGAGATAATAGAAGCCGACGCCTTCCGGCTTCGGGTCGCGCTCGCCCAGCCAGTCGAATTCGGCTTCGTAGGCCGAGCCTTTGTCGCCGTAGACCTCGATGAAATAAAGCAGCGAGCCGCCAATGCCTGAGATCGCCGGCACATCGAGCGCCTTGTCAACGCCTTCATAGGGTGTGGCGCCCTTGGCGACAGCATGGTCGAACGCGTGCTTGGCATCGACCACCCGCCAGGCCATCGAGGAAGCGCAGGGGCCGTGCTTGTCGACGAATTTCATCGCATGCGAGCCGGGTTCGGCATTGACGACATAGTTGATGTCGCCCTGCCGCCAGACGGTGATGTTCTTGGTGCGGTGCTTGGCTACCGGTACATAGCCCATGCGGGTAAAAAGGTCGGCGAGCTTTTCCGGTTCGGGATGCGCGAACTCGACGAATTCGAAGCCGTCGGTGCCGGCGGGATTGGCCTTGCTGATCGTTGCGGGCGGTGCATCGTGCGGGAAAGGACCCATGGTGTTGTCCTCCTAAAGCTGCTTGGCCGCAAAGGGCCATTTGACGCTACTATAGCGCGGAGCAGGCCCATGGTGCTTGCATTCAAACGCTTTAAACGAATAGATCATGCGGGAATTGTGCATGGTGGATGAAAAAATCATGGATGAGGCGCGCATAGACCAGTTTGACCGCAAGATAATGGCTCTCTTGCAGGACGACGCACGGCTGACCAACAACGATTTGTCGGAACGGGTGAACCTGTCGGCGTCGCAATGTTCGCGTCGCCGCCAGAGGCTGGAGGAGGACGGCTATATCAGGGGCTATCGCGCGGTGCTCGACCGCGACAAGCTCGGCTTCTCACTGGTCAACGTCATCTCGGTGACGCTCGCCACCCACAACCGCGACAATGCGCGGCGCTTCGGCGAGTTGGTGGCGCGGTTGCCGCAGGTGCAGGAGGCGCACGCGCTGACCGGCGAGATGGATTACATCCTGAAAGTGGTGACGCCCGACCTGAAATCGCTGTCGGAATTCGTCAACGACGTGCTCCTGCCGCACGAATCCGTGCAGCATGTGAAGACGGCGATCGTGCTGGAAACGCTGAAGGAAACCGGCGCGCTGCCGATTTAATGCATGTCGCGCAAAAGCATGCCCTCGGGCCTGACCCGCAGCGGTTTTGCGATCACGACATGCATAAAACAGCAACCTAAAGCGCGTCGCATGAGGCCGGTCAAACGCGAAGCGCTTTAGCCCTTCGACTGCTGGATCAGTCCAAAAAGGTTGGTGCAGCGTGCGCCGGAACGGCAATAGGCGAAGATCGGGCCTTCGAGTTCATCGAGCGCCTCAGCCTGGTCCTCGACATTTTGGGTCGTGATCTGGCCGCTGATGACCGGGATGTAGCGAAAGGTAAGCCCGGCGGCTTCGACTGCCGCTTTGACCGTGTCCGCCGAAGGCTGGCCGGGCTGCTCGTCATCAGGCCGGTTGCAGATGACGCTCTTGAAGCCGGCGGCCTTGATGGCGGCGACTTCTTCGGGCTGGATCTGGCCGGAAACCGAATAGTCCTCGGTGATCTGACGATAGTCCATGTTTCCTCGCAAAACTGGTTTGGCCGCAGTCTTGCCACTCCCCGACGAGATCAGCAATCCGCGCAGCATGAAATCCCATGCGCAGATAGTTATTTTCGACGGAGAATCCAACCGAGCCGACGCGGCCCGGCTGGATAGGAAGGCATCAGCTTCCGAGGATCGCGCCTTTGATCTGGGCGATGTTGTTGTGCATCAGGTCGATATAGGTCGAGGCCGGGCCGTCGGGTTGCGACAGCGCATCCGAATAAAGCGTGCCGCCAACCTTGGTGCCGGTCTCGCTGGCGATCTGCTCGATCAGCCGCGCGTTGCTGATGTTCTCGATGAAGACGGCCGCCGCCTTGTCCTGCTTCACCTGGCCGACCAGCTTGGCGACGTCGGCAGCGGACGGCTCCGACTCGGTCGACACCCCTTCGGGCGCCAGGAAGGTGAGGCCATAGGCCTTCTCGAAATAGCCGAAGGCGTCATGCGAGGTGATGACGACGCGCTTCTCTTCCGGGATCGACTGGATCGCCGTCTGCACTTCGCCCTCAAGCGCGTCGAGTTTCTCGGTATAGGAGGCGGCATTGGCCTTGTAGCTGTCGCAACCCTCAGCGTCGGCGGTGCAGAAGGCGTCGGCGATGTTCTTCACATAGATCTTGGCATTGGCGATCGACTGGAAGGCATGCGGATCGGTCTCGCCATCAGTATGGGCGCCTTCAGCGGCATCGGCATCGGCGAATTCGGGTTTGAAGTTGATTGGCGTGACGCCCTTGGTCAAAACGGCGATCGTCGCCTTGGTGGCGCTGGCGTCGACCAGGCGCTGCAAAAAGCCTTCGAAATGCAGGCCGTTGACCAGCACCACATCCGCACCCGCCATCGCCACCGCGTCAGCCGGGCTCGGCTCGTAGACGTGGGCATCGCCATCCGGCCCGACGATGGTGGTCAGATTGATCCGGTCGCCGCCGACATTTTTGGCGAAATCGGCAATGATCGTGAAGCTGGCTACTACTTTCAACGGCTCCGCGAGGGCCGATGACGCGCCAAAGGCTGACAATGTTACAACGCCCACTGCCAGGGCGGCGCGGATCGATTTCAGCATGGACAGCACTCCTCTGGGGTCAGGCGGTTCTGTGGCGATGATGGATAATACGGGCGCGCAGGATGCCGCGCGTGCCGAACAGGATCGAGGCAAAATAGACAACGCCGGCCGACAGGATGATGGCCGGGCCGGAAGGCAGCGACACGTGGTAGGACAAAAGCAGCCCGGCCACGCAAGAGGCAAAGCCGATCAGCACCGCCAGCACGCACATCGGTTCGACGCGCATGGTCCAGAAGCGGGCGGCGGCCGCAGGCAGCATCATCAGCCCGACGGATAGCAGCGTGCCGAGCGCCTGGAAGCCGCCGACCAGGTTGAGCACGACGAGGCCGAGGAAGATGAAATGCACCGGGCTGCCCAGCCGGCTGACCGAACGCAGGAACAGCGGGTCGAGACATTCGGCGACGAGCCCCCGCCAGAAGATGGCGAGGCTGACCAGCGTGACCAGCACGATGCCGCCGATCAGCGTCAGCGCTTCATTGTTGAGTGCGAGCACGGTGCCGAACAGCACATGCATGAGATCGACGCTGGAGCCGCGGATCGACACCATCAGCACGCCGATCGCCAGCGAAATCAGGTAGAAGGCCGCCATCGAAGCGTCCTCGCGCTGGATGGTGAAGCGCGAGACGGCGCCGGCGCCGAGCGCGACGATGATGCCGGCAATCAGCCCGCCGATGGTCATCGGCAGGATTTCCAGCCCATAGAACAGGAAACCGGCGGCAGCACCCGGCAGGATGGCGTGGGCCATGGCGTCGCCGGAAAGGCTCATGCGCCGCAGCATCAGGAACACGCCGACCGGGCAGGCGCCGAGCGACAGCATCAGCGAGCCGGCAAGCGCCCGCTGCATGAAGGCGAATTCGGCGAACGGAGCGATGAGAAGACCGTAGAGCGTGTCCATCATGCTGCCCGCGGCCCGGAGCCGTGATGATGGTCGTGCGCATGGTCGTGCCCATGGTCACCGTGCTTGTCGGGCTCGCACCAGGGCGCGTTCTCCTCCCAGGCTTCGTGGAAGCGGCGCGCGCGCAACAGGTTTTCCGGCCGCAGCGTTTCCCTGGTTTCGCCCCAGGCGATTGGCTGGCGCGCCAGCAGCAGCGTCTCGGGGAAGTTCTGGCGCACCAGTTCCAGATCGTGGACGACAACCAAAATCGTGCGTTCCTCGCCATGCCAGCGCTTGATCAGTGCGATCAGGTCGCCGACGGTCTTGGTATCGACGGCGTTGAACGGCTCATCGAGCAGGATGAGATCGGCGTCCTGCAGCAGCACGCGGGCGAACAGCGTGCGCTGCAGCTGGCCGCCCGACAGCGTGTCGATCGGGCGCTTCTCGAAGCCGCCGAGGCCGACAGCCATCAGCGCCTGGCTGACCGAATCGCGATCTTCCCTGGTGTAGCGGCCAAGCAGCCCGCGCCGTGGCCATAGGCCGAGCGAAACCAGATCAACGACCCGGGCGGGAAAGGAGCGGTCGAGTTCCGACTGTTGCGGCAGATAAGCAGCGCGCACGCCGGGCGCCCGGACAACCGTGCCGGCCATCGGCTTCAACACGCCGACGATACCCTTCATCAGGGTCGACTTGCCAGAGCCATTGGCGCCGACGACGGCAGTCAGCGACCCTCGGCGGATCGTGCCATCGAGATGATGGATAGCCGGATGGCTGTTGTAGCCCAACGTCAGGTCGCGGAATGTCAGGCAGGTTTTGGTCATGTGACGATCCGTGGGACACGACTAATACGGCAGCGGCGCTGGATATGTGATGTTATTACATTAGTCAACAAGTCAATCCGGCGGAATTGCGGCGACCGGAGCAATTTGGCGTGTGCCTATTTTCGCCCCACGCCTGCTGGCTCAAGAGGATTCGCTCATGCAACCTTGCCCCCAGCGAACCGCGACTCTAAAGAGGCGCGACCCACAAAGGAAGGAAACGTCCAATGAGCATTCGTCGCATCGATGTTGGCCCACGCATGAGCCAGATCGTCATCCACGGCAACACCGTCTATCTGGCTGGTCAGGTCGGCGAACCGGGCGGAAACGTCGGCGCCCAGACCAGGGAGATCCTGGCGGCCATCGACGAATTGCTGGCCAAGGCCGGCACCGACAAGACCAAGATCCTGCAAGCGATCATCTGGCTGGCCGACATGAGCACCTTTGCCGAGATGAACGCGGAATGGGACAAGTGGGTGCCACAGGGCCATACCCCGGCCCGCGCCACCGGCGAGGCCAAGCTTGCCGGGCCGGAATATCTGGTCGAGATTATTATTACTGCAGCGATTTGAGATGCGGCTCTTTACCCTCCCCGTCGAGGGCAGGGGAATCGCATTTGAGTAGATGGGAAATGGCTTGCCATTTGCCGGGTTGTGGATTCTTGGGATGACTCCGT
>NZ_JBVVPX010000043.1:0-57155 GCF_055811375.1 Mesorhizobium sp. WSM4848
ATTCTCAATGCAAAAGCACGCGATGCGCGCAAAGAGTTCGCAAATGCAACTTGACACCCCAGATAGTCGCTCATCCGCCTGCCGGCACCTTCTCCCCGTATAGTGACGGGGAGAAGGGGCTCTCAGTTTCTGTAAACCGGCTCCTGCTCGTCGAGGATCTCTTTCAATTCGGACAGGTGCCGTTCGGCCTGGCCGGGATAATCTTCCTGCTCCGCTGCTGCCTTCTCGGCGATTTCGTCCGACAGGACCCGCAGCGGACGGCCCGTCCACAGCGCCTTGATGTAGGTCTCGGCGGCGCGTTCGAAATAAAACATGCGGTTGAAGGTGTCGGCGACGGTATCGCCGATGACCAACACGCCATGGTTGCCCATGACCATCACCTTGACCTTCGGATCGGTAAGCAGCTGCGAGCAGCGTTCGCCCTCCTCCTCGAAGGCGAGCCCGCCATAGTGGCCGTCGACGACGTGGCGGTTGAAGAAGATCGCCGAGTTCTGGTCGATCGGCGGCAGCGTCGAGTCGGCCAGCGAAGCGAGCACCGTGGCGTGGGTCGAGTGCACATGCATGACGCAGCGCGCATGACGCACATTGCGATGGATGGCGCCATGCAGGCCCCATGCCGTCGGGTCGGGCGCATTCGGGCCGGAGAGCGTATCGGGATCGTTGGCGTCGATCAGCAGCAGGTCGCTCGCCTTGATGCGCGAGAAATGCACCTGGTTGGGATTCATCAGGAATTGCGAGCCGTCATCGTTGACGGCCAGCGAGAAATGATTGGCCACCGCTTCATGCATGTTGAGCCGCGCCGTCCAGCGGAAGGCGCAAGCCAGATCGACGCGTTCCTCGTAAAAGGGCAGGTTGGTCAGCATTTCCTTCTGCAGGCGGGCGATGCTCATCGAAAACCTCCGTGAAAAAAGTGAGGATGCCGCGCGCCGCAGATGCGCGCAACCGGTTTCGTTTGGTGCAGGCGGACGCTTTGGCTTACGCCGCAGTGCTTCTGGCGTCGACGCGCAACCCGCCATTCTCGACGATAAAATCGATCACCTCCTGCAGGCCCTTGCCGCGCGACAGATCGGTGAAACCGAACGGCCGCTTGCCGCGCATGCGGGCGGCATCGCTCTCCATGACATCGAGGTTGACGTTCACATAGGGGGCGAGATCGCTCTTGTTGATGACCAGGAAATCCGACCGGGTGATCGCCGGACCGCCCTTGCGCGGGATCTCCTCGCCCTGGCAGACGGAGATGACATAGAGCGTCAGATCGGCGAGGTCCGGGGAGAAAGTAGCGGCGAGGTTGTCGCCGCCCGATTCGATGAAGACGATGTCGAGATCCGGGAATTTTCTGGTCATCTCGGCGATCGCCTGCAGATTGATCGAGGCGTCCTCGCGGATGGCTGTGTGCGGGCAGCCGCCGGTCTCGACGCCGATGATGCGATCCTCGGGCAGCGCCTGAAGCCGGGCCAGCATCATGGCGTCTTCCTTGGTGTAGATGTCGTTGGTGACGACGGCGATCGAGAACTCGTCGCGCAGCGCCTTGCAGAGCTTTTCGGTGAGCGTCGTCTTGCCGGAGCCGACGGGGCCGCCGATGCCGACGCGAAGAGGACCATTGGCTTGTGTCATGTGACGAACTCCGTGATGGCAAGCACTGCAAAGCCGAACCCTACAACCAGGCAGAGCGGCGAATAATAGCTGACATCGAGCCGCGCGAAAGGCTGTTCGGGCGCCAGCCGGCGCCACCAGGGCGTGAAGCCGGCAATGCCGCGCCCCAGGAAGACCAGTGCGATGAGCAGCGCTGTCGCGACAAGCCCGGCCTTGGGAAAGGGCGTGGCAAACACGCCTTCGAGCGCCAGCGGCCACAGCGTCGCCAGGCCGAGGCAGGCGGCAACGGCGAAGCTGGCGAAGGGCGCCGGCATTTCATCGACGCCGCGAAAGCCGACCACCGCGCGGGCGCAGGAGGCAGCGTCCCTGCCCGGCCAGATCCCGCCAATACCCCAATAGACATGCAGCGCGGTGATCAGCAGCAGGACCAGCGAGAGCGCGAAGGCGAGGACGATCATGAGCGGAACAGCCGTGAATATTGCGTCTCGTGCTTCATCGCCATGACATCCGAGACGAACGCGCAGCCGCCGAGATCATCCAGCGTCGAGCCGGCGGCGCGAGCGGCGACGCTGAGCGCCAGCGGCTCGAAGCCGGCGAGCAGCGCCGTGGCGCCCGTCTGGCCGACGACGCCGAGCCTGATCGCGGCCTGGACGAGATTGGAGAAAAAGGCCTGCAGGAAGGCCGACAGCGCGTCCTGCAGGGCAATGGCGTTGCCGCCGGCAGTTGCGCCGACGGCGACGCAATAGGCGCACTCGGCCGGCAGACGGTCGAGCACCTGACACGGCCAGGCCGATGCCGCCGTCAGGAAGGCGGTGCCCTGCAGCATGGTCTCGGTGTGGCGCTCGCGCGAGCCGGCCAAAGCCTCGGCGAGGGCAGCGATTTCGGCGAGATCGCCGGCTTGCCGCGCACGCCGCCAGCTTTCGGCAAACAGCACGGCATCGTTCCAGCCCGAGCCGATCTCGACCAGCGTCTCCAGCCATGCGGCGAGGTCTTTGCTGTCGGCGACCAGCCCGGCATGCGCGGCTTGTTCGAGACCATGGCTGTAGGAAAAGCCGCCGACCGGGAAGGCAGGCGACAGCCACGCCATCAGCCGCAACAAAGCGACGTTGGAAGGCTGGTCAGTCATGATCGTGCGAAGGGTCATGGTCGTGCGAATGGCTGTGGGCATGCGATTCGCTATGGGAATGGGAATGCGACTCGCTGTGCGCATGCGCTTCGGCATGGCCATGACCGTGACTGTGCCCGGAATAGGCGCCGCGCAGCGGCTTGAACGGCTCGGAAACGTCGCTCACCGTCGCGCCCAGCCCTTCCAGCATCGCCTTGATGACATGGTCGCGCAGGATGAGCATGCGGTTTGCCTCAATGGCGGCAGCCAGATGGCGGTTGCCGATATGCCAGGCAAGCTCGGCCAGATGGACAGGGCCGCTGGCACGGATATCGTAGAGCGGTTCTTCGGCCGCGACGATCTCGATATGACGGCCATCCTCCAGCACCAGCCGGTCGCCATCGTTCAAGGCCACCGGTTCGGGCAGGTCGACCAGCACTCTATCGCTACGGGCCGTTTCGATGACGCGGCGACGCAGATGCCGCTCGTCATGGGCCAGCACCGCACGATCAGACGGGGTGACCGCTCCCGCTTCGCCGGCGCTGAGCACCGAGACGGCACGGGGGAATTTGGTGAAATCGGTGCGGATGTCGAGTTTCATCTAAAACTGCCTCTCCCAACAAGCCTAGCCTATCGCGTCCGCCGCCCCAATGGTGCTAAAACGATCGTGTCGAAGAGCCGCAGGAGCTGGCTAATCCCGCAGGAAATCGCCGATCGAAAGTGGGTTGCCCGGCCAAAATCGTTCATCGAGCGCCTGCTTGCATGTGAAGGAAGGTTCACTTGGAAAGTGAGATTTCCTAAGACCCGTTTCCCTGACCGCGACAGCCAAAGCGTCTTTATATGCATCGTCGAAAATCTGAGCGGGATATCGGCGAAGACTCGGGCTGTCCTTGATGATGTTTCCGATCCAGATGCGCTGTTCGGAAATTGACGACTGCCAACTATGACTTCGATGGCCGGGTTGGAATTCCCATTTCAGGAGATGTGCAAGCAGCACCCCCATCCGACTGCGAATTTCTCGTTTGTCACGTCTCCCCAAACTCTCGATCTCCTCGGCAAGATTCTCACGATCGAGGTCGGAGAAACGAGCTTCGCGCAACAACGCGCCTTGCTCGGCGCACCACTGGACGTAGTCCGCTTCGTAGGGAGTGAGGGCCCTGAGACGATCAATCCTGTTCATGAGGCCATCATGCCGCAATTTCGCGACAATCGCAAAACGGCACGAGAGAACGGCTAAGCCAACAAGGCGATGATAGGGATCAAAACAAAAAGTACCGCTGCGCCATCGGCAGCACGGTGGCCGGCTCGCAGGTGAGCAATTCGCCGTCGGCGCGGACTTCGTAGGTTTCGGGATCGACCTCGACATGCGGGGTGGCGTCGTTGAGCACCATCGAATGCTTGCCGATGCCGCCGCGGGTGTTGTCGACGGCGACCATCTGCTTGTCGACGCCGAGCCTGCCGCGCAGGCCGGCATCGAGCGCCGCCCTGGAAACAAAGGTCACCGACGAATTGGTCATCGCCTTGCCATAGGCGCCGAACATCGGCCGGTAGTGCATCGGCTGCGGCGTCGGGATCGAGGCGTTGGGGTCGCCCATCGGGGCGGCGGCGATCATGCCGCCGATCAGCACCATGTCGGGCTTGACGCCGAAGAAGGCCGGGTTCCACAGCACCAGATCGGCGCGCTTGCCGACCGCCACCGAGCCGATCTCGTTCGACAGGCCATGCGCGATGGCCGGGTTGATCGTGTATTTGGCGATATAGCGGCGGACGCGGAAATTGTCGTTGTCGCCGGTTTCCTGCGGCAGCGAACCGCGCTGGCGCTTCATCTTGTCGGCGGTCTGCCAGGTGCGGATCGCCACTTCGCCGACGCGGCCCATCGCCTGGCTGTCCGACGAGATGATCGAGAAGGCGCCGATGTCGTGCAAGATGTCTTCGGCGGCGATGGTTTCCTTGCGGATGCGGCTTTCGGCGAAGGCGATGTCTTCGGGGATCGACGGCGACAGATGATGGCAGACCATCAGCATGTCGAGGTGCTCGGCCAGCGTGTTGACGGTGTAGGGCCGGGTCGGATTGGTCGAGGACGGGATGACGTTGGGCAGGCCGCAAACCTTGATGATGTCGGGCGCATGGCCGCCGCCGGCGCCTTCGGTGTGGAAGGCGTGGATGGTGCGGCCCTTGATCGCCGCCACCGTGTTCTCGACAAAGCCGGACTCGTTCAGCGTGTCGGTGTGGATCATCACCTGCACGTCATAGTTGTCGGCGACCGACAGGCAGCAGTCGATTGCCGCCGGCGTCGTGCCCCAGTCCTCGTGCAACTTAAGCGAGCAGGCACCGCCCAGCACCATTTCTTCAAGCGCGGCCGGCAACGACGCGTTGCCCTTGCCCGACAGGCCGATGTTCATCGGGAAGGCGTCGAAGGACTGGATCATGCGCGCCAGATGCCACGGCCCAGGCGTGCAGGTCGTCGCCAGCGTGCCATGCGCCGGTCCGGTGCCGCCGCCGAGCATGGTGGTGATGCCGGACATCAGCGCCTCCTCGATCTGCTGCGGGCAGATGAAATGGATATGCGCGTCGAAGCCGCCGGCGGTGAGGATCTTGCCTTCGCCGGCGATGATCTCGGTGCCGGGACCGATGATGATGGTGACGCCGTTTTGCATGTCCGGATTGCCGGCCTTGCCGATCGCGGCGATGCGGCCATCGCTAAGGCCGATATCGGCCTTGAAGATGCCGCCTGAAGCATCGACGACCAGCGCATTGGTGATGACGGTGTCGACCGCGCCTTGGGCGCGGGACACCTGGCTCTGGCCCATGCCGTCGCGGATGACCTTGCCGCCGCCGAATTTCACCTCTTCGCCATGCAGTGTAAAATCCTTCTCGACCTCGATGAACAGCTCGGTGTCGGCAAGCCGCACCTTGTCGCCGACGGTCGGGCCGTACATCTGCGCATAGGCGGCGCGGGTGATTCTAGCCATCAGCAATTGCTCCCGAAATACGGCCCCAAGATACAGCCGGTCGAAGCCCGGCCCCACATTGTCGCCATCCTATGGTCACGCAATGACCTGCTGGGCGACACCTTCCGATCCCATTTAGCGTTTGAGGTGGCAAGGTCACCCCAAAACGACCGTTTGCCAATCGATGGAAAGGAAGTTTTATGCGCAAAACGATATCTCTCGCAGCCGCCGCCACCCTGCTGCTCGCGACCGCTGCCGGCGCCCAGCAACAGCCTGCGCCGCAACCCGGCGAGCCGCCGGCTTCGCCCGCTCCCGCGGCACCAGGCGCTCAGCCGGCTGCGCCGGCGATCCAGACCGTCAACGTCGTCGACATCGAGGAACTGCCCAAGGAAACGCAGACGAAGGTCAACGAAGTGATCGCCAAGCGCGGCGAGGACGGCCTGCAGAAATTGCGCAGCTCGATCGACGCGACGCCACAGGTCAAATCCGCGCTCGAAGCCAAGGGACTCACCTCGGCGCAAGTGATCGCCGCCAGCATGGACGCCAATGGCTCGCTGACCTTGATCACCAAGAAAGCGAGCTGACGATGCGCTGTGGCGGGCCGGCACGAGGCCGGCCTGCCGCATCGGGGAGGGAACCTTCGCAGGGCGGAATACGTTTCGACTTTTTGGCCTAGAACCGAGTCTCGAAAGAAGCTTTGAGAGCGAGCGATGGCGATCACCACCTTCCCCGACTTGAGATGGCTGCATATGCTGGCCGCAACTGCGTTTCTTGCGGCGAGCGCTCCCCAGGCCGGGCTGAATGCGCAGGGCCTTGAAGGCCCTGAGACCCAGAACAAGATCATCGGCTCGGAGGTCGGCCAGGAAGAGACCAACACCGCTGTCGAGGCCGGTAAAGTCACTACCGCGATCGAGCGGACGCGTGAAAACATCGGCGCGGTGCGCAAGACGTCCAAGCTCGACAAGGTCGACATCGTGTTCCTTACCGACGCCGCGCGCACGGAAGGCGGGCTGCCGCCGGCGATCGAAAGCAAGGTCGAGCAGCATCAGGAGGACATTGCGGAACTGCGCGACGAGATCGAGGCGAACGCATTGCTGTTCAACGCCATCGACTCTCGGCGCGTGCAGACCGAAGACGTTCTCGCCGTCGAATTCGACGATCCTGGCAAGGTCGTCATCTACGCGGCGGCCAAGCCGCCCGGCTGAGCCGAAGCTGCTCGACGCTCTGGAGCGCACAACGCGCCCATGGGATCTCACAGCGCGCCCATGATCTTCTGCTGGAACCCGTAGACCTCGCGCTTGCCGCCGAGCGGCACCAAGGTGACGTCGCGCTCCTGGCCGGGCTCGAAGCGCATCGCAGTGCCGGCGGCAATGTCGAGGCGCATGCCGCGCGCCTTGTCGCGATCGAATTTCAGCCCCTCATTGGTCTCGAAGAAATGATAGTGGCTGCCGACCTGGATCGGCCGGTCGCCGCTGTTGGCCACTTTCATGGTGATTGTCGGCTGGCCCTTGTTGAGCTCGATCTCGCCGCCTGCCGTGATGATTTCGCCGGGGATCATCGCCAGCCTCACAAGACGCCGAAGACGAGGCCGTCGGCGAGCAGCAGGATCGCCGAGAGGGACGTGCGTTTGATCGGGACCATCGATATGCCTTTCACTGTCAGGATCGTGCCGTCACGCGGCGTTGCGGGCCGGGCCGCAGCCTTCGGCCTTGAGGACGCGCTTTGTCGAGGCGGGATATTTGTTCAGCATCGCTGCCGGACGGATCGGGCGCGCTGAAAAATTGCCGCCGCAATTCGGGCAGACGCCGCCCAGAACATTTGCCGCGCACTCGGCGCAGAAGGTGCACTCGAAGGTGCAGATCAGCGCATCCGTCGCCTCAGGCGGCAGGTCCTTGTCGCAGCATTCGCAGTTGGGGCGCAGCTCAAGCATTTTTCTCACCTCACCTTATCGGCCCTCACCGTATCGGTTCATGCACGGTCACCAGCTTGGTGCCGTCGGGAAACGTCGCCTCGACCTGGACGTCGTGGATCATCTCGGCGATACCCTCCATCACCTGCGCGCGGGTGACGACGTGGGCGCCGGCCTCCATCAGCTCGGCGACTTGGCGGCCGTCGCGGGCGCCCTCGACGACGAAGTCGGTGATCAGCGCGATCGCCTCCGGGTGATTGAGCTTGACGCCGCGTTCGAGCCGCTTGCGCGCCACAATCGCCGCCATGGCGATGAGCAGCTTGTCCTTTTCCCTTGGCGTGAGGTTCATGCGTTTTCCCAGGATGGCGTAGACAGGAGCGGTGTAATCGGAATCAGAGTGACCATAATTTGGGCAGACCCGCCCGTCCGTTGAGCAATTCGACGAGCGGAACCAGCCGCTTGCGGAGCTGGTAGCCGTCCTCGGCAAACAGCCTCGCAAGAAGCTTGCCAGATCTCTTCACGCTCCAGACGCTGGCGTCGCCCTGGCCGCCGATGATGTCCCGCGCCGGATCGAGCAAAGCCTCGACCCGCGGCGAGATCATCAGCACCGTCGCCATGGCGATGGCGCCGCCGGCCACGGCCGAACGGCTGAGAATGGTCGCAATTTCCGGCCCGATGCGGAAATCCTCGGCATGGACGAGCGCTCCGTCCTGACTGACGCGCCAGCGGTCGTGGAAAGCGCCGTGCGCAGCGCGTTCGCCCATGGCGAGGCGGCCGAAGACGGTCGCCTCGAGCACCAGCGCCTCGGCGCCGGCGGCAAGCTCCAGGTCGAGCCTGCGGGCAAAGGCTGAGCGATCAAAGACGATGGTTTCCTGCGGCAGCCAGGCGATGCGGCCGCCGGCGCCGACGGTCAGCCTCACCCGCACCTCGGCACGATCGGCTGCGGCGCGGTAGATTTTCTCGCAGGCCTGGGTGGTTATGCTGGCGGCGGCGCCGGCGCCGACATCGACCTCCCAGCCGAGGCGGTCGCCGCCGGTCAGCCCGCCGGCGGTGTTGATCAGCACGGCTTCGAGCGGATCGGCCGAGACGGCCGGCATGCGGATCTTGGCGGAACCATCCTGATAAAGCCGCCGAAGCCGCGTGCGGCCGCCATTCCTGTCACAGCCGAGCCGCGCCGTTCCGGCGACGCGCTGCGCCGGCGGCATAAAGGCCAGGCCAGGTTCGATCATATCGATGTCCATGGCGCCAAGGTTAAGCACTCCGCCGGCTTTGTCGACATATAGCTTGTTGCTTGACAACGTTTCGGTTTCTATAGAGGAGCCGTCTTGGTACGGTCACACAGCGCCCGGCGGGGATAAAAGGCGACGGTGACGATCTGGACCTGGGGAAAAACAGGCGCCGATCAATTGGCGTCGGGAAACGACAAGGGTTGGGGAAGGAACCGAATGGCTGACCAGCTGGCAACGGACATCATCGAGAAGATCAAGGCCCATGCCGAGCCGGGTGGCGAAGAAATCACCACCAGCACCGAACTGACCTCACTTGGCATCCATTCGCTGGAACTGACGGAGATCATCTTCGACCTCGAGGAACAGTATGGCATCGAGATCGAGATGAACACGGTCGATGCCTGGAGCAATTTGAAGAACGTCGGCGACATGGTCGAGGCGGTTCGCGCACTGATCGCGAAAAAGCCTGACTGAATGCACAAGCGCGTCGTCATTACCGGCATCGGCGGCTTATGCGGGCTCGGCACCAATGTGCCGGCGATCTGGGACGAGATGCGCGCCGGCCGCTCGGCCATCGGCCCGATCGTCAATTCGGAGCTGCATGACCTGAAAATCAGGGTCGGCTGCGAAATCAGGACGCTTCCCGAGCACGGCATCGACCGCAAGCAGGTCGTGTCGATGGACCGTTTCAGCCTTTTGGCGACGATCGCCGCCCGAGAGGCCGCGCAACAAGCCGGGCTAAGCTTGCACGCGGCCAACACCTACCGGATGGGCTCCGTCGTCGGCGTCGGCGTCTGCGGCTGGGAGGCGATCGAAGAGAGCTATCGCGCCATCCTGCTCGAAGGCAAGAACCGCACCGGCATCTTCACCGTGCCGAAAGTGATGCCGGGCGCTGCGGCCGGTCATGTCAGCATGAATCTCGGCCTGCGCGGGCCGGTCTTCGGCATCACCTCGGCCTGCTCCTCGTCCAACCACGCCATTGCCTCGGCGGTCGACCAGATCAGGCTCGGCCGCGCCGATGTCATGCTCGCCGGCGGCACCGATGCGCCGCTGGTCTGGGGCATCCTGAAAGGCTGGGAGGCGCTGCGGGTGCTGGCGCCCGACACCTGCCGGCCGTTTTCGGCCGATCGCCAGGGGCTGGTGCTCGGCGAAGGCGCCGGCATGGTCGTGCTGGAAACTTTTGAGCATGCCATGGCGCGCGGCGCCACTATACTCGCCGAAATTGCCGGCGCCGGCCTGTCGGGCGATGCCTCGGACATCGTCGCGCCGACCGTCGAAGGGCCGGAGGCGGCGATGCGCTTCTGCCTCGTCGATGCCCGGCTCAACCCGGAAGACATCGACTACGTCAATGCGCATGGCACCGGCACCAAGGCCAACGACCAGATCGAGACGGCGGCGATCAAGCGCGTCTTCGGCGACCATGCCCAAAAACTTTCGATCTCCTCGACCAAATCGATGCATGCCCACTGCCTCGGCGCGTCGGGCGCGCTGGAGCTGATCGCCTGCGTGATGGCGATCCGCGAAGGCATCGTGCCGCCAACGGCCAATTTTCGCGAAACCGACGCCGATTGCGATCTCGACATCACGCCGAATGTGGCGCGCGAGCGCAAGGTGCGCGCGGCGATCAGCAACGGTTTTGCGTTCGGCGGCACCAATGCGGTGCTGGCGTTCAAGGCGGTCTGAGCCGCAATCGGATCCCCAGCTACGGCGAGACGTCTTGCCCCTCGCCACGACGGCGCGCGCGAAAAAATCCCAGGAGTTTCGATGACCGACCTGTCCGCCTTTCCGATCGCCACGCGCTGGCCGGCCAGCCATCCCGACCGCATCCAGCTCTATTCGTTCCCGACGCCGAACGGGGTAAAAGTGTCGATCGCGCTGGAGGAACTCGGCCTGCCATACGAGGCGCATGCGGTGAACATCGGCAAGAACGAAAGCTGGACGCCGGAATTCCTGTCGCTGAACCCGAACGGCAAGATCCCGGCGATGATCGATCCGGACGGCCCTGGCGGCAAGCCGATCGGGTTGTTCGAATCCGGCGCCATCCTGCTCTACCTCACCGACAAGACCGGCAGGCTGATCCCGGCCGACCCGGCGCGGCGTTACGAAACCATCCAGTGGGTGTTCTTCCAGATGGCCTCGATCGGGCCGATGTTCGGGCAGGTCGGCTTCTTCCACAAATTCGCCGGACGCGAGATCGCCGACAAGCGGCCACTGGCGCGCTATCGCGACGAATCGCGGCGGCTGATCGGTGTGCTCGAGACGAGGCTGAAGGGCCGCAGCTGGATCATGGACGACGATTACACCATCGCCGACATCTCGATGCTGGGCTGGGTGCGCAATCTGATCGGTTTTTACGAGGCAAGGGAACTTGTCGGCTTCGACGATTTTTCCCATGTCGCGGCATGGCTGGAGCGCGGCCTTGCCAGGCCGGCGGTGCAACGGGGTCTCAACATCCCCGCCCGGCGTTAGCTCAATCGGCGGCTGGCGCCGAAAACCGGCTACTTTGTCTTGGCTTTGGGTTTTGAGCCGCCCTTGCCCATAACGGAAGCGGCGAGGGATGCAGCGCTCTTGGCGGTCGCGACAACCGCGCCGGCCGCGACATTGGCCGTCGTTTTGACGGTGCGCATTGCGCTGCCTGCGATCGAGCCGCCGCTTGCCGATTTTCTCGACCTGGCCGGTTTTGCCGTGGCCTTGGCAGCGGTCGGCGTCACTTTCTTCGGTGCTGCCTTGCCAAAACTGGGCTTTGCATCCTTGGAGCGGGCGGCGACGGCTGGGCCAGCACCCGCCTTCGATTCAGTTGCCTTTGATCCAGTTGCCTTGGACCGTGTTGCCCTGCCCCTGCCGGGCGCAGGCTTTCTTGCCTTGGTTGCCATCGGAGTAGCCATCGGACAGTCTTCCTCATGTCAGTATTATTGCCGTACCTGACATAACGGCCGGAAACTCCTAAGGTTCCAGGTGCGGCTGGTCCTTGCGAATCAGGCGTGATCGCCGAGCACCAGATCGGCAGGGCGGCGGCGGGCAAGCACGCGGTCGATGTTGGGCATGTCGTTGGAGGCGATCCAGGCGCGGGCGTCGTCGTCGGAGCGGCCATGCTCATGCCATCGCTCGAGCAGCCGGCGTTCGAGCTCGGCGCGCGGCACATCGACGAAAACAGAGAAATCGAACAGCGGCGCCAGCCGCGTCCAGGGTTCCTCGTCAAGCAGCAGATAATTGCCTTCGACCAGGATGAACTTGGTGTCGGCGGCGATGATCGAAGCGGCCGCGCGCGACAGCTCCATGCTGCGGTCGAACACTGGAATGGCGATGTCCGGCTCGGCGGCGCGGATGCGCTTCAGCAAGGTTTCGAAGCCGGCAAAGTCAAAGGTTTCCGGAGCGCCTTTGCGCGCCCGCAGGCCGCGCCGCTCGAGCACGACATCGTCGTAATGGAAGCCGTCCATCGGCACGATTTCGGCGGCGCCTTCCGGCAGCAGCTCATGCAGGCGGGCCGACAGCGTCGACTTGCCGGCGCCCGGAGGACCGGCAATGGCAACGACAAACCGCCGCGCCTTGCCGGCGCGCTTGAAGATGGTGGCGGCGAGGTGGGCGATCTCGGACATGCGTGATTCCGGGTGATAATTTCGGCTGCATCTTGGCGACAGTTGGCAGGAATTTCAAACGCGGGATTGGCATTGTCCGTTGGCAGATCGCAAAGCTTCGAGATTGGCCGAAGCAATCCTTTGATCGCCGTGGGACAGCGCCCCCCTCTGTCCTGCCGGACATCTCCCTCACAAGGGGGGAGATCGGCAGCTTCGCGGTCAGCGCCTTTTTGCAAGGCTGGTAGTTGGCGAAATCAGTGATGAAGGCCAATCTCCCCCCAAGTGGGGGAGATGTCCGGCAGGACAGAGGGGGGCGTGAAGGATCGCTACAGAGCGCTTTTATTCTATTCCGCCGCGTTCCTCGGCTGATATCACGGCACGTCGCTTCGCTCCTGCTCCGCCCTGGGATGACGAGGAGGTGGGGAGGCGGGCGCTCAACCAGGAACCGACCGGCCAATCCTCAGGAATTCGCCGTCGAAAGCGACATCCCGCGTCGAACCGTCGGCAGCCGCAAGGCGCATATGCCCCTGCGCGGTGGCGATGTCGCGCGGCGGCTCGCCGCCGGCTTGTCGGGGCAGTGCGCCGATGACGTGCCGGAACGAGACGTTGCGGCCTTCGCCAAGGGCAAAGGCGGTCGCCACCCCTTCCCGCTTCAGCGAGTTGTCGCCCAGCGACGCGGCATGGCCGAGCGCGGTGCGGCCGTCCTCGATGCCGAGCACGCCGCGATGGCGGCCGCTCCACGGCGCGTAGTCGCGGCCGCCATTGCTGAGCCACAGCATGGTGACCGGCAGCTCGGCCGGGTTCTTCAGCACCAGCACCAGATCGGCTTCCGCTTTTCGTGCCAGTGCGGTCCAGCCCGGCCCGCCATGGTCGGCCTCGACCAGTGTGACAAAATCCTCTCGGCTGAGGTCGATGCGATAGCCGGTCAGGTCGAGCGTGCCGCCATCGGCGGCGGGAAAACGTCTCAGCTCGGCAGAGCGCGCCGGATAGGCGAGCAGAAAACGGCCGCGGGCCGGATCGGGCTCGAGCGGCTCGTCCGGCGTTGCCGCGAACCGCTTCGGCGAGAAAGCCAGCCTGCCGCCGTCCGTCATCGCCGTCATCGGATGATGGGCGACGGAAATGCCGCCCGAACCACCGGAAAAGACATGTTCCTGGTAGAGAAAGGGATGGTCGTCGCGCAGGGTCAGGATCTTGTCGACCGTCGCGCCCAAAACCTTGTGCTGCAGCCTGAAAACGGCCCGCCAGCCTTCGGCAGTCGCCGCGGAGGCGACGACATCCCATGGGCTGTTGGCCGGCCAGCCATGCAGCGGTGCTTCCTCGACATCGCTGCGCGAAAACGGCGCGCATAAAAAATCGCCGGACAGGCGAACGGTGCCGGCGGGCAGGTCTGGCGGCAGCGTCTCGCGCGGCTCGTCGATCCATGGCGCGCGATGCAACGGTTTTAGCCGGCGCCCGTCGATATCGACCGTCATGTCGGCGAGATGGCCGACGGTGAGATCGACCGTTACCGAAATGCCCTTTGCCTTGATCGTGAGCGTATCCATGGCGCACCTGCTGATTCTGCCGGCGCCAGCAAACCCGCTCGGTGCCGGTTGCGCAAGCGCAGTCCCGGTATTTCACTCAGGCCGGAACTCCATGTGGCTCAATTGTCGATCGTCGGCGCTGCCCCTCATTGCCCTGCCGGGCATTTCTCCCCGTAAACGGGGAGAAAGGGGCCGGCCGCAATGCCGGCGCCCTTCTTGCGAACGCTGGTGATTGGCGAAACCGTCAATCACAGCGCCCCTCTCCCCGTCACTATACGGGGAGAGGATGCCGGCAGGCAGGTGAGGGGCGGCGCCAACGCCCGGAGCGGGTTAATTCAAACCTGAAGCGATTGCCCTGAAGACCGGTGTTAACGAAATGGACGGCGCCATTGGGTTAGGCTAGTTTCCCACTCGTTTCAGCAACAGCTTACCTTCAGAATGTCCAAACTGCGCCACTTCCCGCTCACCCAAAGATTTGTCGCGGCGTTTGCGCTGCTGCTCCTGGTCGCCGGCTGCGCGACGACGCCGACGGAGACCATGCTGGCGGTGCCGGCGCCGGCGCAGAAATATGCGGCTATGGTCATCGATGGCAGCGGCAGGACGCTGTTCGAGGCCAATTCGACGGCACCGCGCTATCCGGCGTCGCTGACCAAGATGATGACGCTCTACCTGCTGTTCGAGGCGCTGGATCAGCGCCGCATCAGCAAGACGACGCTGATCCCGGTGTCTGCCAACGCCGCCAGGCAGCCGCCGACCAAGCTGCGCTTCCGGCGCGGCGAGACGATCGACGTCGATTCGGCGATCCGGGCGATCACCGTCAAATCGGCCAATGACGTGGCGGTCGCCGTCGCCGAATATCTCGGCGGCAGCGAAGCGACGTTTGCCGCCATGATGACCGCCAAGGCGCGCCAGATCGGCATGCGCAGCACCGTCTTCCGCAACGCGTCGGGCCTGCCGGACGCCGGCCAGCTGACGACGGCGCGCGACATGGCGGTGCTCGGCGTGGCGCTGCGCGCCCGCTTCCCGCAGCATTTCCACTATTTCTCCGAAAGCGACTTCATGTTCCGGGGCAGGCTGGTGCGCGGCCACAACGACATGCTCGGCCGCGTCCGCGGCGTCAACGGCATCAAGACCGGTTATATCAGAGCCTCAGGCTTCAACATCGTCACCTCCTACGACGCCGACGGCCGCCGGCTGATTCTGGTGGTGATGGGCGCCGACAGCGCGCGCCAGCGCAACGACCATGTCGAGGCGCTGATCCAGCGCAACCTGTCGCCGGCATCGAACACGACGACAAGGCTGCTGTATGCCGGGGAGCAGTGAGGGCGGACGAAAGCCGGGGCTTTTGAATGACGAACGCCCGAGCCTACGAGGCCGCGCAGCGACTGGGTTGCGGCACGAACCGATAGCGCAGCGGACAACTTTACGGTGCCTGCCACTTGCCCGTTGAAGCCTGCGCCGGCTTCCGCTAAGAAGCCGTGGCTGGTCGGTTACCCGGCTGGTTCGTTTTCTGGATCTCGATCCTGAAGGCACCCGTAGCTCAGCTGGATAGAGCGCTGCCCTCCGAAGGCAGAGGTCACAGGTTCGAATCCTGTCGGGTGCGCCATATACCAGCGGGTCCATTCTGGACACATAGGTTACGGTTTATACCGGAGACATGGGTAACACTTTCGGTCCGAACGGGTTGCCGAGAGGTTCGAGTCTGCATGTCTCATCGTCGAAATATCCCAGATCATAGTCCATGAAGCTAGCCAGCCAGATTCGGTCTTCGACCTGCTTGATGCCGACGGTCTGACCGGCGAACACCTGGCTGAGGTTGATCTTTTTGCGATTGTAGCAGATGCGGCCGCAGGTGGTGACGGTGACGGCCTTGTCGTGGAAGGGATAGGTGAGCTCGGGCAGTCCGCAGTAGGGGCGCGGCGAGGGTTGGTAGCGCTCGGCAGGATAGGCCATGTCGAGCGCCTGGTGTGGACGTTCGTTGTTGAACTCCTGAATGAAGTCATCGAAGCGTGCCTGCTGCTGCAGGAAGTTGGCGCCGGCCGGTTTGGTGGTCTCCAGCTTGAGCGTCAGATGCATGCGCTCGTGGCGGCCGTTCTGTTGCGGGTTGCCCGGTTTGATGCGCTCGATGGCGATGCCGAGCCTGAGCCACCAGACCGACAGCCTGGAAAGGTTGAAGAGCGCATTGGGGCTTGCGAAGGGCACACCGTTGTCCGTCCGGATCGCACTCGGCAGGCCGAACTCCTTGAAAGCGTTCTCGAACACGGTGAAGGCATAGGCCTCCTTGGTCGTGTGGAGGGCCTCGCAGGCCAGGAGATAGCGGCTGGCGAAGTCGCTGATCGTGAGCGGATAGCAATAGCGCTTGTCGGCCAGCATGAACTCGCCCTTGTAATCGGCACACCACAGATCATTGGGCTGGCCGCTATGGGAGAGCGGCGTTCCTTGCGCCCTATTGCGTCGCCGCTTGCGGCGCTTGACCAGGCCGTGACGGTCCAGCACCGCATGCACCGTTGAGATCGCCGGGGTGTGGACGTCCGGGTAGCGCCGGGCCAGCCGCTCCCTGATCTTCGGCGCGCCCCAGCTGGGCTTGTCCTGCTTGGCACGCACAATCAGCTTCTCGATTTGGAAAGGAAGCTGATTGGCGTGCCGGTAAGGCCGGCGCGAGCGGTCGGTCAGACCTTCCAGCCCGCTATCGTTGTAGCGATCGACCAGCTTGTAGCCGGTCTTGCGCGAGATGCCGAAATCCCGGCACAGCGCCGCCATCTTCTCGCCGTCCAGCAGCCGCGCTATGAACTTCAGCCGCTCATCCATGACGTTACACTCCTTCCAGGGCACCTTTGCTCTCCTTGCAAAGGGCCAAAAGTGTAACCCATGTCTCCGGAATGAACTGTCACCCATCTCTCGGGAAGGGCAGCTTACCATGCCCGTAGTCGCTCGGTCCTGGTCATAGATGGTCACGTGCAATCATTGAACTGCGCAACGGACTTGCGGAATGCGTGCAAATGTCAGCATGTCCGCTTCTGGCCCAAGGCGGGCATTTGACCTGCTTGGACTGCGTACCCCTTAGGCGCTAGCGGCCTGTGCCATTGGGCATATGCTGGCTGGGGCCACCTCGACGAGCCCTATCACCGCGCCAGCGCATCACCTTCCTTTGGCAGAGTCGAGACGTAACCACCCTTCTTGCGCTTCCTCGTATTGAGCGCGCATTTCGTCTCGATGTTCGGCCTCCCAGGCAGCCATCCTCGAAAAATCCTGCTCAAGCAGAGCCTCGGTCACCGCGCTCTCCGGCACGAGCTTCATCCCGGTCGTCGGCACGAAGGGTAAAGCCTTCAAGTCAGCCATTAGCTCGTCAAGGAGTTCCGATGAGAGATCGATCTTTGGGGAGGCTACGTCTCGAAGCTTTTGAATGCCACCAGTCCAGTCCTCGACATGAAACCACTGCTGCACTCTAGGGCCGATTGGGTCGTGTGGGTTGTTGAAGATCTTCACGGGCCGCGTGAAGAGGACAAGACCGTTGATGTGCGAGAAGTCATTTCCAGCCAGAGCCGTTGCCTCGCCAAAAACAGCCTGCACCTTCTTGCGATAGGCGCACATCTGCTTGAATGGATTGGCGTACGAGCCGCCGAGCACGGCCTTGCCTTCCTCGTTCAACCAAGGCTGATTGAGCGCGACGACGATGGTCCCGGACCAGTTCTTGAAGTCGACGATGGTGATCGAGTGACGAGCCAGGACGAGCACGTCCATCTGCCCACCGGGGTAGCTCAGGTTGCCGACGATTCGAACGTCTTCGAGGTTCCCTAGATAGGTCTCGGCCGTCCTGCACAGTAGTTCGAACGCGGCGTTCTCATGCGTATGCTGGAACGCTTCGATCCGATACAAGCGCACGCCCATTCGATCTCCTTAAGGCTCGCAAATCACATTGAGCCATCATGGTCGAGACGGAGGCGATAAGAAAGAGAACGGGATCGAGGGCCGCGTTTCTGAACAAGCCGAGGTGTGGGCGGCAATATCGACGCTTTGCGCGATGCCACAGCTGCAGACGTTTCCCGATCCCCCGATCTTGTACGGTTCTGCAAGACCCGATGACCGCTAAAGCCGCAAAGCGGACATAGGGCGAAAATTACAAAGGCGCCGCAATCACATGACGGTGCCCAGTTTCATCCTCTCCGGCGCGCCATTTTTGTCGGGCGACACAGAGGTTTGGACAACGTCAGACAAAATTGGACTGGTCGGCAGATTGTAGCGCAACCCGCACGACGTTCTCGGCCAAGCTGATCTCACCGGCATCGGTGTCAGCGGTCACAAGTTGACAAAGGCATGTCCATATTGGCAGCGAACGTACCCTGTTCGGCCAGCAGGGCGTTCAACGTATTGGCAAACAGGACCGCAGCCGCGGGGCGCCACGGCAGCAAGTAGCCGAAGGCCTACCGGCAGAACATCATTGAGCGCATGTTCTGTTGTCTCAAGGACTGGCATCTTCTGTACTACCGAGCACCCCTATGTTGAACAGCTTGTGGACGAGCCCGTTTATGGAATGGGAGTCCAGTCCCTCACTCGAACCATCTTCGGTGACAATGAGCCGTCCGTTCGGCGACGTCTCGGACCACCGAGCAAAGCCATTCGCACGGTATAGCGTCTCCTTCCTAGCCCACCGATCACGATAGGACGGGAGGTCTAGCCTGCCGCAATGCTCCCAGTACCAGACCTGCTCGCCAGCCGTGACGCGAAAGTCGGCCCAGCGCCCTCTGGCGTTGTCGGAGAACGGCAGCGGCGGCTCCACCTCGTAGGTTAGCAGCCCGCGCTGCTCGAACCCATACAGAATGTTGGCGATCGCCAACTCCGATTTTGAGCTGACATATTCGCCACGAATGGTGCGATGCTTGAGGTGCTCCTCAAGGAACCCCCGCGTCTGGTGGATGATCCCGGCAGGCAGGCCCGTCGGTGGTATCGTTCGCTTGGGATCAGTTTCGCGCAGCAGGTTGGTCGTCCTCGCGCCGACATCGGAGAAGGCGTCGTGGCGGTAGGCGAGCACCCGGTCGAATCCTCCTTGGTGCAGTATCCAGATGCGCTCGGTCTGCCGAGTCAGCGCCGTGTAGATCATCTCGCGCGACAGCAATCGGCTGTTTGCTGGAAGGACCAAGATGACAACGCCGAACTGGCTGCCCTGCGCCTTATGAACTGTGACAGCGTAGGCCAACTCTAGATAGGGCTGGCCATCATCCCGAAATGCCGAGCGTGAAAAGCCGAATGAGCGGTCGCTACGTCCGGCGAATTCTACATTCACAAATTTGGGGTTCGCGTGACCATAGGCAGTCTGCCCCGTAACAAGTCCGATCTCGCCGTTCGCAATGTATTCTTTCTCTTTGGGACTATCGCCCGGCCGATACTGATAGGCTTCCCGCTTGTGATTTCTGACGCAGATCACCTTGTCCCCGTAGGTGATCTGTTCGGGTCCCTGCGGCTTCACAGTTCGGAACCACTTCTTTCTCCAAGATACCTGGTTGGACTTGATTGCGCCGGCCAACCGTTCGGCCCGATATTGGTCCTTGATGAGCCGGTTAAGATAGATCGATCCACCGGCTTGCGCGCGGTTGACGGATAGAATCTGCCAAGCCTCGGCCTTCGCTGAGCAGCCGGAATCGAAGTTGAGATAGCCCTTGGCGTTCTTGGCGGCGCCGAGCGAGGTTTCGATATTCGCAATGACGTCTCCACCCTCGTTGGCCGCGAACTCTGTCTCGAAGATCGACTGAACCAGTTTGGGCAACTCCGCCACGGATTCCCATTGCCGCAGGCGAAGGTGCTGGTCATCGAATCCATCGAGCGTCATGGCGGCGACCTCGTCCTCGCCAGGCTCCAGATGGCGTCCCGAAAAGATTGCCCCAAGCTGCGCATCGCTTCGGTCGCCCCGCTGACGCATCGACACGGTGAGTGCGGCCACGCATTGAGGGTGATGGAGCCGAAGGTAGGCGATGATGTCGACGAACGGACACCCCGCACCGATTGGCGGCAACTGGTAAGGATCGCCTACCAGGATGATCCGGCATGTGGGTGGCAGCGCGTCGAGCACGGCCGCGAGCATGTCCTCCGTCAACATCGACGCTTCGTCGATGATACAGCAGGTCGCTCCGTCTTTGGCCGCACCCGGATTGGGAGCGTAGCGGCCGGTTTGGATGTCGTATCGGTCGAAGGCGAGCAGGAACTGCGCTATGGTGCGCGCCTCTCCCGGTCGGTTGGTCTCGGTTCCCAACCTCACGCGGGCCTTGCCCGTTGGAGCCAGAAGCAACACTCGCGAGCCGACGATTTCCGGCCGTTGCAGCAGCAGTTCGAGAACCGTCGTCTTGCCCGTTCCGGCCGGACCGACGAGCATCGCAATCCGCGACCCGGCGAGCCGCGCCAATGCCGTCGCTTTTTCCTCGCGTGCTCTCGCTTCGGTTTCGACGTCGCCAGGCGAGGAACCGAATTTCTCCTTCAACAGCGCGGACCAATTCACTGTTGTGGCGGCGGTGGATACGGCGGCTCGTTCTTTGACAGCCTTCTCCAGCAGCTTGCGGTAGGCGATATACCGGTCGAGCTGCGCGGTTGGATTCTTGTCGCCCGGCCCTACCTCTACTAGCGGGGAAAACTCGGCGCGGAAGAGGTCCAGAAGGTCGGCGTCTAGTGGAAGCGGGCGGGTCAGCGTCAGCGCGGCGGCTTCCTCCGCCAGCCGATCGGCGGCGACAATCGTGTTGCCTCTTCCAGCCGCCTCTTCGAGCAGCTGCGCGGTGGCTGCTCGTAAGCGGAAGCGATTGTCGTATTCACCGAGATCCTTAGAGCATCCACCCGGAAGGGGGTGAGCCTCGGCGACAACGGAACCCGGCAACAAGCCGCGATCGACGGTGGCGAACGCGACAGGGCCCTGTTGATCGCGGTCGTCTTCGAACAGCCTATAGGGATTCTTTAACAGGTCCGACGACTCTATGCGGCTGGTCGCGCGAGCGGCCTGATCCTTAGTCAGCTCGAAACGGGCAAGGAGTTGGAGAGTGTCGTAGCGCGCGGCATCGCCCCTGACCTTGGCCCATCTCCTTTGCAGCGTGGATGTGATCGCCGGCGATCCTGGCGGAGCTTCGCGGCGGCCGGACAGGATCTCATCCGCTACTGGCCAAGGGTCCTCATTCGGTTTCAAAATGCCGCTAAGCGCGATGGCGAACAGCGTGCCGTTGAAGCCGCTGTGCAACGTTGACAGGGCAACGCCTAGGCCGGGCGCCGGTCCTTGAAGTCGCCACAGGTTGGAAAGTTGCTCGTCGATCCATTCGATCTGCCCCGTCCATGGACCGTCCAGCACCGTCGCGATTTTCTCGAGGGCGGTACGGGCGGCGAGCAAAGCTGCGGCCGCAGCTCCATGGCTGACGTGTTCGCTGCCATAGGAGAACTGGACTCGTGCGTCCTCCGGGGCGAACGCGACATAGTCGGCGGGATCGAGCGTTTCGTCGGCCGCGGCCGCGCGCAGGATGTCGTGATAAGGCAGGACGAAGCCTCCACCGTATCCTGCAAGGTCGCCGTCGCCCTTCAATGGACGCAGGCTATGTTGGATAGACCGCTCCCACACCATCGCCCTCAACCGCTTATCGGGCGTAGTATCGGCAGGATCGTAGTCGTATTCGAAGATGCGGTGCTTCTTCTCCAGGATCGCCGCACCAAGCAGGACTCGCCGTTCGTCGTCGCAGAGCGGCGTTCGCGTCGCATAAAACAACACTAGGCTCTGATGCTCGATCAAAGGTTCGGCGAACGCGTCCAGCAGCGCCTTCTGGTGGTCGTGATGCTGGACCCATGCCGTGTTCTGGAGGAACGGGGGTTCGGACGGCTCGCGCTCGGGGTCGATCGCAAGCTCCAGGTCTGCGGCGAGTGCAAACCCGCTCTCGCGCAGCATCCAGCGGTAGGGGATCAGCTGGGCGCCGAAGGCGGGCAAGTGTAGCGTCTTGGGCCGCATATGGTGGTGATCTTCGCTCCACGTCGAATAGCTCATCACGCTCTGGATGGTGTGGTTGCGCGGGGCGAGGAAAGCGGCGCTGGCCTTGATGCAGGGCGGCGTCTGGGCATCGGTCAGGTCATCGAAGGCTTCCCCGGCAAGCTGAACTTCCACAGGGTCGTTGCGGCCCTCGGCTATCAGTCTGAGCGCCAGGCACGACACGTTGCCTAACGGGTCGTTACAGACGTGGCCATCCCACGCCCGATCATGCCAAGGCACACGGACCGAGACATGACGAACTGCTGCACTCATGCGTTCTCTCCCCAAAGCCATCGTGAAACGGACGGACTCCGCGTATTGCGAGCGCAGCCACCCAGATAGTAAACGGATCAAACTGCCCGATTGAGCAGCTATGAGCTTGGTCCGCCGTCAGTCGTACGCGTCCTTGCTATCAAGGTAATCGGCAACGCGGTTTTGTCTGACCGGAAGTGGCTCCGCGTCGGCGAACTGGCTCGGTAAGCCAACTTCCGGTCCCTCACCGAAGGGAATCGACAACCCGTAGCTTATCGCAAACCGTCGAAAATCACTGGAAGCCAGCCCCGTCATGTCCAAGTCTCTAGGTGCCGCAACTTCCAATAGCTGGTACGGCGGAACGCCGGCCCCGAAGTGCCCAAACTTGTCATAGGTCGAACTGATCGCGGTCTGGTACCAGGCGGAAGGTGCGCCTCCGCCGCCCAAGAAAACGACGAGTGGCGTCATTCTCGTTCTATCGAGGCCGCCAAGACTGCGAATGTTCTTTCGTGTGTTCTGATGGTCTTGAATTGCGTCTTCTTGCCAATTTCGGCCATCCTTTTGCTTGGCCGTCATAACAACCTTCCCGACCAACTGCCTCACGCGATGTTCAAAATCTGCAAGGACTTCAACGTTTCCATCGCTGACTAATCGCTTGAGTTTCTTTTCGTCGATATCGCGCGGTGAACCTGATCCAAGCGCTGAGGCCAAGGCCGAAATTCCGAGCGGCGATACCTTGCCGGAATAGAAGTTGACTCGCCGCTCGCCATGGTGATTGAGGAACTTGAAGGCGACGCCATCAACCGTTCCGCCGCCGATGTCGAAATAGACATAGATTCCTGCGACCGCCTCCCGGGACATGACGAAGGATTGGACTGCAGCCGCTATCTCGGGAACCGCGTGAAAATCCGAAACCTCGCCCTCGAGACGGTCAACATCCCGCAGATAAGCGGAAACGGCTTCCCCCACGGTTTTGGGGAGTCTGGCGTTCGCAACCCAAATCCACGAAGTACCTAGCACCCTGCGAAAGGTGTCGATGGCTTTCGAATCGTAATGTTCCACCGGAACGCCGATATTTGCCGACCAAACAGGAACTCTGTTCCTTAGCCTGTCACGTTCGTGCTTGCGTATCCATTCCTGGCTGCGTGAGAGCACCCTAGCAAGAAACCAACTGGCGAGCGCACATGTCGCTTCCCTGCTGCCAAGGTCGACGCCATCCACGACAGGCAAGTCTTCGCCAATAGGCGACCCGGCGAGCCTCATCTTGAGATATGGCACCAGGACCGCTCCGCGCGGAGCCTGATCGGCGGTATAGAGCGTGCCCTTCTTATCCACCGCCACGATGGAGGGCAACAAGGCGTCATGTGCCGAGGTAGCATCGAAGGTCACAAGGAATGAGTCTTCCGTCCCTACGTCCCGGAAGCAAACCTTGGTGAAGCTCGTGCCGAAGTCGATGCCGAGATTCAGGAAGACCTGGTCTCGTCCCGTGGACCGCGCGCTAGGTTGTCTTAACTCATCCCCGCCGCGCTTCTCATTGTGTTCAGCGACTAGACGTTTGGCGGCGCGGCCTGCCCCCACGACCAGCCGTTTGACGTTGGCTGCCGAAGTCGGTTTCTGCGCCGATCTCCGCCCATCCTTTGGCCTGGAATCGACCGGTTTCTCTTTCCGGGTCGCCTTGCTCTTCTTGGAGGTCGGATCGTAGAGCCGCTCAGGTATTTGCCCAGACGTTCGTGAAACCGTTGGCGGAACTTCGGTCGGCAACGGCAGACGCTCGGGGGGTAATTCCGTTGGGCCTGGAGGAGCCACTTCTTCGGTCGGGACCTCTACCTCGTCGAGGGGATCCGCCGCCGCGCTGGGCTCACCAAACAGCCGGTCGCGAAATGCAAGCAGTCTTTGTCGCCAATCACCAATCATCATTCCACCCTGATTACCCCGATCGCCAACGGAACCATCGTTTCCTCGACGTGACGCCTTCTGGTTACCCGCTCGATCTTTGTCTTGAGTTGCTCTTCCTCTTTGCGGATGAGACCTTCCGTCATCGGAATGGGCTTGAGATTGCCCGCAACCTTGAATCGCTGGATGCGCCCCCCCAGTTCATCCAGTCGACGTCGCGCGAATTTTTTGGCGCTGGTTTCCTGCTGTTCGCAACGGACAGCGTTTTCCGCCTCAAAGTCCGAAAGCCGTTCGCCGAACATGTCCGCCAGATGCTGTTCACACGCCGAAGCGGCTTCGAGCACCGATTTTATGTCTCCGATGACGTTATGGGCGTTGGGAAAAAGGCCAGCGGAGCCGGCTGCAATCGCAATGAGTTCTTCGGAACTGGAATTGCTCAGCGGTTCCGCATCGCCCATACGCAATGCGCTAAATGCCAGCGTCTCATTGGATCTGACACCCGCGAATGACCACCGATGCGCGGAAAAAACATAATCCCCAGGGGGGAAGCTGGTCGCTCCTGTCGGCAACCTGAGCGCTGCCACCCGATGAAGCTGACTTCGATCGGACTCATAAGCGTTTCGTATCCATTGCACCAATGGATGGCTCGGCTCGATGAATTCCACGTCAGGACTGACATCGTCGGTTTGGCGAGGATCGAACAGGCACAGTATGGGCTTGTAGCTCTGGTGTATCCTTGTGCGCGTTGCCGGCCTTGCCTCAGCGACGAAATAGCCGAGGTCCCTGCGGGCTTCCTCCGAAAGCGTAATCCGCGCTGAATTGTCTATCCGCGAGTTAGGTTCGATTTTGGTGCCTGGGTACTTCCTGGCGAAGAAATCCTCTACCAGCAGCCTGAGTTCCGAAGCGCTCAACCAGCGTCCCTTACTGCGGCTGTCCGTAATGTGTTCGAGAATATAGTCTGAAAATCCGATCAGGTTGACGGCTTGCTGCTCTAGTTCATGCTGCTGCTTCTGCGTATTGTGTATCGCGAGCTCGGCCACCTTGGCTCTCCTGTCGCGTTCATCGTCAGACAGACGAGGATTGAGGAGCTCGAGCATGATCTGCTCGGTCATCTCGCCCAAAATCTCCTCCATGTCTCCGATGCTCTCGCTGAACACCTTGATGCGGTCGTAAAGCCGCATCAGGATGCGATCTTCGATGGTGTTGGTCACCACTAGATTGATGATGGAGATCCGCTCCGCCTTCTGACCGAGGCGATCGAGACGCCCGATACGCTGCTCGATCCGCATCGGATTCCAGGGAAGATCGTAATTGACGACGAAGCGGCAGAATTGAAGGTCGATGCCTTCGCTGCCGACTTCTGACGAAAGAAGCACCGAGGGTCCTTCCGACAGCGCAAAATCTTGGATCACCGCGTCCTTGGACGAGCCCATGTCGCCCATAATCAGGCCCGCCCTGACCCCGTCGGCCTTCAGCCGCCTGGCGAGGTACTTTAGCGTCCCGCGATAGAAGGCGAATATGACAAACTTCTCAGCTGGATTTTTTGCCAGTTCGTAAGCAAGGAAATCCTTCAGTGCACGGTATTTTGCATCATTTTTTTCCAGTTCCGCGAGGTCAAAGCCAAAGCCGTACGCAACCGGCGCCTCGCTCGCGCTTTCGGGCTGGTCTTCGCCGTCTTGTCGGTCATTGCGGCTCGTGCCTTCGATCAGGCCGGTCGACAGACCGAAATCTTCCCAAAGCAGCTCGTCGATCAGTTCCTTCTCTTTCCAGCTCTCCAGCGCCCCCACGATAGAACTCGCCATCTGGCGCTGGCGGGCAATCAGCGAAAACAGCGATACCCCGGTCTTGCCGACGGACTGCTCGCGAATCCTTTTGGTGACGTGATCGTAAATCGCTGCTTCAGCCTTGCTAAAGACGACGTTCAGGACCTGTGGCGCCCGCACTACGTGAGTCGGCAGTACCTCCCTCTTGCGGCTTCTCGTCATGTATTGCGAAAGCAGAGATCGTGATTCGAGCAGGCGTAGCAACTCGACACGTTTCTCGGAATCCTGTGCGGCCTTGTCGATTTCGGATCTTATTCGACGAAGCACCGCATCCTTTTTGAAGTAATCTGATTTTTCAGCATCCATTATGGCCGCGCGGGCCTCGACAACGTCCACTGGCTGCCGCCACAGCGCTCTCTGCGCCCGTACGATCTGGGAATTAGCCGCCAGCATTTCCTCAAATAGCGACGCGTCGTAGAACTGGTCCTCGTCGATCAGGCGAAGCAATTGATAGAGATTGTCACTTTTGATCTGGATCGGAGTCGCGGTCAGCAGCACCAGATGGCGGGACGCTTCGCGCAGCAAGCGGCCAAGGCGATTGTTCGCTGTCGATGGATTGCGCAGATAGTGAGCCTCGTCGATGATGACATGGTCAAAGAGCGCGAACTCCTCGGTCGCCGTATTCTGGTCAAGCAGCCTGGCAAACCGCGCCCGAGTGCCACCAACGCTTTCATCGAGGTATCTCGCAGGCGGCCGAAGGCCTTCCAGGCTCGTAATGTAGACGAATGCATCGGAAGACCGACGACCGGCGATATCCTCGCCCTTCTCTAGGAGGTCCTTTGCAGAGATAATCTCTCCGGTGATGTTGAACCGCTTGCGCAGATCGCCGCGCCACTTTTGCCTCAACATGGCCGGACAGACTATCAGCAGCCGCCGTGCTGAATGTCGTGCCTGGATTTCCTTCCATATGTATATTGCTTCAATGGTCTTCCCGAGACCAACCTCGTCGGCGATCAGCATGCGGCCAACGGGCGATTCGATGAACCGCATCACCGGCTTGAACTGGTGCGGATAGAAATCGGTATTGCTGGCCTCCATCGAATAGAAGACGTTGGTCAGGTCCCCCTTGATCTTCTCGAATGTCAGAACCCGCCGCAGATCGCTTGGAGTTCCGAACCTTCCAGCCTTCAGGATGTCGATGAGATCCGTTTCTTCGACAACGGGCTCCAGTTGCAAATAGCGTTTGAACTGTTTTTCGTTTGGGCCGAAATCCACTTCGACCATCAAGAAAGTTCCGGCCATCCTTGTTCGGCCAGTCGTGGCGCCCTGGCGGCCCGGATTGTCCCGCAGGTAAACCTTCACTCCGCCTTTTTCCGGATCCCAGCCGGTTGGAGATTCCGCAGCCGTCGTTTCCACGTTGCTACTCCACCTGCTTGTCGATAAACCCCAACGTCGTTGCGTTCTCCATCAAGGTCCGGATCTTGCCGCGGTCCAATCCGGAAGGAACCTCGGCGTCGATTTCGACTTTCAGGGATACGTCGCTCCCCGGCAGCGTCGCCAGCTGCTCGATGATGCCCTCCACGATCTGGCGGAACTCATGAGCCGGCCGGCTCGGCGAAATCATTACCGTGCCTATAAAGCGGGTTGGTTTCCATTCCTCGACAACAGTCGACGATGTAGCTCCAACTCCTTGAGTTGTGGCAGGGCCTTCCTCCATACCACCGCTGCCGCCACCGACAATAGGCTGTGCGAGGGGATCGTGTTTCGGCTTTGGTCGATGGGTTTCGGCCGTGTCAGGCTTGATTATGATGCTGTCGCTGTCGATCACAACCGCCGCATTCGCCGAGTTCTCGATGGCTAGGCCGATGTAGGATCGCGTCGTCTCGTCAAATCGCTCGGCATAGGCGAACGGGCCGGGAAGCATGTTCGAGATCGCGGAGCGCACTGCGTTCGTTAGCACGGTCCGGTTCTTGACCCGCGGCAGGTAGGTGTAGCGGTTCAGGTATTCCCAGAGGTCCTTCAGCGACAGGTGCGGCTTGCCATTCCAGATGTACTTCTGCAGATCGCGATCGAGCCGACCGGGCCCCAATTCGGGCATCAGTCCTTCCTCGCTCACCAGTTTCTTGCTGGCGCGTGACAGGACTCCGTCCTGTGCCGCGATCCGGCCGGTCATCCACTCGATGTCCTTGGTCGCGTCCTCCTGGATCGGGTAGATCAGGTAGCACCAGGTTTCGCGCATACGCGTCTTCATGGTTTCCTGCGCCTCGGCGAGTTTCGCCTTGGCCAGCGCCTCGTCGCTCTGCGTCAGGTTGAGGCGCTCGGTGTCGCGCACGATCTCGCCCCAGGCGAGGGCGGAACGCATGGCCTCTTTCAGCCCGTCGATCTGCTTTGTCTCGGCTGCCAGGAACACAAGTGTGTTGCGGTAGACGCGCGGTGCGGAGCCGCGCTGCATGAGGATATCCTTGGCTTCGACCATCGCCTCGGAGCCGTCGCGGCCGGAATGCGAATGGTCGATGCCGAGCACGACGCAGCGTACGCCGCCGGCCTCGTCCGGAACCTCGCCTGAATTTGCTGGCGCGACCTGCACCGCATCGAAATGGCCCCGGTCGCCGATGCCATTGATGTATTTCGTCAGTTCCTTGTCGATCGTGACCAGGACCAGCGCCTCCTCGATCTGCCCAGCACGGTCGGCGGCGATGCGATTCAAGCTGGCCGAAATGGAATACCAATGCTTGCCAAGGTCGGAATGCATGAACTTGGCCTGGTTGGTGAGCCGTCTGAGCGCATCGCCGAAGATCATCGGACGCTCACCGGGCTGGACCACGCCGAGATTGATCTGGCGGTCGTCCACCCCCTTATTCTGCTGTTGGTGCATGGGCGCGGAGCCCATGAAGATGGCTCGCGCAACACGTCGCGTTGCCGAATAGCGATTCAGGTTAGGTTGGGATTGGTCGATCTTGTAGGGCGTGGACATCGTGCCATCGACATCGCCCGCTATGATCGACTGCCACGCAGGCTCCAGATAGTGCAGCAGCTCGGGTTCAACGCGTGCCGAACTGATGGCCACGCTGCCCGGCATGATCATCACCGACGGGTCATTGTTCATCCACAATTCGTGGATCGCCTGTGCCATCAATCGCAGCACCCCGCGGGTGCGCTGGAATTTCTCCAGCGATCCCCAACTCACATAGAGCTGGTCGAACAATTCAGGATGGATGGGATACGCCTTCTCCAGCTTGCGGCGATAATCCTCGTCGGCGACGCCCTGCGGGAAGTCGTTTGCGTTCTCCCGGTACAGCTTGGCGAACTGCTTCAGCGTGTTGTCGCGATGATGGAAGCGGTCGCCCGGGATTTCCTTGAACAGACGCCGCCGGACGATCTCATAGCTCTCCTCCTGGCTCGCCGGCCGCCATGAGGATTCGACACGCGAAAATGTCTGCTTCAGCCGTGCGAGCGCTTCCAGTCCGCCTTCGCCGCCGACTTCGATCTGACTCGCCGGCAACGAGGCAACCAGCAGCGTCCCGGGGCTGGTCTTCACTGCCTCGGTCAAGGACTGAACGAAGGACAAGTTCGCATCGAAAGAGCCGGAGGGAAGCCCTTCCACCTTGTAGATTTGACGCAGATAGGCGACCCATTCGTCGATCAGGATTAGGCAGGGCGCAAACTTCTTGAACAGGGATTCCAGCAGGTTAGACCCGGGCGCGATTCCTTTGGCGTCGTTTTCCGCCACCATCGCGAAACCTTCGGCGAGACCAAGCTGATACGCGAGTTCCCCCCACGTCGTCTTGATGTCCAGGCCTTCCTTCGTCTTCAGGACATCCTGCGGCCCGCGAGAGGTGCCGACCAGCACGGCGCGGCTGATCTTCTCCGGAACGCCCAGACTTTCCTTCTGGAGGAGTTGGTCGAGGCCCGGCAGATCGCGCGCCGGGGTGCCGCCCGCCATGTGGTAGAGCGCCAGCATGGAGTGCGTCTTGCCGCCGCCGAAATTGGTCTGCAACTCGACAACGGGGTCGCCGCCCGTTCCTGAAAGCCGTTTGGCCGCGCCGACGAGAAGCGTGGAAAGTCCGTCGGTCAAATATGTGCGGGCGAAGAATTCCTTCGGGTTGGAATACTCCGACGGCGCCGAGCCGTTGTGGACCTTGCCGAGGTCGGCGGCGAATTCGGCCTGGGTGAACTCGCCTGTCGCAACGTCCTGATGCGGCTCGACGACTTCCCGCCAAGGCAGGAGTCCTGCAACCGTCTCCACCGAGATCTCCGTCCGTTGCGTCTTGCGACGTTCCTCGTTGCGTTGCAACTCGGTGAACTTCGTCCGCAGGATGGTATCCCGCATGACGCCGAGCTTCTCCGCGGTCTCGCCGGCGCTGATCGACGTCATCAGCCGGCGCATCGAATCCAGCGCCCGCTCGGCGTCGTCATATGTAAAGCTCTCATTGTGCGAGAGCTTGTTGCGGACATCGCCAAGCTCGCCGACGAGAGAGCGCTCGGCCGGGCCGAGCACATTGGAGAAGGCGTCCTTCCAGAAGACAGCCATGGTCTTGAGGAGTCCCGCCTGGTCCCAGCCCACCTTGCCTTGGACGACACGGAGGCCGCTGATCCGTTCCACCACCTCTGCCGCCCAATGACCCTTCAGCGACGATTCCAACCGCTTCTCCACGAATGGGATCAGAGCTTCGGGAAGAAGCTCCATTCCTTCGAAAACATGCTGTCTTGCGCTTTTTGCCATTGTTCTTGCCCCTGGGATTGTCGTGTTGAAGCTGCGGCCGGACCGCCCAGTCTGCCGCCGAAATATCAGACGGCCAGTGAAAACTGGCCGCCGCGGTTGGCGGTTTCGGGACTCGCGGCGAGCCGCGTGAGATCCGACCACACGGCGATCAGCGCGTTGTAGGAAGTCGCCTCCTTGGCGTCCTTTCGCTTCTCGCAGAGGTTATAGATGACGTAGGCGAGGTCCTTGACGTTCTCGGCTATGGCCGGGCCGATGGCCCGGATCAGCACTGCAGCCTCGAACTCGCCGCCAGTTTCCAGCGCGCGCGCCACCTGTTGGCAACACTCCCAAACAGTGAGGTGCTTGTCCTCCGCCGGATTCCAGTCCTCGGGAAGCTCATCGCGCTTCAGGATTCGCACCTTGCCCGCCGAGCTATCCAGAATTCCAGCGTGTTTCGCGCTCTCGACCGAGATGCCCCGGCCGCGTGCGATATTGTCGGCGGTTCCATACGGACCGGCGCCCATGCCGAACTGCTCGAACCAGGTGATGGCGAACCGCGTGTCGGCGTCGAACTCGCCGACCACGTCGTTGAGATATTCATCGACCTCGCGATTGATGAGCTGTAGGGCCGACTTGACGCTCATCGGCGTGTCGTCGCTCTCTAGGACAGCCGAATGGCGGGAGAAGATGCCCATGCCAGGGCCGATCGATGCCTGGGGAATATCGGACGGCGCGATGTTTGCGGCGAGCAGGTCGCGCAGCGCAGTTGGTAGTTCGCGCTTAAGTGCACGGATGAATTCAGCGCGAGTGATTACATTATTTCCGCTTTCTTTCCTTCGACAAACGAGGACGACCGAATTGGCGAGGGCATTGCTGTCAATTCCTCTCATTCGAGCTGGCCGCTCAGTACGAATCGGCCATGTTCCGACTACTGAAAAACCAGCGTCAATCGTAGCTTGAAGGAACGTTGACCACCCTTTTGACGCTATTCCGTCTTTCTCAACCTCGCTCTGTTTGAACGCGTAGTAAACTGCGTGCGGGAAGTCAGTACGCGACGACTTGATGATGTTTTTGAAAGCGGATGTCATCCCCTTCAAAAAAAACAGCTCGGCTGCATCTGCACCTCCATGGCGGGCTGGAGTAGCAACTAATTCCTCAGCCTTTGGGGTAGCTAAAGTCGCGAATATTTCAGGAAATATCTTGCCGATACTCCGATTCATCCATACGTAGAAAAAATCGGATAGGTCGGCGTACCCAATATTGTCGTAATATGGTGGGTCCGTGGAAATTACATATTCTGAAAAAGGCCCAGTTCCTGCCGCAGCGTGAATCTGCAATCCGCTTACAGCAGCGACAAGTCCTTTTAACGCTCCCGAAATAGACTTGATTCCTCCTAGGAAGTTACCACTTGCGTCAGCAAAGGGATTTGCTTCAGCGTAGTCCCAAGTCATCGGCAGTGCTTGGCGGCCGAAGGTGTTCCGCGCGTGTTCACGTTCCGTAACCCAACTGGTCAGCTGCGAGTTGCGGTCAGCAAGCTTATCAACCGCGAAAGCTAGGTAGACGCTAAGGGCTTCGCCGTAAGCTCTTGCATGAGCACCACCGTCGCGTAATGGGCTTCCTTTGGGAAGCCCGGCCGCAGTCGCATCGGCTTCAACTTGCGCACGCACATCGTCGATCAAGGTGCTGAACGTATCCAAGGCAAGTGTCTGGCGACTCGTGAACAGATCGCTCCACGTGGACATTCCGTAGTTCCCGACGCGGAAACCGAGAGCCTTTTGGAAGAACTCCGATTCTGGCCTCCAGAGCGGTTGCGCGTTCAAAGCGCTTACCTCTTGGGAGGTGACTGGGTCTATGTAAACGCGACCCCTCTTTCCTTCGACAACCAAGGCAATGAGTTGTTGGCTCATACTGCCAGAAGTAGCAGCTTGCCTTATGAATTCAGGCGTTATTGCCGCGCCAGAGAGCAAGCATCTGAAATTTGCACCCCTCCCCAACTTTGTCCCTTGCGAAGCTCTCTCCATATGCTCCCGAGAACCCTTTTGCCGTATGCGGTAGGTGACGCGTTTCTCTTCCTTACTGACCACAGGCTCGATCCAAACCTCTTTTCCCTTTCGAGTGGACAGGGCAAAAGTCGAAGTGATTGGCACAGAGGCGCCTGAGAATGCCGGGTCGGGACTCGGCACCGTCCGCGCCCAGATCCAGGCAATGACCGTGGCCTTCCCGCCCCCATATTCCCTCGGCAGGTCGACCTGGGGATAGAGACGGCCGATACGCTCGAAAGCTCGTTCGCGCATCCATTCGCCATAATGCCGAACATCTTCCGCCAGCCCTTCGGCGTTGCGGTAGTGATTGCTCTCCTTGCCGCCCAGATGGACCGGCGGCATGTCCTTGAATTTCGGCGGGATCTCGATCATCGCCTTGCCTATCATCACGGCGACAGGATTCAGGTCGCTGCCATAGGCCGGAAGCCCAAGCCGCTGCGCCTCTAGCGGGATCGAGCCGCCCCCGGAGAACGGATCGTAGACGGGCGGCAGTTCGCCGTCGCAGCTCTTGCGGATTTCCGCCCGCGCGCGCTCCAACACCTCCTCGTTGGTAGAGTTTTCCCAGATCACCAGTTCCTCAATGATGTCGAACAGGCGCTTGCGCTCCAGCTCGATTGCAACATCCTCAAGCGTGATCTCCTTGTCGTCCGCCGGAAGCGCCTTGCCCTCCTGGCGCCTCTTCTCGCGGTCGTTCAGACGTGCGTTCAGTTCCCGCTCAGCGGCGGTCCTGCTCCCGATATCGCTGAGGAGGTCGTCGACGTAACCTGAGGGATCGTCTACCAACTGCGCGAACAGCACCGCCCGGCAAGCCGCTAGCGGACGCCTTGCCCACCACAGATGCAGCGTCGAGGGATGGCCGTGTCGGATCGACTTCTCCCGCGCCGACGCCTCGTTGATCTTCTCCAGCGGGATCGCGACTTCGATGAGTTTCTTTTTATAGGAAGGATTCGACATCAATTGGCTCCGCCCGTGCAAAGGGCTGTCATTTTCGAGTGGATCATCTTGGCGCGCTCGTTGAGGAAGGCGTCATAGTCGCCCCCGACCATTTCCTTGTATGGGATCAGATGCGTCGCCAGCCGATCCCCAACCTCCTTGTCACCAAGGTCATTCCCGTCTCGTCGCTGCGCCAGATAGTGTTCCGGCTCTTTGTCAGAGATGTTGCGGTTAGTCTGCCAGGTGACCAGCGCACAGTTCAGCGCCCGGAATATCTCTCTGTCCTGCCTTCCGAGATTCTTTAGGTAGGCCCGCGGAAACAGGTGATGATATTCGCGTTGCAAAATACTCGCCCGACCGACCGGAGTGGCATCGGCGAGATCGTGGCCACCCTGGCGCAGGGCGACAGCCAGGATTGCGCGAGCCAGACGGTCTTTTTTCTTAGGCCATGCGGCAGTGACGAGTTCCTGCTCCTGCGGTAGGGGATAAAGCTCCTCGTTGAAGATCGTCGGGTTCGACGCTCCCTGGCCCGTAACGAGCGGTCGTAGGTCGATGAAGTCGGCCAGCGAGCGCGATGTGGTGGAGTTTTCATAGCGGTTCGTAAACGCCGCCCGCCACAAATACTTCCGAAGGTCGGTACGCGCCTGGCCCGCGCCGTCGAGGGCTGCAGGAGCAAGTGCCCATAGGGCAACCAGCACAGGCACGACAACGTCGGTCGGCAACCGAGGCGCATCAAAGATTCTCTCTGATTCCAGAAAGGCGGCGGTCCGTTTAACACCGGAGACCAGGTTGTCCCAGTTCGTGAGGAGCTGCTGGCCGAAATCCTTCGCCAGGTAGGTAGCATTGGTTGGGGCACGACCCTGCAAGAGGGCGCTAGCGTAGAGGACCAACTCCTCGATCGAGTAATAGGCGGCGATGGACGGGCAGTCGTGTTTTACCTTGCCTACGAGATCATGCAGGGATTCGCCCATATCTGCTTCGATCTGGGCAACAACGATATCGTACCTCGTAAGGGGCGCGGCAGAAGTGTTCATCTTCAGGAACACGTCGAGTGCCGTATCCTTGTTGGTCGTTACGGCCAGCGAAAGATAGGGAAGATTGAACGTTGCGAAGACCTGGGCGATTTCGGTTCTCGTCTCGGTGATCGATTCTCGTTCGTCCGCGTCCGGCACCGCTTCTCGGATCCACTCCTTGAACCGATCACGCGCTTGATCACCCGGAGCACAGAGATCCAGGGGAATCATTCTCCGTTTCCAGAGTTCACCAATGGTGTTCGCCCAAAACGGTCGAAACTCCTTGTCGCCCTCTTTTTTCCAGCGAGCGACCGAGGCAATGTAGTAGGGCATCTTCGTCTCTTCCTCGGTCTTCAAATAGACGAAGAGGGTCCGATCCTCATAATTGTTGTGCAGTCCTCGCCAAAGCCCGGTAAGGCGCTGCTGCCCATCAAGCAGATGCTCGGTCGTTCTCTCACCTGTGCTCGGCGCACCTTTTAGCGGTCGTGAGATGAACGGCTCCTCGTTTCCGATTTCTAGGACGAGAGTGGCTCCTATTGGGAGGCCGCGCAGGATGGTGTTGAACATCTGCGTGACATTGGCGTGGTCCCAAGCTTCGAAACGCTGGAAACGAGGCAGCTTCGTCTGAAGTAGCCGAATCCTGGTGAACCAGTCCGGCAGCGTTCTGTTTTGAGCATTGATTGCCACTATTTGTCCCCCAGAAACTATGAAGTCGACAGCCCGACCGACTGCAAATAACTCGTGCCGGACTTATCTTTTTACGAGACTGACGCGATATCGATAGGGTGCGGTCTCCTCGATCCGCACCGTGTCACCAGCTTTGGCTCGATTGAGCTTGTAGAACGCTCCAATCCAGCCGCGGGCACGAAAGAACTTCTTCTCGCCATCGAGGTCGGTCCGGATTGGTTCCGGGTCGCCCCAATCGACGACAATCTCCTTCTTCGCCGCCGAAGCCTTGTTGGAGCCGCCCTTTGCGTCCGCCGGGAACCGGTCGAAGATCGAGCGAAGGTAGATATGGTTGTGGTCGATATTCCCCTGAGTGATCCCGATCTCGCCGATCAGGCGGCCATTGCCAGCCGCCGCTCCGGGAATCGTAGGCCTAGCGGGCGCAGCCGCGGGGACCACGGGCTTCGGCGTGTGTGGTTGCAACGGCATTTGGGGAAAGCCAGGTGCAGTCAGCGGTGCCGACGGCTCAGGCTTACCCTCCGGCGGAACGGATTCGAGTTGGCGGGAAATTTCCTCAGACGCTTTCACGTCCAGTTCAACCCAGGTCACCGCTCCGGACTTGTGTCGATACAGGACCGGCGAGCCTAGCTTTCTTACATCGGCTATCTTCCAAGGCGTGCTCCACTTGGCCACCCGACCGCTGCGGATCATGTCGGAAGGGATGCGATGCTTGTCGAACGTCGCGATCATATCGTCCGGCGACAGCGGCACGCCCGAATCCACGAGCCGCGCCACGCCCCAGACCGCGCCCGTTCCCTTCCGGATCAGAGCGAACCAGCCGCGATGCGACGCGCCTGTAGAGCGCATCTCCCACGTCTTGGTGCCGTCCAGGATGTAGCCGATCCACGGTTCGTCGATGATCAGCCCCTTGGTCACATTCACGATGGTCTTTCCCCCTTCTCAAGCAATTTCCTCAGGTCCACCTGAATTGCGGTGACGCCGAATTCTGGCTCCTGGCTGAATGGTTTGCGGACGTAGATTGGCTCGCGCGCGAAACCCTGATCGACATGAACGACGGCCAGGATGAATTTCTCGGGCTCGTGCAGTGACGTGATTACCTCCTGACGAGTCACCATCACACTGTCGGCACCGTCGATCCGGCCCTTCACTTCAATGAAGCGCATGTGTGCGCCGCCGCGCGAGGCTATGTCGTAGCCAAGCTTCCGCGCTGAGACATCATCCGGCTCGTTGCCAAGCGCACGTTCGGCGGCCATCACAGCATTCATCGCCGCGATCTCAATCTGGCGGCGCGCGACAGGATCTTCGGAAAAGCCACTCCCAACACCCGAGGTTGGCAGCAGCGACGCCAGCAGCCCGCGCGGGATGACCACCATACCGCCACGAATCCGGGGCGGCTGAGAGCTGATGAATTTTTCCTGCTCCAACAAGGCTTCGCGTCGCTTGCGGCGCTCGGCCAAATCCTCGGCGCGGCGTTGGGCATTTTGCCAATTCAGCCGGGACTTCTTGCCCGCGCGTTCTTCTTCGCGCAGTTCGGCTGCGCGGTTGTCCCAGTAGTTGATCTCCTTCGCCAGCCGCGCCTTGACCTCCTGCTCGACCTTAGCGATCTCCGGGAGCCGCCGGGCCTTCACTTCGGCAACGTGGCGCTGCGCCATGTCCACCGTCGCGAAGCGCAGGGCGGTCTTCTCGAGGTCGGAGTTCAGCCATTCCTGTTGGAGTACGTCCTTCACCAGCTCCAGCTCTTCAGGGATCGCGGGGCGCAGATTCAGGTGCGGCGCGATACCCGCATCATGCGCGTCGCCATTCTGTCGGACCGCCGTGAACTGGAGCTTCTGAGATACGACATGCGGCTTGCCGAGGCTGGTCTGACGACCGTCCTGCACGCTGTGCTCCAGCAGGAACACTGCGGCTATGTCGTGACCATCATCGGTGTCGTCGACGAGGACGGCGCCCTGCTTCAGAACATGGTCATATTCCTCTCGCACCAGCGAGATCACCGATTCCAGCAAAGGGTAGCCGGGGCATACGAAACTCGCCACAGGCTGCTGGTTGATCCGGCTCTTTTCGAAGCAGATGCGCTCGTATTTCTTCTGGATCGGCGCGCCCATGCCGATCTGCCGATCGCGCTCGCGAACACGGAGAGGGACATGGGTGATCTCGAAACGTCCTTCCTCGCGCTTCCTGATTTGTCCGCCGAGACGCTGGAACGCTTCGATGAAGAAGCTCTGGATATGATGCGGCTGGAGGCGCTGGGCCGCGGCGCGTTCCATTTCCAGCCGCAGCTCCTCCACGGCCGCTTCCGGCATGGTGTCGTTTGTCAGCGCCCGGCGCTTCAGGAGATCGAGCAGGTGTGCCTGATCGACCGCTCCGTCGACCTGACGCAGCAGCCTCGCCTTCACCTCCTCCTTCTCGCCATACTGGATCGCCTCAAATAACAGATCCTTCAGCGCGACGCCTTCGAACAACTCCCCCAGCACATCGTAGACTCGACCGCCGAGCGCCTCGCGTGCCGCCTCCAGCTTTTCTAGCAGACGTGCATAGACTTCGCCCTCGCGCGTATCTGCTGCAACGAGGTTCCAGAGGTGGCACACCTCGGTCTGACCGATACGATGGATGCGCCCGAACCGCTGCTCGATTTTGTTCGGGTTCCACGGCAAGTCGTAGTTGACCATTAAATGGCCGCGCTGGAGGTTCACGCCTTCTCCAGCGGCATCGTTGGCGATCAGCACCAGCAGATCGCGATCCTGCATGAAGCGCTCGATGACCTTGCGCCGCTCGTCGCGCGTCACCCCGCCGTGGATCACCTCGACCGCTTCAGGATTGCCCAGGCGACCGCGGACTTTGTCAGCGAGGTAGTGCAGCGTGTCCTTGGGTTCGGTAAAGATGATCAGCTTGCGGCGATTGCCCGTGGCGTTCGTCATGAGATCATCGTCGAGGATTCGATTGAGCTGAGTCCATTTGGAGTCGACGCCGGACTGGACGACGGACAGGGCCATCTGCTCCAGTTTCCGGAGCGTCTCGACTTCCATGGCGAGTTGCTCGACGGTTTCCGCGGTTGTCGCGCCCGTGGAGATCAGGTCCTCGAATTCGTCAATCTCCTCCTGGCTCAACTCCTCCAAATTGCGCAGGGTCTCGCCGTTGCTCTCGACAGCACCGAATCCTGCCTGGCGTCCTTTCGAAGTCAGCCGAGCCTCGGCTAACTCGTTCTCCAGCCGCTCCCGGCGACGCTTCAGTGACTGGTAGATCGCCGCGGGCGATGAGGCGAGCCGACGTTGGAGAATCTGGAGGGCGAAGCCGACATTGTTCCGCTTGCGGCCATCACTGTCAGCGAAGCGCTGCACGCGGTTCATTTCCGTCCGGACGTATTCAGTCACCGCCGAGTAGAGGGCGGCTTCGTTCTCCGACAATTCATACTTGACGGTGCGAGCGCGCCGTTCCGGAAACAGCGGGCGACCGTCGAAACGAAGGAGTTCCTCCTTCGTCAACCGACGCATCATGTCGCCGGTGTCCGCGTAATGCACGCCATCGCGGAACCGGCCTTCAAACCGGTCGCCGTCGAGCAGCGCCATGAACAGCTGGAAATCTTCTTCCTTGCCGTTGTGAGGCGTTGCCGACATGAGCAACAGATGCCGGCAGAGCTCACCGAGCTTCTGCCCAATCTGATAGCGCTTGGTATATTTGACCTCGCCTCCGAAATAGGTTGCCGACATGCGGTGGGCTTCGTCACAGATGATGAGGTCCCATTCGACCGACTTGGCGAGTTTCTCCTGCAGGTCTTCGTTCCGGGCGAGCACGTCGAGGCGGACAATCAGCCGGTTGCGGTCCTCGAAAGGATTCCCAGAGCGAGAATTCTCGATCATGTCCCGGGTCAGGATGTCGAACTCGAGATTGAATTTCTCGCCGAGTTCGTCCTGCCACTGCTCCACCAGGCTGCCAGGAGCCACTACCAGGCAACGCTCCAGGTCGCTGCGCGCGATTAGTTCCTTTATCAGCAGCCCGGCCATAATCGTCTTGCCGGCACCAGGGTCGTCGGCGAGCAGGAATCGAAGCGGCTGGCGCGGCAGCATCTCGCCATAAACGGCCGAGATCTGGTGAGGAAGCGGATCGACGAGACTGGTGTGGATCGCGAGGTAGGGATCAAAATAGTGGGCGAGCTTGATGCGATTGGCCTCGGTCACGAGCCGCAACAGGCCGCCATCAGCGTCGAATGACCATGGTCGGCCGCTGACTTCGACATGAAGGCGGTATTCATCGTCACGATAGAGAACCGCCTCAGCGACTGCTCCGCTTAGGTCCCGATAGACGACGTTGATCGCCTGATCACCGATCCAGTCGACGGACAGGACCTGTGTCGGCTGGGACGAAGCGATGCCGCGCACGGACGCACCGTTCTTGATGTCCTCGAGTCTCGCCCCCATTAGCTGACGCTCCCCCAAAATACCGTTATAGCTGCAGCTCTGCCTTTTCTAGCGCAGCCTCTGTTTCTTTGCGGTTTATTGTAACGATATGCTGCGTTCGGGCACTCTGTTTTGTCGCATCGCCGAGCAGCCCAAGTCGTTTGAGCACATAAAACAGCATCGCGTAGCGGACCGAGAGAATGCCGTTGCCATGGTCGAACCCGTAATCCTTGGCGACGACTTTCTTCTGGCTCTCGGTCAGATCGGGATGCGGCCCGACGATGACATCGAAATAGTTGTTCCAGTGCCAGTCCTGCTCACCCGTCGCGCCCGGCGTTTCCTTGCCGCCGACCTCGAGAATGCGCGGCAGAAGGAAATCCTTGAACCCGTACTCGAGGTGGCAATAGGCCCGGGTATGCCAGCGGAACCCGTCGTAGCCGAAAGCGTGGGGCGTGATTCTGCGCCAGATCGGATCCGAGCGGGACCGGTTCATCGACTGATAAAAGATGTCCACGGAGGCGCTTTCGCGCACGGCGTCGAGAACCCTGCGCAGGACCTCGATCTCGATGTCCCGCTTGGGCGTCAGGGCGATATCGGCGCTGGGAAGCGTGGCGATCCAGGAATCATGAGCTGGCACGGTGCCTTCGGCCACCGACCGAAGCTGCGCGAGATAGACATAGGGGTCGGGGTCGAGAAAGCGCAGGACGAACTTGTCGGCCGCGACATAGCGCTTGCTCCGGTTGTCGTAGTCCATGTTTCCGGGCGCCCGCTCCTGATAGAGCGTCAGGTCTTTCGATGCCTGCGGAATCGAAACGCCGAAGCATTCCTTGATGTCAGCGCGATTGATCGAGCCCTCCCAGAACAGGCGGAATTCAATAAATTGAAGCCTTTGCTCGACACCCCAGCGCACTCGTCGACCTCACTAATGCGGCTATAAACTATACGCACTTAATAATAGATGCGGCTAGTTCATAGATGCATCCTGACAGCGAGTCAACGGCGTGGAGGCTGCGATTGGCAAAAGCCAGCGTTATTACCGACGTCTCCAGTACACACGTCACCTATGTTTCGGGTCGGACATGGATCCGTTCCGGACACATGGGTGAACCATTTCTCTGCCAAGCTTTCAGCCCCATCTCGTAAAACCGGGTCCGTCCGCCCATGACAGTCACCTTCGATCTCAGCCATGGTCTGGAACCCAATCCGCCTCGAATGACTTGTTGTCGGTAGAATCTCGAAAGGAGACCCCATTGTCCGCACCTGAGGAAATGGATGTCGTTCTCGAAAAGCTGCCTTTGAGGATCGGCGCCTACGTTCCCGACGACTTGCTGGAAGACTGGTTTGCGCCGGGAACGGGCATGAACCCGGTCAGCAAGGAGGCGCTGGCTGCCGCCAAGGCTTATGGATGGCGCTTCGAATGCGAGTTCAAGCACTACCCCGAACGGATGGAGGGCGTGTTCTGGAAGTGGGTGCCGGCGATCTGATCCGCACAATTTACATCGGCCCCTTGGCGCTTCGGTGATCGAGGCTGCCGTGGCGGGTGATCGCTATCCTGGTCGCCTCAGCCTATCGGCGGCTTTCCGGTTCCGCCGCATTCGGGGCAGGTGCGGCCGTCGATCATGCCTGTCCCGGCGCAGCGGCGACAAATAATCACGCCGGCGCCGGCAATGCCTGGCGCATCGGGATAGGCTTCGCCAAATCGCCCGGGTTTGCCTTGCAGCTGCTTTCTTGGCCGGGCGGCGGTTTCGTCGACTTCAAGCGGCGTGCTGCCGTCATCAGGTTCGCCGGATTGGCCTATGGTTTCGTTGCGCGGCCGGTCGTTGGTGCCGGTGGTTATCTTCTGAGCCATTGCAGTATTCTTTTTGCGGTGGCGCAGCTCTCAGCTTTTGCGCTTCGAACGCCTCAGCTCCGCAGAGGTTCCGGTTGGCAATCGTCCGCCGGCGGGCCGGGCGGGCGTGGAAAACGGCCGGCGAGCTCATCGCTCAAGCATCGGGGATTCCCCTCAATGGCGCCCTCGCAGCCTTTACGTCAGCCCAGCCGCTCCGACCGCAGTTTCACATCGTCGCTCAGCTGCCGCACGATCTCGGCGGTCTTGCGGATATCGGCTTCGTCGAGAGCGACGCCCATGGGCGAGGCGATCGCCAGGAGCTGGGCGTTCAGCTCGCCGTAGCGCGCGGCGCCTTTGCGCGTCAGCTGCACAAGCTTCGAGCGCCGGTGTTTTGGATTGTCGATGAATTCGACCAGCCCCTCGGCCGCAAGCTCATCCGCCAGCCGCTGCATGCGCTGGCGGCTGGTGGGCCGCATCTGGGCGATCTGCGGCACGGTGAGCGGACCAAGCAGCGCCAGGCTTCGCATGAAGCCGAACGCACCGCCGCCCCAACTGGTGATGAGCCCGGTCTTCTGGCCGAGAGCCCGTATCCTGAAGAAGCACTGGGCCACTTCGAGCATCAGCTCGGCGATCGCCTCGGCCTTGCCGTCAGCGAAGGGGTCCGTCCCGGTCGTACGGTCAGTCCCGTGTCGTGCCGACGCCATCGCTTCAGTTCCTTTGTCCGGGCCAATCTCTGCGATTGACACCCCCGTTGTCAACCTTTAGAATGACACCTTAGTTGTCGTTTCTAGGCGGCTATGGGCTTCGTAGCCCTAGGCATCTGCGGGAGCAGACATGGCAATGGACCCGGCTGGGCAAACCGACACCGGAACCGCAGGCGTCATCGCGAGACCGCCGCTGCTCTTTCTCGCCGCTCTGCTGATTGGCTTCGTGCTGGATCGCCTGCTGCGCTTGCCGTTCCCCGGTCCGGGGGCCTGGATCATCGGCGGTTTGCTGATCCTGATCGGTCTGGCGCTTTTCGCGGCGGGCATTCGCAATTTCTCCCGCGCGGCGACGCCGGTGCCGACGAATGAGCCGACGCGCGTGCTGGTGACGACCGGCATCCACGGCTGGACGCGCAATCCGATCTACCTCGGCATGTTCCTCATCTATGGCGGTATCGGCGTCGCCGCGCAGAATATCTGGATCCTTGTCCTCACGCTGCCGCTTGCGATCCTGATCCGCTACGGCGTCGTCGCCCGTGAGGAGGCCTATCTCGAACGGCGGTTCGGCGATGCGTATCGCGGCTACAGGCAGACCGTGCGGCGGTGGCTCTGAGCGTCGCAAGAATGCCGACAGTTGCGCACGTCAGGAAACCGCAACGAGATGACCGTTGCCAAGATCCCTCAGGGCCAGTTTCGGCGGCTCTTCGCCGATTTTTCGGGTCGGGCTCGGGATCTCCTGATCGAGACGTGCGAAACGCGGCCGGCGCTTTGCCGGATCGGGCACCGGCACGGCCTCGATCAAGCGCTTGGTGTAGGGGTGGCGCGGGTTCGAAAAGACCTGGTCGCGGGTGCCCATTTCGACGATCTGGCCGAGATACATGACGGCGACACGATCGGAAATGTTCTCGACCACCGCCATATCGTGCGAGATGAACAGGTAGGCGATGCCGAATTCGCGCTGCAGTTCCTTCAGCAGGTCGAGCACGCGGGCCTGGACCGACACGTCGAGCGCCGAAACGCTTTCGTCGGCGATGATGAGCTTGGGCCTGAGCGCCAGCGCGCGGGCGATGCAGATGCGCTGGCGCTGGCCGCCCGAGAATTCGTGCGGATAAAGCTCCATCTGGTCGGCCGACAGGCCAACGCGTTCGAACAGCGCCGCCACAAGCTGGCCGCGCTCTTGCTTCGAGGCGATGCCATGGATCAACAGCGGCTCGGCAACGAGGTCGCCGACGCGCATACGCGGGTCAAGCGAGGCGTAAGGATCCTGGAAGATCATCTGCACATCGCGGCGAACCGCCTTGCGCTGGTCACGGCCAAGGCCCGCCAGATTGCGTCCGCCGATCACGATATCGCCGTGGTAGGGCACAAGCCCGGCCAACGCCTTCGCGGTGGTCGACTTGCCGCAACCGGATTCGCCGACCAGCGCCAGCGTCTCGTGCGGCGCGATCGAAAAGCTGATGCCTTCGACGGCGTGGACACGGCGGTTCACTTGGCCGAAGAAGCCACCGCGCAGGTCGAAGCGGACATGCAGATCGTTGACCACCGCCACGCTTGCGGGCTTTTCCGCTTCGACGGCTTTTCGTTCGGCGGATTTTTGGCGGCCGACGCCGGTACCAATGCGCGGCACGGCGGCGAGCAGCTCGCGCGTGTAGTCGGCTTGCGGGCGGGCAAAAATATCGGCGGCTGTTCCCTGCTCGACCATGCGGCCGTGCCGCATGATGACAACGCGATCGGCCATTTCGGCGACCACGCCCATGTCGTGGGTAATAAGGATGATGCTGGTACCGTGTTCGCGCTGCAGATCACGCAGCAGTTCCAGTACCTCGCCTTGAACGGTGACATCGAGCGCCGTCGTCGGCTCGTCGGCGATCAGCACATCCGGTTTCAGCGCCAGCGCCATGGCGATCATCACGCGCTGGCGCATGCCGCCGGACAGTTCATGCGGAAACTGTTTTAGCCGGCTTTCGGCTTCCGAGATGCGGACGGCCTTCAGGGCCTCGACGGCGCGCCGGCGGGCCTCGGCACGCGACAGGCCGGTATGGGCCTCGATGGACTCGACCAGCTGCCGGCCGATCGACAGCACCGGATTGAGCGAGGTCATCGGCTCCTGGAAGATCATCGCGATGCGGTCGCCGCGAATATGGCGCATCCGACGCTCATCGAGCATCGCCAGATCGATCTCGCCCCGATCCATATCGCGAAGCCGGATCGCGCCGGATTCTATCCGGGCGGCGGGCTGCGGAAGCAACTGCATGATCGCCAGCGCGGTCATCGATTTGCCGGAACCGGATTCACCGGCAATGCAAAGCGTCTCGCCGCGTGCAATCGAGAACGACAGGTCTGATACCACCGGCCGCTCGCCGTCTTCGCCGCGCACGCTGACGGTCAGGTCGAAGATTTCCAGCACCGGACCAGCCGTGACGGAAACGGCCGGGGCGGGAGCCCCGGTCCGCTTGCTGGTTGCGCCTTTGCTCATTCGAAGACGCAGCGCGGGAAGTAGAACGACACCACCCAGTTCGGCATGTCGACGATCTCGCTGATCCGGAGATCGCCGCAGACCGAAACCAGCATGTAGGCCTCGACCGGGTCCATTGCGTAGCGGCCGGCAAGCAGGTCGATCATCTGCGAGACCGCTTCCCTGGCGCCCGTCATCAGGTCCGGTCCGATGCCGGTCGTCACCTCATAGCCCTTGGCATCGAGATGGCGCGTCACCGGACCCGGCGTGGTGAAGCGCGGCGTCTTCAGCCTGATATCCTTGACCAGGTCGAGCTTGAGCACGACATCCATCGGGCTTTCAATCGCCGTGCCGCACACTTCGCCGTCGCCCTGCGCGGCATGCGTGTCGCCGACCGAAAATAGCGCGCCGGCCACCTCCACCGGCAGATAGAGCGTGGTGCCGGCCGCGAGATCGCGGATGTCGAGATTGCCGCCGACGCGCCTTGGCGGCACCACCGAGTGGAGGCCCATTTCAGCCGGCGCGTTGCCGATGGTGCCGGCAAAGGGTTTCAGCGGCACCCGGGCATGCTTGCCGAACAGCGCCGGCTCGAGCGAGGCGGCGTCGTATGTCCAGATGTTCAGCGCCGGCTCCGGAAAATCGTCGGCGAGCAGCCCGAACCCCGGAATATTCGCCGTCCAGCCGAAGCCGGACGGCCTGAACATCTCGATCGTCACCTTCAGTGCATCGCCCGGCTCGGCACCTTCGACATAGATGGGCCCGGTGACGGGGTTCACCTTGGCGAAGTCGAGCAAAGCGACGTCGGCAACGGTGCTGTCGGCCTGAAGCTGGCCACCCGACGAATCGAGGCACTGGAACTCGATCGTCGAACCGGGCGCCACCCGCTCAGTCGGGACAAAGGAATTGTCCCAGCCGAAATGGTGATGGCGCCCGTGGATGGTGTAGTCGCAGTTATTGCACATCGGTCACATACACATTGTCGTAGTTGATCGGGATATGGACAGGGTCGACATAGAGATTGTCGGCGCCGCCCATCCGGGGCGATTTCATGGTGAAGCGCTGCTCGTTGAAGACCGGCACCCAGGGCGCGTCTTCCATGATCTTGCCGTAGATCGCGCTCCACATCCTGGCACGTTCGGCTGATTTGGCCGGATCGACGATCGAGTCGGCCTCCGCCGCCTTGGCGTCGAGGTCCTTGTTGCAGTACCACGACCAGTTCCAGCCGCCCGGAACCGCGCCGGCGCAGCTGAGGATCGGCCCGTAGAAATTCGACGGATCGGGGAAATCGGCGATCCAGGCCATGCCGCCGGACCAGATCATCGGCGCGCCGGCCTTGTCGCCGCCGGCCGCGATGACATTGGCTTGCGCCAGCGACTGGATGCTGGCCTTGATGCCGACTGCCGCCAGATCCTGCTGGATCGCCTGGGCGATGCGCGGGTTGGGATCGGTGTTCATGGCGAACAGCTGGGTGTCGAAACCATCGGGATGACCGGCCTCGGCAAGCAAAGCCTTGGCCTTGGCCACGTCATAGGGATAGCCCTTGAATTCCTTGTCGTAGCCGGGCATCGACGGCGGCAGCGGCTGGTTGGCCGGCACCCCGCGGTTGTTGATCAGCTGGACGATACGGTCCTTGTTGATCGCCATGTTGACCGCTTGCCGCACCTTCACATTGTCGAAAGGCGCCATGGTGGTGTTCATGGTGATGTAGCCGGTGTGCAACTGGCCGCCCTCGACGACACGGGCCTTCTGCTCGGGATCGGCCATCACCTCCTGGAACTTGGCCGGCGGAATAACGTCGCCGAGCACGTCGATCTCGCCCTTCTGCAGCCGCAGCAGCGCGACGATCGGCTCCTGCCCGATCTCGAAGGTGACCTTGTCGAGATGCGGCAGGCCCTTGTGCCAGTAATCCGGGTTGCGCTCGAAGACGACGCGCTGGCCGAGCGTCCATTCGGCGAACTTGAAAGCCCCGGTGCCGACCGGATGCTTGCCAAAATCCGCGCCGTATTTCTCGACCTCCTCCTTCGGCACGACATGCGAGAAGTTGATGGCCATGACATGCAGGAAGGTGGCGTCGGGCCGGGTCAGTTCGAACTTGATGGTGTAGGGGTCGACGACGGTGACGCCCGCCAGGCTTTCCGCCTTGCCTGCAGCGACATCCTCATGGCCCTTGATCGAGCCAAAGAAGCCGGCGCCCGGGCTCTGCGTCTTCGGATTGGTGACGCGATCGAGCGAATATTTCACGTCGTCGGCAGTCATCTCGCGGCCATTGTGGAACTTCACCCCTTGGCGCAGCTTGAAGGTGAAGGTCTTGCCGTCGGGCGCAATCTCGTAGCTCTCGGCGAGGTCGGGCCGCAGGTTGGTGGTGCCCGGCTCGTAGTCCATCAGCCCGTCGAACAGGGTCTTGATCATCGACCAGTTCTGCCAGTCGTAGCCGATGGCCGGATCGAGCGTGGCGACGTCGTCCTTGTAGGTGATGGTGATCTCGCCGCCCGGCTTGGCGTTCGGATCGACGACTTCTTCGGCGCGGGCGCTTGTCATGCCGAGCATCAGCGCGAGCGCCGATACCGCAACGGTGGAGGTCAAGAATTTCTTCATCTCATGTTCCCTTTCTCTGGTTGTTACCGGTCTTTTTTTGGTTTTCATCTGAGCTTGATGCGCGGGTCGATGAACGGCGCGACGGTGTCGGCCAGGAGATTGCCGAGCACGATGGCGAAGGCCGAAACCAGGGTGACGCCCATGATGATCGGGATGTCGACGCGCTGGATGGCCTGCCAGGCAAGCTGGCCGATGCCGGGCCAGCCGAACACGCTTTCGACCACTACGATGCCGCCCATGAAGATGCCGATGTCGATGCCGATCATGGCGATGACCGGCAGGATGGCGTTGGGCAGTGCATGGCGGAAGATGATGGCGCCGCGCGCAAGGCCCTTGGCGCGGGCGGTCCGCATATAATCCTGGCGCAGCACGTCGATCATCGACGAGCGCATCATGCGGGCGTACCAGCCGGCGCCGAGTATACCCATGGTCAGGGACGGCAGCACCAGATGGCGCCAGGTGCCGTAGCCGCCGATCGGAAACCAGCCGAGCTGCACGGCGAATACATAGAGGAGCAGCAGGCCGACGACGAACTGCGGCGCCGAGACGCCGACAAAGGACGCGACCATCAGTGTCTGGTCGGTGGCGGTGCCGCGCCTGACGGCGGCAACAAGGCCCATCGTCAGGCCGATCGCCAGCTCGCAAAGGATGGCGCCGACCATCAGCAGCAGGCTTGCCGGCAGCCGCGAGACGATGAGCTCCGTGACCTCGGAACGCTGGATGTAGGAGCGGCCGAGATCGCCGCTGAGCAGGTTGATCAGATAGTGCCAGTACTGGATGAAGAAGGGCTGATCGAGGCCGAGCTGCCGGCGGATGTTCTCGACCGTTTCGGGCGTGGCACTGCGGCCGGCGATCTGGCGGACGGGGTCGGCGGGCAGCAGGTAGAGCAGTGCAAAGGTGATCAATGAGACGCCGAGCAGGATGAGCACGGACTGGATAACGCGGCGGCCGAGATAGGCGATCATGCCCGGCCCCTTTGCGTCGGATCGAGGATGTCGCGCAGCGCATCGCCGATGAGGTTGAAGGCCAGCGCCAGCGCCAGGATCGCCGCACCAGGAAAGAAGACCAGCCAGGGCGCTGCCTGAAAATATGTCTGGTTCTCGAAAATGATGTTGCCCCAGGATGCGGTCGGCGGCTGCACGCCGATGCCGAGATAGCTGAGCGTTGCTTCGAGCAGCACCGTGGTCGAGATGCCGAGCGTGCCCCAGACGATGATCGTCGGCAGCAGATGCGGCAGGATATGGCGAAACAGGATGCGTGGCGCGCTCGCCCCGATGGTGCGCTCGGCGTCGATGAACTCGCGCTCGGCGAGCGAGCTGGTCTCGGTGTAGATGACCCGCGCGGTCTGCACCCAGTTCACCAGTGCGATCACCATGGCAACGATCCACAGGCTCGGCTGGAGCACCGCCGCCAGGCAGATGGCGAGCAGCAGCGCCGGAAAGGCCATCATCAGATCGGTGAAGCGCATCAGCGCGCCACCGATCCAGCCGCGGAAATAGCCCGCGGTGACGCCAACCAGCGTGCCGATCAGAAGCGCCACGCCGTTGGCGACGATGCCGATGATCAGCGAGGTGCGTGCGCCGAAAAGGATGCGGGTCAGCAGATCGCGGCCGAGCAGATCCGTGCCCAGCCAGAAGCTGGCATTCGGCGGCAAGGGCGCGCCTTCAAGCGTCAGGCCGTCGAACATCTGCTCGTTCGGATCGTAGCCCGTCAGCCACGGCGCCAGGACGGCGCCGGCCAGGACGACGGCAACGATCACCAGGCCGATCAATGCCAGGGGACGCTTGACCAGGCGCCGCCAGACGCCGGCGCGCGGCCTGGCCGGCGTGCGCCCGGTTGCCGGAAGGTCAGGCGCGATGGGACTGGTCATCGCCGCCTTCTTCTTCCGTCATTGCCACGATCCTGCGCGCGGCCTCCTCGACACTGATCTGCCAGCTCATCGCCAGCGACCGAAGCTGCGCATAGGCGCGGCCGTCCTCTGCGCCTTTCGATAACGCCTCCACCGCGCGCACGATGGTCTGGCGCTCCGCGACGCGCTGGCGAAGCGACGATATCTCGCTTGCCAAAAGCTTGCGCGCCTCGAAACTCTGCCGCGCGATCAACAGGGCGCTGTAGACGCCAGCATTGCCGACCGGCTTCAGCAACTGGGCGTCGGCCTTGTGCGACAGCGCCCACTCGATGCGGCCCGGCGCTTCGGAGCCGATCAGCGCGACCAGCGGCATCGGCGCCTCACCCGGCGTCCACGGGAATTGTTCGTCGAAGCCGAGATCGGCATCGAAGAAGACGAAGTCCGCCACGAGCGCCTCGGCCGGCAGTTCCGGCCAGCAGCCGACCGTCTCGAGGCCGATGGCCGACAATTGCCGCGTGATAGCTAGCACCGTCGGATGCGGACGATGCAGGACAAAGGCCCTGGCGCCGCCGAGATTCGGGATGCGCGGGACCCTGCTCACGACACCACCCTCAGGCGTGGGCGGCCGAACGTCTCGGTCCGGTCATAGCGGGACAGATAGGGATCGGGCGCGACACCCTCGGTCACCATCACGGTCTTGAACGCGGTGCCCTCGATGCGCCCGATCTGCACCGGCAAAGTGGCGTGCTGGGTTTGCGGATCGATGGAGATGTCGCCCAGCGGGGTTCGAAACGAGGTTCCGGCAAAGGCCTGGGAAAGGTCCGGCCATTGTGCGCCGGGATTGCGGGCGAGGATCTCGGCAAGCGTCCGCACCGAGGCATAGGCCGCCGCCTCGAAGGACGAGGCAGGCATGATGGAGGGCGCCGAATCGCCCTGGCGATCCGCTGCCGAGATGTCGTGAAAGTACGGCCCCACGGAAAGGTGACCATTGCCCGCCTCGTTGAGCGCCGGCAACTCGCATTCGGTGAGATTGCAGGACAGGATCGGGCAGCGCTCCGGCCTGAAATGCGGGTCGCGTTCGGCAAGTTCGGCATAGGCCGCGATGAAGGCATAGGACGAGGAGCCGATCAGATTGTTCAAGACGAACTCCGGCCGGGTCGCCTGGATCTCGGCGATCAACCTGGAGACATCGACCTCGCCGAGCGGCAGGTAGCGCTCGCCCAAAACCTTGCCACCGGCGTCGGCGATCAGGTCGCGGGCGACACGGTTGGTCTCCCAGCCCCAGATGTAGTTCGAGCCGAGCAGGAAACCGTTGGCGCCGAAGCGCGGCACGACATGGGCCAGCAGCGGAACAAGATGCTGGTTTGGGCAAGCGTGCATGTAGACGACATGCTCGTTTGCTTCGAAGCCCTCATAGGGACAGGCATACCAGAGCGTGCCGCCGGCGCGCTCGAGGATCGGGATGACCTCCTTGCGGCTCCATGACGTGATGCAGCCAATGATGTGGCGCGCGCCGCTGTTGGCGAGAATGTCGGCGCATCCCGTCGCGTAGCCATCGATGTTGCCCTGAGGGTCGCGTTCGACCGGAACGAATTCGATCGGGATGGCGGGATCGGCATTGACATCGGCGATGGCCGTCATCGCACCGGAACGGCAGGATTCGGACAGCAGGCGGTAGTTGCCCGACCGCGAGTAAAGGATGCCGATTTCAATACGCCGTCCCAAGCAAATCCCCAAAATAACAATGCCCCGCAGCCGCCGCCGCGGAAGGCGAGGCATACGAGGCATTTTTGCCGCCCGGCGGTCGGAGCCGGTATTTTCTCCATTAGCGTATTCGGTACGGCGGGTCAGTCAAGCGGGAAAGTGAAGGCCGGCCCGACGATGCTGCTGTAGAAGGGGGAGCGCCGTTCGGGCTTCACCAATTGTCGATGTTGGCGCTGCCCCTCATCGCCCTGCCGGGCACTTCTCCCCGTATAGTGACGGGGAGAAGGACGCCGTCACCGAGGATTTCGCCAATCGGCAGCGGTGCAGGAAATCCCCTTCTCCCCGTCACTATACGGGGAGAAGGTGCCGGCAGGCGGATGAGGGGCAGCGCAAACCTGAGGCGATTGCCCGGGACTCGCTACTCGCCGTAGACGTCGAAGGCAAAATACTTGTCGTTGATTTCCTTGTATTTGCCGTTGGCACGCAGCGCGTCGATCGCCGCGTCGAGTTTTTGGGTCAGCGCCTTGTTGCCCTTCTGCAGCGCGATGCCGACGCCGGGGCCATGGATGGCCGGGTCTGGCGCCAGGGTGCCGAGCAGCTTGCAGCAGGCGCCCTCGGGCTTCTCCAGCCATTCGGTCAGCAGGATGGAGCCGTCCATCACCGCGTCGAGGCGGCCGTTGACCATGTCGGTGCGGGCGTCGTCGCCGGTCGGATAGGGCTTTATCGTCGAGCCTGCGTATTTCTGCTCGGCGAAATTCTGGTGGATCGTGGCGCTCTGCACGCCAAGCGCCTTGCCTTTCAGGTCCTCGGGCGAGGTGCCGGTGACGGTCGAATCCTTCGGCACCGCGATGGCCGGCGGCGTCTGGTAGTATTTGTGGGTGAAGTCGACCTTCTCGGCGCGTTCCGGCGTGATGGTGATGTTGATGATGGCGTCGAACTTGCCGGCCTGCAGCGCCGGGATCGAGCCGTCGAAATCCTGCACGACGAACTCGCACTCGGTCTTCATCTCGGCGCACAACGCCTTGCCGAGATCGATGTCGAAGCCGCCCAGAGTGCCATCGGCGTTGGCATAGTTGAACGGCGGATAAGCGCCCTCGGTGCCAAGCCTGAGTTTCTTGTCCTGGGCGGAGACAGCGCCGGTGGCGAGCGCCAGTGCGACGGAAGCGGCAGCCAAGAAACGACCGAAAAGGCGCATGATCCAGATCTCCGTTGATGGGCCTGAGTCTACGGGGTTTTGTGGGCGCGGCGAAGACGGAAACGACATGCGCGGCGGCGATCACGGCGCGCCAAGGCCGATTGGAGGCTTCGGTGGTCAGCCGGCTGCTCGTGCCCGCTCGGTGGCGGCCTGGTCGATTGCCGACCCGTCCGCGGAAAGAGCGACGCCAAACTTCTCGCTGGCCTGTTCGGGCGTGTAATAACCCAGGGCGACATCCCGCAGCACCAGTTCCGGGTCGCGCTGCAGGGGATCGCCATAACCGCCGCCGCCCGGCGTGCCGACGCGCACGCGGTCGCCGGCCTGCAGCGCGATGTCCTGCTCCTTGGAGAGGTGCGGCGGTACATGTTCTCTGCCGTCGCGAAAAACGGTCACCGTGTTGACCGCGCCGTCCCTGCCGCCGAGCGCGCCCTGCGGGCCAAAACGGCCATGGTCCATGACGAAGGAGGCGCGGGCGTCGCCGCGCAGGATCTCGACCTCGTAGGCGAGGCCGAAACCGCCGCGATGCCTGCCGGCGCCGCCCGAGCCCTCGCGCAGGGCATAATGGCGGTAGAGCACCGGAAACGCCTGCTCCATGATCTCGACCGGCGGCGATTTTGAAATGCCGATGGTCGAGCAGCCATTGCTCAGGCCGTCGTGACCGGCATTGCCGCCATAGCCGCCGCCGGAGATCTGGTACATGACGTAGTCGCGGCCGCGCGCCGGATCGTTGCCACCGAGCGCGAAATTGCCGCTGGAGCCGGCCGGAGCCGCCGTCACCTTGTCGGGCAGCGCCTGCACCATCGCCGCGAACACCGCTTCGGCGATGCGCTGCGAGACCTCGGCCGCGCAACCCGAGACCGGGCGCGGGTATTTGGCGTCGAGAAAAGTGCCTTCCGGCCGCTTGACGATCAGCGGCTCGAAGGCGCCGGCGCTGATCGGCACGTCGGGGAAAATGTGGCGCATGGCGAGATAGACCGACGACAAGGTCGTCGCCAGAACGCTGTTCATCGGCCCGGCGCACGGTTTTGACGAGCCGGAAAAATCGAAGCTGAGCGTGTCGCCTTGTTTCTCCACCGCCAGCGCAATGGTCAGCGGCTCGTTCACCACCCCGTCGGAATCGACGAAGGCCTGCGAGCGATAGATGCCGTCGGGAATGGCCGCTATGTTGGCGCGCATCTGCTCGGCGGCGCGGCGGCGCAGTTCGGCGATCGCCTCGACGACCGTTTCGTTACCGTAACGATCCAGGATTCCATTGAGCCGGTCCTGGCCGATCAGCAGTGCCGCCGCCTGCGCGCGGATGTCGCCGATGCGCTGGTCGGCAACCCGGATGTTGGAGCAGATGATGGCGTAGATTTCGCGGTCGAGCACGCCCTGCTTGAACAGTTTTACCGGCGGCAGCCGCAGGCCTTCCTGCTCGACCGCCGTTGCCGAGGCGGAAAAGCCACCCGGCACCGAGCCGCCGATATCGGGCCAGTGGCCGGTGTTCGACAGCCAGCAGAAGATTTTGCCATCCCTATAGACCGGCATGGCGAAGCGCACATCCATCAGATGGGTGCCGCCGAGATAGGGGTCGTTGACGATGTAGATGTCGCCAGGCTCGGGCGGCAGGCAGCGGCCGTCGGCGATCATCTCGATCACCGTTTTGGTCGAATACTGCATGACGCCGACGAACACCGGCAGGCCCTGGCTGCCCTGTGCGATCAGCGATCCATCGACGGCCGAATAGATGCCGTCGGAGCGATCATTGGCCTCGGCGATGACCGGCGAGAAGGCGGCGCGCGAAAACGTCAGGTCCATCTCGTCGCAGACCTGCTGCAACGCCGCCTGGATGACCGAAAGCGTAATGGCGTCGAGCTTTGCCATTTCAGGCCTCACCAATGTCGATGATGATGTTGCCGTCGGCGTCCGATCGCGCCCGGTCGCCGGGTTCGAGCACGGTGGTGGCGTCCATCTGTTCGAGGATCGCCGGCCCTGCGATGACGGCGTCGAGCGGCAGCTTCTCCCTGACATAGACCGGCGTATCGTGCCAGCGCCCGCCGTACCAGACCGGCCGGATTTCGCGACGCGCCTCGTCGAGCGTTCTGGCGCGGCCTGCCGGGTCGATCAGCCGTGACAGATCGATCGCCGGCCTGACACCGGTGACCGAGGTGTTGAGGTTGACCAGATTGGCGCGGATTTCCGGCAGCTCGACCTTGAAGCGGGCGAAATAGGCCTTTTCGAACAGTTGCTGCAGCACGGCGCGCGTTACCGAGGACCACGGCAGCGGCACGTTGATGATGTGGGTCTGGCCGACGAACTGCATGTCGGCGGAATGGGTGACGCGGATCGTCTCCGGCTTTACTGCCTCTTTGCCGATCAGCTCTTCACCTTCGTTTCGGTGCCGTTCCAATATCGCGTGAAGCTGGATTTCATCGAGAGCGGCTACCGGCTGGTTGACGGTGTTGACGAAATCGTGCCGGAGATCGGCGACGACGCAGCCGAGCGCATTGGTGATGCCCGGTCGCGCCGGCACAAGCACTTTGGGCAGGCCGAGTTCGCGCGCCAGGGCTGTGGCATGCAGCGGACCGGCGCCGCCGAATGCGAACAGCGCGAAATCGCGCGGATCGTGGCCGCGCGACACCGAGACCATGCGGATGGCGCCGGCCATCTTGATGTTGCCGAGCCGCAGCACCGCGCCCGCCGCCTCGACGCCGGACAGGCCGGTGGGGCGGCCGATCCTGTCCTCAAAAATGCCGGTGACGTGTTCTGATGTGACCGGGTTCTCGACCGCGAGCAGCTTTTTCGGCGCCAGCCGGCCGAGTACCAGATTGGCATCGGTGATGGTCGGTTCAACGCCGCCGCGCCCGTAGCAGATCGGGCCGGGATTGGCGCCGGCGCTTTCCGGGCCGATCTGGATCAGGCCTGCCGCATCGACGCGGGCGATCGAGCCGCCGCCGGCGCCGACGGTGTGCACCGCCACCATCGGCACATGGATCGGCATCGCATATTCGATCTCGATCTCGTTCGACACCGCCGGTTCGGCATTGCGGATCAGCGCCACGTCGGTCGAGGTGCCGCCCATGTCGTAGGTGACCAGGTTTTCGAAGCCGGCGCGCTTTCCGGTATAGGCGGCGGCGATGACGCCGGAGGCCGGGCCCGACATCACGGTCTTGGCCGATTCACGGGTGACAAAGCGGGCCGAGATCATGCCGCCATTGCCGTTCATGATCAGGAAGTCGCGGGCGTAGCCTTTTGCTGCCAATTCCCTGCGCAGCCGTTCGACATAGCGCTCGAGGATCGGCTGCACCGAGGCGTTGACCGAGGCGGTGACGCCGCGCTCGAATTCGCGCGCTTCCGACAGCAGCGCATGGCCCGTCGTGATGTAGCCGTTCGGCCAGAGCGCAGCGGCGATCTCGGCGGCGCGCCGCTCATGCGCCGGATTGGCGTAGGAATGCAAAAAGTGGATGACGAGCGATTCGCAACCGGCCGCGATCAATTGTGAAACCGCCGCGCGCATCTCGGCTTCGTCGAGCGGGATGCGCACCGCGCCCGAGGCTTCGACGCGCTCCGACACTTCAAGCCGCAGGTTGCGCGGAATGATCGGGACGAAGCTGCCGGTCATGCCATAGGCCTGCGGCCGCGTTCGCCGGCCAAGCTCGATGACGTCGCGAAAGCCGCGCGTGGTGATCATGCCGGTTTTGGCCAGCCGGCGCTCGAGCACTGCGTTGGTGGTCGTGGTCGTACCGTGCACGATGAGGTCGATGCGGTCGACCGGGAAGTCCGTGGCACTGAGCGCCGAAACGACCCCAAAAGCCTGGTTGTCGATGGTGGTCGGGGTCTTGGCGATATGCACCTTGCCACCATTACGGCCGTCGATCAGCAGCAGGTCGGTAAAGGTGCCGCCGACATCGATGCCGGCGACGACGCTGCCCGAGGAATCCAGCGTCTGCGCCGAAAAATTCTCTTCCATTGTCGAAACCCGAAATGTCAGGACTACAGATATGTCTCAGTTTGGAAAGCTGTTTCAGGCTGGCGTCTTGACGCAAATATCATTTGTATACTAATAAATTCCGGACACAAGAGCTTAGCGTGCAGACGGCACGCCGGAACCTGATCGGTTCGGGCGCGCAGCAGAAGATTTGGCGTCAGCGCCCCGGCTGGGCCAGAAGGTTAGGTTTGATGAACACCACATCCGCGCTCGACATCGCCGGCGCCCGGCCGCTGCAGTTCCCTATACCGGCCAATGTCTATGCCGAAACCGTGGTCTCGGTGAAGCATTTTACCGACCGGCTGTTCTCGTTCCGCATCACCCGGCCGCAATCGCTGCGCTTCCGCTCCGGCGAGTTCGTCATGATCGGCCTGCCCAATGCCGAAAAGCCGGTGTTCCGCGCCTATTCGATCGCCAGCCCGGCCTGGGACGACGAGCTGGAATTTTTTTCGATCAAGGTGCCGGAAGGCCCGCTGACCTCGCAGCTGCAAAAAATCGAGATCGGCGACACCGTCATCATGCGGCAAAAATCGACCGGCACGCTGGTGGTCGACGCGCTGACCCCGGCCAAGCGCCTGTTCATGATCTCGACCGGCACCGGCATCGCGCCCTTCGCCAGCCTGCTGCGCGATCCCGACACTTTTGAGAAATTCGAGCAGGTCGTGCTGACCCACACCTGCCGCGACAATGCCGAACTGACCTACGGCCAGGAGCTGGTTGCAGAGCTGGAGAACGACCCGCTGATCGGCGAGCTGACCGGCGGCCGCGTCACGCTCTACAATTCGACGACGCGCGAACCCTCCGAGCGCATGGGCCGCATCACCGCGCTCATCGGCTCGGGAAAATTCTATGCCGATCTCGGCATCGACAAGCTCGACCCCGAGACCGACCGCATCATGATCTGCGGCTCGATGCACATGCTCAGGGATGTCAAGGAGCTGGCCGAAAGCCTCGGCTTCGAGGAAGGCTCGCTGCATCATCCGGCAAGCTTCGTCGTCGAGCGCGCGTTTGTCGGGTAGAGCCTCTCCTTCTCCCCTTGTGGGAGAAGGTGGATTGGCGCGCAGCGCCAAGACGGATGAGGGGTGCTGGCCGGAGCGCGGCGGCGCCAAGCTGGAACACCCCTCATCCGGCCGCTTCGCGGCCACCTTCTCCCACAAGGGGAGAAGGGAGAGCGCGCGCTGGCGCTTGGCGCGTAGCGCCAAGACGGTTGAGGGGTGCTGGACGGAGTGCGGCGGCGCCAAGCTGGAACACCCCTTGTATCTGCACGGAAGGTTTTTTGTGCGATGTAAGCGACTGAGCCTCGAACCAGATGG